>NZ_JAPCIS010000046.1:0-24563 GCF_027707425.1 Aeromonas sp. QDB63
TAGCGACTAATCAGATCGCACAAACTGGACTGAGTTCCCTTCCTCCGGTGATCTACTATTCGGAACAGCTATTTAGGCTTGCCTGGCATCGGCGCCTGCGGGCATGTCCCGCCAGAGCGCCAGAATGAGCAGCGCCAGCAGGGCAAGGGGCGGCACCAGGCAGAGCAACACGCACAGGAAGGTGACAAGCCCCGGGTGGCGGCTCTTGCGCCGGGCCAGTCGCCAGGCCACCACGCCGACGACGATCATCAGCAGCAGCATGAAGAGAACAAACAGGTTGGAGTTGATGGTCATGAAAGCTCCTTTTTCATGGCAAAAGGCACACTCTAGCGCCGTTGCGGTCCCAGGCAACTCCCAATCTGGTGGGGCCTCCCCCGGTCGATAGGCATTTTCTATTTCGCCGATAGATGAGAATGATTTTCACTTGATGGGGTTCTGGGTGATACTGCCTTCATCGCCAGAGGAGACACCACCATGAAAAAGACCATCAGCTTCGCCATCCTGCACTTCAGTGTCGCCTTCACCGTGGCTTACCTGCTGACCGGCGAACTGCTCACCGCCAGCCTGATCGCCCTCATCGAGCCCGCCGTGAACACGGTCGCCTTCTACTTCCACGACCTTGGCTGGCACAAGCTCAAGCCTGAACACAGCCTGCAGGCCAAGACCAGCAGCTTCGCCCTGGTCCACTTCTCGGTGGCCTTCGGTGTCGCCTACCTGCTGAGTGGCGAGCTGCTCACCGGCGGCGTGATGGCACTGATCGAGCCTGCCATCAATACCGTCGTCTTCTTCTTCCACGAGCGGCTGTGGCGCAGCCGCCAGACCTTGGCGCTGGCCGGCGTCTGATTGCCATGCAGGGCCGCCCGCCACCCAAAAACACGGGGTGCTCCTGCCTCCTTCGGGTGTAAAGTGTGCTCTGGTCACGGGGCATCATGCCCCCTGTTGGAGCCCTGTCGATGAACAAGATCTTGCTTGGAACCCTGCTGTTTTCCCCTCTGCTGGCCGCGGCGGCCACCCCGTCCTTCGAGTGCGCCAAGGCGAAAGGCGCCGCCGAAACCCTCATCTGCAAGGATGCCGGACTGGCTGCGCTGGATAACGAGCTGTCAGCCCTCTATCCCAAGGCGATTGCCGGGTTCTCCCCCGAGCAGCAGAAGAGCGAGCGCGCCATCCAGCGCGGCTGGATCAAGGGGCGCAACGACTGCTGGAAGGCGGGCAACCTGCGCCAGTGCGTGGAAGAGAGCTACCAGTTGCGGATCACCGAGTTACAGATAAAAGGCGGCCAGCTGAGGGTGCCGACGCCGGTCGATTACCACTGCGGCAAGAGCGTCACCCTCTCCACCTACTTCTACAACGAGGCCAAGCGGCCCGCCGCCATGATCAATTTGAGCGAGGGGAACGACCAGCAGCAGGTGCTCGCCTATGAGACCCCCAGCGCCAGCGGCGCCCGGTACGAGGGGCAAAACCTCACCCTCTGGACCAAGGGGAGCGACGCCATGCTGGAGCGCTACGGTCAGCCCACCCTCAACTGCAGCGAGATCCCGGGCAACTGATCCCCCGCCCGGCCAGGGGCCGGGCAACCACTCCCGTACAGGCAGCAAGAGGGTCACCGACAGGTGACCACTCGCCCCCTTTTACCTATCCCCAGCCCCCTCTCGCCAATCCAGCCCGGACGCCAGGCTTTCGGGCTGGCCTCCATTTGTTGATCTTGCCCGGCAATTCGCCATTTCCTCCTTCCCCTTCGCTCGCGGGCCGTTAATATAGCCAATTGGCAACACACGCCTCGTCGGAGTCTCCCATGAGCCATGCCAACCACGCCCCTTTGGTCAATCGCAGCAAGCTGGAAGCTGACATTCAGGGCGGTAGCGTCGCCAAAGGGCACAACCGGCAAGAGGTAAGTAACTGATTCAACCATGTCGAGTGGAGTGAATGTATGGAAACGCACACACTGCATCGGGGTCGGCTGATCGACCATCTCCAACTGGTGGTGAAAGACCTGACCGCCAGCGAGCGCTTTTACAGGGCCATACTGGCCACCCTTGATGTGCCAATCGGCGGCGCGGGTGAGGGTTACTTCTGGGCTGACGAGCTGTTTGTCACATCCATCGACAGCCCGGCAGCGCTCGGCGCACTGACCGGTCGCCATCACCTCGCCTTCCAGGCGCAGGACCGGACCACAGTCGATCGCTTCTATCAGGCAGCCCTGGCCCATGGCGGCCAGGATAACGGCGCCCCCGGCGAGCGGGTTTATCACCCCGGCTATTACGCCGCCTTTGTCCTCGATCCGGACGGCAATAATATCGAAGCGGTTTATCACGGCGAGGCAAGGCGCAGTGCGGGGTCGGTGATCATTACTTACTAAAAAGATGACAATTCATCATTGGCAAGGACAACAAGTCATGAATTAAATAATTATTCAATCAAAGGATGATTTTAAATATGATTAAAACGTTCCTGATTACCCATGACCCTCAGCCAGCTTCAAGAGCCGATATGGCATCGGAGGGCTTGGGAAAGTGCGAACAAGTATCCCACGAACAAAAAATGAAAATTTTAGTCATTTAATATCAATGGGTTACCATTAAATGCTCTCGTGCCATATGACTTATTCGCACCTTCCCTAATCAGACCTACAAATAGAGATATTCCCCCCCTCCTTCAGGATCGGAAAATCCCCTGAGGGAACCACTTTTGGCCACCCAGGGCCCTGTCTGGTTAGACAGAATCACTATAAATGGAATTTATTGGTTCTCCGTGGATGACCACATTTTCTCTTATAGTGGCGATCACCAGTCCATTTACACCCGTTCTGGCCCCATCAGGGGTCAGCGCGGCCTTGCACCCGCCTCGGCCGGACGGGTGCAAGGCCCTCACATTCGATGGAGCATCGCCATATCCAGAGCGCAGTCGGCGCAATACACTGCTCCTGTGCCGTGCCAGGGACGCGGCTATGTAGCTCCAGAACCACAGCGTTATCATCCCTGTACTGCGCCGACTGCCCCTCCTCCGTGGGGATGCATTCCCCCCTGCCACTAACCTATAGTGAGCCCCTACTCGAACAACCTTTGCGAGCAGCACCATGTATATCGGCGAATTTGCCCGGCTGGCGGGCACCACCCCAAAGGCGGTCCGTCTCTACGAGCAGATCGGGCTGCTGCCAGAGCCCAGGCGGCGCGGCAAGTATCGCGTCTACCGGGCCGAGGATCTGGAGTGGGTCGGTTTTATCCGCGAGGCCCAGCGGCTTGGCTGCAAGCTCGGGGAGCTGGTTCCCCTGCTCGCGGACGTCACCAGCCTCGACCACTTCCCCTGGCAGAAGGTGGAGCAGCTTATCGCGGACAAGCTGGCGCAGATCGAGGCGGAGGTCGCCAGGCTGCAACGCCAGCATCAGGGCTTGAGCCAGTGCGCCACGCTGCTGGCGCAGCACCCCTGCCGCTATGGCGCCCCGGCGCGGCAATCCCCAGACGGGCGGGATCATCCCGCCGCCGCGGATCGGGGTCAAAAGGTGGCTTGACTCTGTCCCATGGGACAAGGGGTGTAATGGGGGCTCACTTCAAGGAGCCATACCATGACCCCCAACCTGCTTGTTCTCAACGGCAACCCCAAACCCGACAGCCTCTGCCACGCCCTCGCCCGAGAGTATGCCCGCAGTGCCGAGCAAGGGGGCGCGCGCGTCACCCTGCATCACGTGGGGGAGCTCGCCTTCGCGCCGGATCTTCACCATGCCTATGACGAGGTGCAGCCCCTCGAACCGGATCTGCAGGCGGTGCAGCAGAGCCTGACGCAAGCCCACCATCTGGTGATCGTCGCCCCCGTCTGGTGGGGCCACCTGCCAGCCCGGCTCAAGGGGCTGCTGGATCGCACCCTGCTGCCGGGTTTCGCCTTTCGCTACCAGCCGGGGAAGGCGCACCCGGAGCAGTTGCTCGCCGGCAAGACGGCGCGCCTGCTGCTCACCATGGACAGCCCCCCCTGGTATTACCGCTGGTGGCAGGGAGCCCCCCTGGAGCGCACCCTGGACAAGCCAGTGCTGGGGCTGTGCGGTATCCGGCTGACCCACCGCCAGCATCTGGGGCCCGTCCACACCTCGGATGAGGGGGCCCGCCAGCGCTGGCTTGCCCAGGCCGGGGCCGCCGCCCGCCAGGATGTGCAGCGACTGGGCAGGCGCCCCGCCTAATCCCTGCCATGGGCATGTTTTGCCCATTAAAAAGCCCCGCAGTTGCGCAATGCTGTTCAGATAAGCACATTTTTGACTAATTATTCATAAATGCGACTTGAGTTGGGGGAGCAAGGCTGTTTCCAGTCGATGTTCCTTCAGCCTTTATCCAGCGTGGCTTGCAATAGAAAGAGGGAGGCATCATGCCTCCCTCATTTTTTAGCCCTGATACTACGTGGACTGGAACTCAAATTCTCTTAAGTGAACAGCATTGCCGCAGTTGCGGGGCTTTTGTCGTCGAGGCGGGGGTTATTTTGCCGCGATGGCGTCTGCCATGGGGCTCTGGAACTCCTGCTCGGCTTCTGCGAAGCGATCCTGCATGGCCTTGGAGGGGGCCTTGTCCAGCAGGCTGAACAGCACGATGGCCAGGGTGGCAAACAGGAAGCCCGGGATGATTTCGTACAGACCCAGCCAGCCGAACTGCTTCCAGATGATGACGGTCAGGGCACCGACCAGCATGCCCGCCAGGGCGCCGTTGCGGGTCATGCGGGACCAGAGCACGGAGAGCAGCACCACGGGGCCGAAGGCGGCACCGAAACCGGCCCAGGCGTAGCTCACCAGCCCCAGCACCCGGTTTTCCGGGTTGGTGGCGACGGCGATGGCCACCAGAGCGATCAGCAGCACCATGGCGCGGCCGACCCACACCAGCTCTTTCTGGGAGGCGTTCTTGCGCAGGAAGGGCTTGTAGAGATCCTCGGTGATGGCGCTGGAGCAGACCAGCAGCTGGCAACTGAGGGTACTCATGACCGCAGCTAGGATGGCGGAGAGCAGCACGCCGGCAATCCAGGGGTTGAACAGGATCTTGGAGAGCTCGATGAAGACGCGCTCCGGGTTGGCGGTCACGCCGCCCGCCTGCTCGGTGAAGGTGGAGAAGTAGGCCAGGCCGAAGAAACCGATGGCCACGGCGCCACCCAGGCACAGCACCATCCAGGTCATGCTGATGCGACGGGCGCTGGCCATGGAGTGGTGGGAGTCCGCCGCCATGAAGCGCGCCAGGATGTGGGGCTGGCCGAAGTAGCCCAGGCCCCAGGCCATCAGAGAGATGATGGCGATGAAGTCCAGGTTCTTGAACATGTCGAGGTTGCTGGCGTTCTGCGCCGCCACCTGCACCATGGCGGTGTCGATGCCGCCCACGGCGATGATGACGAACACAGGAGTCAGGATGAGGGCGAAGATCATCAGGGTCGCTTGCACGGTGTCGGTCCAGCTTACCGCGAGGAAGCCGCCGAAGAAGGTGTAGGTGATGGTGGCCGCGGCACCGATCCAGAGGGCGGTGTCATAACTCATGCCGAAGGTGCTCTCGAACAGGCGGGCACCGGCCACCACGCCGGAGGCGCAGTAGATGGTGAAGAACAGCAGGATCACCAGGGCGGAGAGGATGCGCAGCACCCGGCTCTTGTCTTCGAAGCGGTAGGTGAAATAGTCCGGCAGGGTCAGGGCGTTGCGGTTCTTCTCGGTGTGAACCCGCAGCCGACCGGCCACCCAGCGCCAGTTGAAGTAGGCGCCGATGATGAGGCCGATGGCGATCCAGCTCTCGGAGATGCCGCCGATGAAGACGGCGCCAGGCAGGCCCATCAGGAGCCAGCCACTCATGTCGGAGGCACCGGCGGAGAGGGCGGTCACCCAGCTCCCCATCCGGCGGCCGCCGAGAATGTAGTCGTCAAAGTTACGTGTGGCGCGATAGGCGATGAAGCCGATCAACACCATCCCGAGGATGTACACCAGAAAGGTGATGAGCATGGGGGTGCTAGCTGTCATTCAAAACTCCGTTATGTGACGTCTGTGCCCGTTCTTGCGACGGACTCTTCCTTAAAAAAACCGGCCTAGAGTAATCAGCAGATCGCCGGACCACAACCACTTTTAACAAATAAAAAACACATGGAAAACGTTTAACACCTAACCAAGCAACCACTCAATTGCAATAAGGCCGGATTTTATCCCGATCTGCCAAGGGTTTACCCTGATGATCCCCTCCCCCGCGCCATAAAAAAGCCCCGACAGTGGCCGGGGCTCGGAATACCGACGGGCGGGATCAGCGGTTGATGGCGATGGGCATGCCGCTGCGCTGCTCCAGGGCCTGCTTGACCAACTGGGAGTCGCTGTCCGCGTGGGCGATGAAGCGGGTCACGGCGGTGGACATGGGCAGCGGGGCCGGCAGGCTGGAGTTGAACTCCTCCTGGTTGCGGGAGAGAGGCTGGTGCACTTCCAGGTAGCGGCGGCCATCCGGCTCGACAGAGGCCTTGATGGGCTGGTTCACGAACTGGACGCGGGTACCGACCGGGACCTGCTTGAACAGGTACTCGATGTCGTCGTTGCGCAGACGCACGCAGCCGTGGCTCACCCGCAGGCCGATGCCGAACTGGGCGTTGGTGCCGTGGATGGCGTACATCTTGCCGATGTAGAGCGCGAACAGCCCCATGGGGTTGTCCGGACCGGCCGGCCAGACCGCAGGCAGGGTCTCGCCACGGGCGGCGTACTCGGCGTGCATCTTCGCGGTCGGGGTCCAGGTCGGGCCCGCCTTCTTGCGCTGCACGCTGGTCACCCAGTCTTCCGGGGTGTCGGTGCCGAGCTGGCCGATGCCAATCGGCAGCACTTCCACCACCTTCTTGCCTTTGGGGTAGTAGTAGAGGCGCATCTCGGCGACATTCAGTACGATGCCTTCACGGGGGGCATCCGGCAGGATCAGCTGATGCGGCACGACCAGCTTCTCGCCCGCCTGCAGCAGCAGGGGGTCTGCCTTGGGGTTGGCTTCCAGCATGTTGGTCAAGCCGAGCTGGAATCTGGCCGCTGCCGCTTCCAGGGGTTGGCCCGCCTCTTCCGGGGACACCACGTAGTCCAGGTTTTCCCCCACCAGGCGGCTGTTGGCTGCGGGCAGGGCATATTCGATGGCGAGGGCGGGCATGGCGGCCAGGATCAGGGAGCAGCACAGTGCGGCCGCCGTGTTGTGGAGGAGCTTCATAACTTTCCTGTGATAAAGGGGGTGGTTCAGCACTCTGGCCAGCGCGGAGGCGACGGGCGCGCCCGGGGCGAAGAGAAGGCCGCCATTTTTCTCCTCTGCCATGCAAATTTCAACCGCCACGTGCTGACGGGTCGGAGATTAAATACGGTGCCGCGCTGCGCCACGGCACCTTGTCATAAGCGGGATCAGCCGTTTTTCCAACTGTGCATATCATAACCGGTTGGCGACTGATGCAAACGCAGATGGAATTGCTCAATTATCGCAAATATGTGGTCGAAAATATCAGCCTGTATCCCTTCATACTCGGCCCAGGCGGTGGTCGCCGTGAAGCAGTAGATCTCCAGCGGCAGGCCGTCCGTGGTCGGTGCCAACTGGCGCACCATCAGGGTCATGTCCTTGCGAATGCCCGCATGGGCCCGCAGGTAGGCGTCCAGATAGGCGCGCAGGGTGCCGAGGTTGGTGAGGTGGCGACCATTGATGGGGCAGCTGATGGCATCGCTGAGCTGCTGGTTGTAGCTGCTGAGCTCCTGCTCCTTGCGGCTGAGGTAGGGTGCCAGCAACCTGGCCTGCTTGAGCTGCAACTGCTCCTGCGAGGTGAGGAAGCGCACGCTGGTCATGTCGATGTTGACGCTGCGCTTGATGCGGCGCCCGCCGGATTCGGTCATCCCTTGCCAGTTCTTGAAGGAGTCGGAGATGAGGGCATAGGTGGGGATGGTGGTGATGGTCTTGTCCCAGTTCGACACCTTGACCGTGGTGAGGCCGATGTCGGTCACCTCGCCGTCCGCCCCGTACTTGTCCATCTGCAGCCAGTCACCGACGCTCAGCATGCGGTTGGCGGAGAGCTGGATACCCGCCACCAGGCCGAGGATGGGGTCCTTGAACACCAGCATCAGGACCGCGGTCATGGCCCCCAGGCCGCTGAACAGGAAGAGCGGCGACTTGCCGAGCAGCAGGGCGATCATCAGGATGCCCACCAGGATGCTGGCCACCAGTTTCACCCCCTGGAAGATGCCGCGCAGGGGCAGATCCCGCCCAAGCCGGGTATGGCGGCTCAGGGAGAGCAGGCAGTCGAGCAGGGCGAACAGGGCCAGCAGCAGGAACAGCAGGATCCAGAGCTGGGCCAGCAACTCGATAAGCGCCAGGCTCTCGGACGCTTTGGGCAGCCAGATCTCCGCCTGACCGAGCAGCACGGCCCCCTGGAACACGAAGGCGAGCCGGTAGAAGAGGCGTTGCTGCAACTGGGGAGGCAGCCACATCTGCTTGGTCTTGCCAAGCAGCCCCACCAGGCGCACCAGCAGGATGCGGTGCAGCACCAGGTGCAGCACCATGGCGGTCAGCACGATGAACCCCAGGGCGATCACCAGGGCCATCATGGGGGTCACATCGACCCCCAGGCCTGACAACCAGTTGAAAAACATCTCTTTCATCGTTACCTCCGCAATGTCACACAGCGGTCAGGGTACGCATCTGGTCCCCCATGTCAAATGACAGGCCGATCACTATTGCCGAAACGACAACGCCCGGCAGGGGCCGCAATGCTGTTCACTTAAGAGAATTTGAGTTCCAGTCCACGTAGTATCAGGGCTAAAAAATGAGGGAGGCATGATGCCTCCCTCTTTCTATTGCAAGCCACGCTGGATAAAGGCTGAAGGAACATCGACTGGAAACAGCCTTGCTCCCCCAACTCAAGTCGCATTTATGAATAATTAGTCAAAAATGTGCTTATCTGAACAGCATTGCGGCAGGGGCCGGGCGTTGTCATCACCAGAGGGTGCCTTAGCCGACCAGGCTCAGGGCATCACGGGCGATCACCAGCTCTTCGTTGGTGGGCATCACCAGGGCCAGACGGCTGCCTTCGACGGTGATGGGGCCTTCACCGCCCAGCACGGCTGCGTTGTTGGCCTCCTTGTCGATCTTGAAGCCGAGCAGGGCCAGTCGGGCCAGCACCATCTCGCGCACCATGGCGGCGTTCTCGCCGATGCCGCCGGTGAACACCAGGGCGTCCAGGCGACCATCCATGGCGGCAGCATAGGCACCGACGTACTTGGCAACGCGATAGGTGAAGACGTCCAGTGCACGCTTGGCACCGGCGTCGGTGGCGTAGTTGCCGGTGACGTAGCGGCAGTCGCTGCTCTCCTCGGTCATGCCCAGCAGGCCGGATTCGCGGGTCAGCACCTGGTTGATCTTGTCCACGCTGTAACCCAGATTGTCGTGCATGAAGAAGACGATGGCAGGGTCGATGTCACCGGAACGGGTGCCCATCGCCAGCCCTTCCAGCGGGGTCAGCCCCATGGAGGTGTCGACGGACTCGCCGTTCTTGATGGCGCAGACGGAGGCACCGTTGCCCAGGTGGCAGTTGATGATGTTGAGCTCATGGAGCGGTTTGCCCAGCGCCTTGGCGGTCTCTTCGGCGATGAAGCGGTGGGAGGTGCCGTGGGCGCCGTAACGACGGATGCCGTTCTCGCGATAGAGCTTGTAGGGCAGCGCGTAGAGGTAGGCTTCCTCTGGCAGGGTCTGGTGGAAGGCGGTGTCGAACACGGCCACGTTCTTGTCGGCCAGGGCCGGGAACACCTTGAGGGCGGCACGGATGCCGATGAGGTGCGCCGGGTTGTGCAGGGGGGCGAACGGAATGGCGGCCTCGATGCCGGCGATCACGCCCTCATCGATGCGCACGGAGCGGGAGAACTGCTCGCCGCCGTGCACGATGCGATGGCCGATGGCGACCAGCTGATCGGCCAGGGCGGGATCCTGGGGCAGGATGTGGCCCACGATGTGGTCGAGGGCTTCCTGGTGCGCGGCACCGGCGCCCAGCATGGCGTCGCCCTTGACCCCGTGGAGTTTCCATTTGATACGTGCGTCATCCAGATTGAAGCATTCGGCCAGGCCGGACAGCATGTCCTCGCCCGTTTCAGCGTCCATTACGGCAAATTTCAGGGAAGAGCTACCGCAGTTAAGGATCAATACCAACTTGCTCATGTTCTACATCTTCCTGTGCTTCGGCTTTACGCCGACAGTGTCGTGTCATCCAGCGATGGATGGGATTCCCCTGCCGGGGGCTTATGGTCGCAGGAGGGTGCGTCCAATTTTTCAAATCGTTGGGCGCAGACCGTTCGTCTGGCGCGCGCGTCGAATCAGCGATTCGCAACGGGCCTCTGTTGGCCCAATCACTCGGGACTCCAGGCCCCGGTTGCCACTCAGGCGCCGGTCAGCAGCGACTGGTGAACCTTGACGACCAGCTTCTTGACCGGACCTGGGGTCGTCAGGGTACAGAGGGGGCGATGCAGTTCTCCCGGCCAGAAGATGGCGAAGTCGCCGGGCTGCAACGCCAGATAACTGGTCTGCTCGTCATCGACGAACCAGAGATCGGGGTGAGGATGGTCGGCACCGTCCCGGCTGTAGGCGTGAGGGCCCACGCCGATCCACTCCTCGCCGCGCAGCAGCAGCTGGATGTCCAGATACTGCTCATGAAACTCGCCCCGGCGATCCGCCACCGGCTCTGTCAGATCCTCGCTCACAAGGCAAAACAGCGTGAGGCCGTCGACCTCCTGCTTGCCGAGGGGGGCGTGCAGCCAGCGTTCGACGCTTTGCACCACCTCGGCCACGATACGGTTCAGGGGGGCGGGCAAGGGGGTGCGTTGCAAGGTATCCAGACTGCCGGTGATCATGAGGTTCGCATCCTTAGGTATATCTGTGGTCTATCTTTGTGCACCAATGAAAAAGGACCATTGAAGGTCCTTTTATCGTCTCGTCTGCCATCCGTGCAGACGGGGGCGCTGTCGCTTCCAAGCCGATGGCGCCGAGTCACTGTTGCATACTCGTCCGCCCCTGCCAAGAGATACTCGCCCATTCACCCGATGATCGTACCAGTTGAAACAATATTATTCACTACCCAATCTCCCCCGACTTTGACCAGACGCAAAAACGGGAGCATCTGCTCCCGTTTTTTTTCCATCACCCGCTCAAAGCGGTGCCATTCAAACCTTGCCGGCGTTTTCCACCGGCTTGGCGTACATGGCGCGCCAGATGGCCTTGTGCTCTTGTGGCACCTCGGACTGGCGAGTCAGGAAGGCGCTCTGCTCTATGGTGCTGGCCTTGCCGGGCACATCCGCCGCGAGGTAGTTGCCCGGGAAGAGGCGATAGCTGCTCCAGATCGCCTTGTCGATGAGCGCCGCCAGCTCGTCCGGATCGCTGAAGCCCTCGGTGATGGGGGCGCCGAAGGAGACATGTACCCGCCCCTTCTGGCCGACGATGCCCGCGACGATACTCTCGATGTCCTCGAACTCGCCCTTCTCGTAGCTGCCGTTGACCGACTTCTCGTAGAGCTCGCGCGCCTTGGCCTTGTCGGTGGGATCCAGCTCGTAGCTGATGCTCACCGGCACGATGTTGAGGCTGCGCATGTAGTCGACGAAATCGATCTTCTGCTTCTTGCCGTCCACGTAGAACATCTTGAGGATGGCAGGATCGGTCTTGTCATCTCCGTCCTTGGCGCGCCCCTCCTTCTGGGCGATCCAGATGGAGTGCCCCTCGTGCACCGACTGGCCGATGTAGGCCGACAGCTCCCCGAGGGCCTTCATCATCTCCCGCGGTCCCTTGGCGGAGCGCTTGACGATGAAGCTCTTGTTGAGCTTCATCAGCTCGGTGGCGCAGGGCTTGCGCAGCAGGTTGTCGCCGATGGCGATGCGCACGGTATCGAACCCGTGGGTGTGCAGCCCCCAGTTGACGAACGCCGGATCCATGGCGATGTCCCTGTGGTTGGAGACGAACAGGTAGCCCTGCTCCTTCTTGAGGTGTTCGAGCCCGGAGAAGCTCACCCCCTGGGTGGAGGTGGCGATCATCCGGGTCATGTAGCGGGTCACCCCCATCTGTACCTGATGGATGGTGCTGACCTTGGCCCACTTGTGGCGCAGGAACTGGCGGATCAGCGGGCGAATGGCCCAGCCCAGCCAGCTCATCAGGGAACCGAAGCGGTATTTGGCGATGGCGCCGATAAACTCGTCATCCTGGATCAGCCGCTCGATGGCAGCCGGTACTTCTTCATCGCGATAGGGGCGAATGTCCGCGAATCTATCTACTTCTGTCACAATGTCTGCCTTGCATGTATGGAGTCGCGGCCTGCGTCTGCCGGCCGGGAAAATTCAGGGCGCAATTTTACACGCTTTTATCCCCAGGGGTATGAGAGGCGTACAGATAGTGCGATCTTGCAGTGAAAAAGCGATGGCGGTCACCCGCCAGCCTCCCTTTCGACAACGGCTCTGCTAGCCAGCGGGGTTGATGAACGCGGTGAGGACGTGGTCCTCCCAGCGGCCGTTGATCATCAGATAGTCCCGAGCGTACCCCTCCTGCTCGAACCCCAGCCGTTCGAGGAGCGCGCCACTTCGCAGGTTCGCGGGCATGTAGCTGGCCATGATGCGATGCAGGCCCCGCTCCCGGAATAGGTGATCGATGCCGGCGGCCACCACCTCCTGCATCAGGCCCTGCCCCTCGTGCTCCTTGTCGATGGCATAGCCCAGGTGGCACGCCTTGAACATGCCCATCACAATGTTCGTGAAATTGCAGGTGGCGATCACCCGCTCCCCCCTGGGATCGAGCGCCACCAGTTGCACGGCACTGCCCTCGAAATAGTGGCCGTAACCGTCGCGCAAGCGGGTCTGCCAGTGGGCGAGGGTGTAGAAGCTCTCCTCCCGCCTGGGCTCCCAGGGGGACAGATGGGCGCGATTGCGCAGATAGAAATCCACCATCAGGCAGGCCCGCTCCGGGGTCAGCACGGTCAGCCGGGTGCGGGGGGTGACAATGTGGGGCAGCGTCGTCATCTCGCCCTCAGGAGGTTGGAAGCGGACAGAAGGGTCATCAGAGATCCCTCAGCCTCAGCCACTCGTCCCGCAGCAGGCCGTAGTGCACGTGATCCACCACCCTGTCCGCCAGCCGCTCCGCCCGCCGGGTGATCCCCTCCTGGGTCATTCCCAGCCGCTCGCACACGGCCCGGCTCGTCTCGTTCTCGAGGGCGGCGCTGATCTCCACCTTCTCCATCCCCATCTCCTCGAAGGCGTGATGGATCAGGGCCTGGCAGGCCCGGGTGATGATGCCGTGCCCCTGCCAGCGCTCCGCCAGCCAGTAGCCGATGGTCACCTTGCCGAGATCCTGATCGATCTGGTTGTAACCGATGACGCCGACCACCTCCCCCTGATACTCGATGGCCGTGGTCAGCCCCTCCCCCCGGGCAAACTTCTCGATGGCGTGGCGAATGAAGGTGGCGCTGTCGGCGGGCTGCTGGATGTGGGGCACCCAGGGCAGCCACTGGGAGAGGTAGTCGCGGTTGCGCTGACAGAGGCGAAACAGCTCGCTGGCCATGTCGGGTTGCAGGAACAGGAGCGCCAGCTCGTCATCCAGTTGCCATGAAAACATCGCCACTCCTCCCCGGTTCCACTCCGGCCATCTGCCGTCATGGGAGCCAATGTAGTCAATCAATCCCTTGTTTGCCAAGGACTTTTCAACCGGCTTCCCCGCTGGCAACCCCCATATGGCGATCCCCATGCGGGCACCTTGATCCCAAAGTCATCAATCACCCCTCACAGCGGTTCAACATGCTGCCATTACCAGTATTCGTGGATGATTGGCGCTGTAAAAGTGAATCGTGCTACCTGTTTTCGCTGCCCTGTGACAAATGACAGGCCGTTATTTTCCCCCTTCCCACTAGTGTAAGAGCGCCGGGCAACGGACCCGGCGTGTAATCTTCATCGACTAAGGAAAGACGAGATGAACAAAGTCTATTTGGCCGTCATGCTGGCCTGCTGGGGAAGCGCCGCCATGGCGGCAGAACAGGTGGAAGTGAACCAGGTCTCCGATCTGGCCGGTGCGGTGAGCGGCGCCGCCAAGATTGGCGCCCTTGGCGCCGGGGATGGCGAGTTTCGCAAGGTGCGGGCGGTAACGCTGCCCAATGGCCAGCAGCGGATACGCTATGAGCAGACCTGGCAGGGGATTCCAGTGTGGGGCCAGGTCCTGGTGGCCGATCAGGCGCTGGGGGGCCAGGTCAATCAGGTGTCCGGCACCATGCTGCGCAAGATCGATGCCGACCTGACGGGCCCGGCCGTTGCCCTCTCCGCCAGCGACGCCGCACGCCAGGCTCGCAGCGGTGCCAAGGGGAGCAACGAACAGGTCAAGCTGTTCGTGATGCAGGATGAGACCGACCAGGCCAGACTGGTCTATCTGGTCTCCTGGCTCGCCGCCAGCAAGGAACCGAGCCGCCCCTTCGTGATGATCGACGCCCAGACCGGCAGCGAGCTCAAACGCTGGGAGGGGATCAACCACAAGGACGCCACCGGCCAGGGGGGCAACGTCAAGACCGGCAAGTATTTCTACGGCGCCGACTTTGGCCCCCTTCAGGTGGATGACAACTGCCGCATGACGGGGACCAATGTGGACACCCTCAACATGAATCACGGCACCACGGGGGGCACCATCCACCAGTTCACCTGCCCGGAGAACACGGTCAAGGAGATCAACGGTGCCTACTCTCCTCTCAACGATGCCCACTACTTCGGCAACGTGGTGTTCGACATGTACCGCAACTGGTACAACACGGCGCCGCTGAGCTTCAAGCTCAAGATGCGAGTGCACTACAGCCGCAACTACGAGAACGCCTTCTGGGACGGCAGCCAGATGACCTTCGGCGACGGGGCCACCACCTTCTATCCACTGGTAAGCCTGGATGTGGCGGCCCACGAGGTGAGCCATGGCTTCACCGAGCAGAACTCAGGACTGGTCTACTCCGGTCAGTCCGGCGGCATCAACGAGGCCTTCTCCGACATGGCGGGGGAAGCGGCCGAATACTACATGAAGGGCAGCAACGACTGGCTGGTGGGGGCCCAGATCTTCAAGGGCAACGGCTCCTTGCGCTACTTCGAGGACCCGGCCCGGGACGGCAAGTCCATCGGCCACGCCAGCGATTACTATGACGGCATCGACGTACACCACAGTTCCGGGGTCTACAACCGCGCCTTCTACCTGCTGGCCAACACCAGCGGCTGGCAAACCCGCAAGGCGTTCGAGGTGTTCGTGCTGGCCAACCGCCTCTACTGGGGCCCCAACACCACCTTCGATCAGGGGGCGTGCGGGGTGACCAAGGCCGCCACGGATCTCGGCTACAGCGTGAGCGACGTGGCAGCCGCCTTCACCGCCGTCGGGGTCAATGCCACCTGCGGCGGCACCACGCCCCAACCGGGCAGCGTGCTGCAAAACGGGGTACCGGTGAGCAATCTCACCGCCGCCAAGGGGGGCAAGCTGAACTTCACCGTCGAGGTGCCCGCCGGCAGAAGCCAGCTGGTGGTGACCAGCAGCGGCGGTAGCGGGGATGCGGATCTCTACGTAAAGTTCGGCAGCGCGCCGACCGCCAGCAGCTATGACTGCCGCCCCTACAAGAGCGGCAATGCCGAAACCTGTACTCTGAACGCCCCCAAGGCGGGGACCTGGCACGTGCAGCTGAGCGGGTTCAGCGCCTTCTCCGGCGTCACCCTCAAGGCCAGCTACTGAGTCTGAGCGGGCATCAAGGGGAATAAGCGAAGAGCGCCGGCCTGGTCCGGCGCTTTTTTATGTCCGCTTGCCCGACCAGCGCCGGGCAAGGGTACGGGCCGCCTCCAGCACCCGCTCTTTGGCGGGATTGGGGCGCTTGCCGCTGCGCCAGGCCATCATCACGTCCCAGTGATCCGGTGGCAGATCCACCACGTCCAGCTTCACCAGGCGACCGAACTCCAGATCCCGGGTGATGGCGAGCGCCGGCATCAGGGTGATGAAGCCGTGCTCCAGCGCCAGCTCCCGCGCCGCACTCGCTGGCTGGATGGCGTGCAGCGGGCTCGCCACCTGGCGCAGCAGGCGCAACTGCAGGATCAGCTCGTCGCAGCCCGTCCCCCACTGCTGGGGGGCCAGCCGCTCGTTGGCGATGTCCTGCAGGGTCAGCCCCTGCCGCCCGGCCAGCGGGTGGGTGGCGCAGGCCACAGCGATGATCGGGGAACGGTAAAGCAGTTCGAGCTGGATGCCCGCGATGGCAGGGCACTTGAGAATGAAGCCCACGTCGGTCTCGCCGGTCAGCAACTCCTGCATGATGATGCCAGAGTGATCCGTGTTGCAGCGGATCTCGAAGGTCTCGTCCACCAGGGCCAGCAGCAGGGGGCCGAACACCGCCGTGGTCAGGGAGGGGAGGCAGGAGAGCCGGATCCGCGGCAATGCAGGCGCCCCCTGCATCGCCAACCGCCCCCCTTCCAGTGCGCTCAGGGCCGCAGTCGCGGCAGGCAGAAACTGCTCGCAGGCCGGGGTCGGGGTGGCCCCCCGACGATGGCGACGGAACAGGGACTGGCCCAGCTCCTGCTCCAGCACGGCAATGCGCTGGCTCACCATGGGTTGTGACCAGCCGCGAATGGCGGCCACCTTGCTGAAGCTGCCACGGTTGGCCACATCCAGCAGCAGTTGCAAATCGTCGAGGGTCATAGCCATAACCAAATCCAATATGAAATATAGCCAGTTGTCGGCTACCACTATATCTGGAGCCCCACCAGAATAGCAGCATCAATCGTCATGAACCGGCTGAACGCCACCGAGCCAGGGAGTTGTCACCCTCCTTGGCTCTGTTTGGTGACGGCGCCGTTCGGGCAAGAAAGACAACAATATCAGCGAAGCAAACAGAGGTATCAGGGTCATGGTGGATCGGGCGAGGCGGTTGGGGCGGTGGTTCTTGGCATTGGATTCCCTGCTGGTGATCCTGGGCTTTTTCGTGGTGATGCCCATGATCAGCCTGCGCTTCGTCGACCAACTGGGCTGGGCCGCCGGTGTGGTCGGACTGGCACTGGGGCTGCGTCAGCTTACCCAGCAAGGGCTGGGGGTCTTTGGCGGCTCCCTCGCCGACAAGTTCGGGGCGCGCCCCCTCATCGTCTACGGCATGCTGCTGCGGGCGCTGGGGTTTGCCAGCCTGGCCTATGCCCAGAGCGGATTGGAGCTGATCCTCTCCTGCATCATCTCGGGGCTGGGTGGCTGCCTGTTCGATCCCCCCCGCGCCGCCCTGGTGATCAAGTTCACCCGGCCACGGGAGCGGGGTCGCTACATCTCCCTGCTGATGATGCTGGAGAGCGCCGGCGCCGTGGTGGGAGCCCTGCTCGGCAGCTGGCTGCTCAACTTCGATTTTGAATATGTCTGCCTGCTGGGTGCCGGCCTGTTCGTCTGCGCCGCCCTGTGCAACCTGCTGATCCTGCCCCCTTACAAGCTTTCGGTGCGTCCGACGCCGATCCGGGACGGCCTCGGCCAGGTGCTGGCGGACAAGGCCTTCTGCCGACTGGTGCTGATCTTAAGCGGTTACTACGCGCTCTGGGTGCAGGTCATGCTGATCTTCCCCATCCTGGTCAAACAGATGGCAGGCAGCACCACGGCGGTGGGCTGGATGTATACCCTGGAGACGGCCATCTCCCTGGCCCTGCTCTACCCCCTTGCCCGGTTCGGCGAGCGCCACTTCAAGCTGGAGAACCGCCTGATGGCGGGGGTGCTGCTGATGACCACGGGGATCGGGCTGGTGGCCTTTGCCACCACCTTGCCCGCCGTCTTCCTGCTGCTCGCCTGCTTCTATCTCGGCATCGTCATCGCCGAGCCGGCGCGGGAAACCCTGATGACCAAGCTGGCACAACCGGGGGCGCGGGGCAGCTACATGGGCTTCAGCCGACTGGGGCTGGCGCTCGGGGGCATGACGGGTTACGTGGGGGGCGGTGCCCTGCACGACTACGCCATGGCCCAGGGGCAACCCTGGTTGCCCTGGCTGGTGCTCGGCACCGTCGGTGTCACCACCTTGCTGCTGCTGGCCAACTGCTTCCAGCGCGGCTCCCGCCTCGCCAGGGTCAGTGCCTGACCGCTGAGCCATGTCTGTCACAGGATCGCTGGGGCGCCTCTCCTTCGAGCTGGCGCCCTCGCTTTACCCGGCTCCCGGGTTCCCTTTCCTCTTACAGTTCCTCCCCAGACGCGGAGGACGCGCATAAAAAAAAGGTTCTTCGCGGGATCTTGGGGAAGTGGAAGTTGACAGACAGGGTGCTGGTAAACTGGCTGTCTCCAAACACACCACCACCATCACCCTGCTGTCGCCGTGCATCATATTGATATTGCCTCCTTCTGGCCAGGTTATACCGTCATCGCCCAAGCGCTTTCTGCCAACCATCACACCCTGTTTACCCTTGAGCCTCGCGCCGACTTCTTGCCCCGTTGTCGCCGATGCCTGCAACCCACGCCATTGATCCACGACCAACGTATCCGCCGGGTGCGTGAGCGAGACCTATTTGACCGACAAGTCTGGTTACAACTGCCTGTTCGCCGCGTCGACTGTCTGCGCTGTGGTCGCGTCAGTGAACATATCGACTGGCTCCCCTCTGGCTCCCGCCTCACCCGGCGCATGCAGTGCTGGATTGAAGCGCTCGTTCAGTACCTCCCCATCCGCCATGTCAGCCAGCTCACCGGGGTCGGTTGGCACACCATCAAGGAGATCGACAAGCGCCGTTTGCAGACCAGTGTGGGCACCATCGAACTTGGGGAGGTGCGGCGGCTGGTGATGGATGAGTTTGCCCTGCACAAGGGACACCGCTATGCCACCGTGATCATGGATGCCGAGCGAACCCGCGTCCTGTGGGTGGGGCACGGCAACAGCCGGGCCGCTATCCGTCCCTTCTTCGAGCAGCTCGGCGAGCGATGCCAGCAGATTGAGGCGGTGGCGATGGACATGAACACGGCGTTCGACCTGGAGGTGAAGCAACACTGCCCGCAGGCGGAGGTGGTCTACGACCTGTTCCACGTGGTGGCTCGCTATGGCCGAGAGGTGGTGGACCGGGTGCGAGTGGAGCAGGCGAATGCACTGAAAAGCGATAAACCGGCGCGAAAAGTGGTCAAAAGTGCGCGTTGGTTGCTGCTACGTAATCGGGCGAAGCTGAGTGAAAAACAGGATGTGACGTTGCAGGAGCTGTTGGCGGCGAATCAACCGCTGGCGATGGTGTACGTGCTGAAAGAGGCGTTGAAGGGCATCTGGTATGCGCCGAGCGTGTGGGAAGGATGGCAACGATGGCGGAGCTGGATGCGGCAGGTGAAGGAAAGCGGGCTAGCGCCGCTGCAACGATTTGGTCGAAATTTATCGAAATATATGCGGGGGATCCTGGCGAGTGCAAACTACCCGATGCACACGAGTGTGCTGGAAGGGGTGAACAACAAGATCAAAGTGATAAAGCGTATGGCATATGGATTTAGGGACTCAGAATACTTTTTTCTGAAAATCAAGGCGGCCTTCCCCGGAAAGCCGCGATGAACCAAAAAAAAGCGGCAGATTGCTCTGCCGCTTTCTGATCCCCTGGCCGGATTACTTGTCGATATCCAGCATGTGATTGTTCGGATTTAACATGTAATCGATCACCTGGTTCGCCGTGGTCCCCGAGCCCCCCGTCAGGGAGTCGAAGGTGTGGTTCATCAGCACTATCTCCTGGGTCACCGGCGCCGCACTGCTCTCCTTGACTTGCAGATGCACCCCTTCGCTGTCCTGGAACACCGAGAGCAGGCTCTTCAGGGAGCTCTCGCTCTTGCTGCCATCGCTGTCGAGCAAGTCGCTCAGATCCAGCTTGTCCCCTTCCGACTTGCTGAAATCGACGATGTAGTCCTTGGCCACCTTGCCAGCCTCGGTATCCCCCTTCAGCCAGGTGAAGGTATCGGCACCTGCATCCCCCATGAGGATGTCGTTGCCGGCCCCCCCGATCAGGATGTCGTTGCCCAGCCCGCCGCTCAATATGTCGTTGCCGGTACCGCCATAGAGGGTGTCGTTGCCACTGCCACCATAGAGGCGATCGTTGCCGCTCTCCCCATAGAGGCGATCGTGGCCGCTACCACCGAACAGGGTGTCGTTGCCGGCACCGCCGTACAGGAAGTCATCTCCCCCCTGACCGAACAGGATGTCATTGCCATCACCGCCGAGGAGGGTGTCACCCTTGTCATTGGTCGACGACTGATCGAACTCGCTGGCATGATCCGTGATGTAGGCGTGCACCTGGGCATCGGTCACCGACCCTGCCCCCAGCTTGCCGCTCACATACTGCTTGATGGCCGCATACCCTTCCCCGCTGATGCCGGTGAAGCGTACCGCGTCGCCAAACAGGATGTCGTCACCGGCCCCGCCATCGATCCGGTCGCTGCCAGGCAGGTTGTTGATCGGCGTTCCCAGGATGGCATTGGCCAGATCGCTGGCATTGACACCGGTCATGATGACGCCGTCCGAGTCATAGGACTTGAGGTCTTCGTAGGAGATGTTGGCACCCAGACCGATAGCCTCTACCGAAATCCCCATGGCGGTAAGCAAGGCAAAGCCTGCCACCGAGTTGCTGATAGTCGTGCTGGAGGTATAGTCACCATCGCCGTCCAGAGTCGAGTAGGTGTACCTACCCTTACCATCCGGGCGCATATAGCCGACCGGGTTGTTATATCGGCCATTAACATACACATTGCCAGCGCTATCAATAATGGTATATCCATCAGCGCTATAGACGCGTCCGGGAACATATGTACTGCCGATAACGTCGTTGAGATAGACGTCATAGCTGCTACCCCAGTAATTCAACACCCTCGGATTAGAACCTTCACTACCGAGATAATAGGTCGGCTTACCATCGGTGATGAAGTAGGTTAGGTTCTTCGCATTGGTGTTGCTTTGAACGGTCGAGCTGCTGAACCAGTTGGCCACCGTCTTGAACGCATCCTCGTAGTTGGTACCGCCCCCACTGCTCATGGAGTTGATTACCGACTGCAGCTGGCTCAGGGCATTGCTGTCTTTTAGATTCACACTGATGCTGGCGTTCGACAGGGTATCGAAGTCAACCAGCATGATGTTGACAGTACCGGCACCCTCGCTACCCGCACTGGTCTTGAGGCTGGAGAAAATCTTATCCAGCTGGGTCTTTATCGTCTTCATGGCATCGCTGCCGATACTGCCGGAGCTGTCGACCATAAAGGCAAGGTTGTAGTTCTGGCCGGGCAACACCACGCTGCCGTCCAGATCCCCCACCACGATATTGTGTTCACTGCCATAGGTCCGGTTCTGATCGCCAGGTTCACCTTCGGTGGCATTGAAGTAGCTCAGGCGGATGCTGTCATCGTCGGTGGCGGAGCTGGTCTGATCGGTCCCCACCTCCTTGGCGATAGCCTCAACCTTGAGATCGACCTGGCCGGCACTGTTACCGGGGACTCGCAGGGTCAGCCCGCTCAGCTTCACATCCAGCGCGCTCGCACTCCACAGACCGCTGCTGGCGGTGAGGGTGATCTTGCCGTCGGCTCCAGCGGTGCCCAGCCGCTGGTTGCCGTTGTAGAGCAGGGTGTTTTGCGGCATGCCGCTCAGCACCAGGCTGTCGAACTGCTCGCTACCATCCCGATCGCTCAGGGAGGCACTCACCTCCAGCGGATAATCGACCACCACCGGCTGCACCAGGGTCAGCACGCCCGTATCCTGATTGATCTGGTAGACACCGTCGGCGAACTGGACATACTCCACGTCGTGCAGCGCCTTGGTGATACCGACCCCCTTCTCCGTGACCGAGAAGTTGAACCAGCGATCATTGATCGAGTATCCGCTGCCCTTTGTGATGGCGTAGTCGGCACGGTTGCCGGACAGTACAGCGATATCTTTATCACCAGCACCGCCATAGAGAGTATCGCCACCCAACCCAGCGACCAGAATGTCATTTCCAACGCCGCCGTCGAGGGTATCGCCCGACACTGAGTTGCCACCGACCAGCACGTCATTGCCGTTGCCACCGACGAAGTGGTCGCCGCCCCCCTTCTGGCTCACGATGTAGTCGTTGCCATCACCGCCCACCACGGAGTCCTTACTAGAAGTGCTATCGGTCAGGGTCTTGGTGATCCCGAGGGCCCCCTTGTCGAAGTTGCCGGACTGGAACTGGCCCGTGGAGATCCCCGCGCTCGGGAAGCTCTGGCTGTAAGACGGCATGCCATTCCCCATCAGGGTGACGTTGACCGTGGGCTTGTCGGCCACCGCCGCCACATCGATCACCAGCTTGCTGCCGTTGCTTAGGTTGGCACCGTCGCTTATCTGATAGCCGATGCTGGCATAGTCGCCCTTCATGTTGCCGACCACGGCGCCGTTGCCGTTGGCGGCATGGGTGCTCGATTCGTTCAGACCTGGCACGAAGCGCAGATGACCTGCGTTCACCTCGGCATAAGAGATAAGGGCACCGCTCGAGACGGTCACCCACTGACCCGCGGCATTGAGATACTCGAGCTTGCCACTGAGAGGCAGGGTGCCGATCTTCACGCTGAGATCGCTCGCAGCCTGATCATCGCTGGCACCAAACTGGGACCAGGTCAGCACCTGGGGCTGATCTTCGGCACCGACGCTGTGGCCGCCAGCCGCCATCGGCGCCCGATCATTGTCCACTATGGTACCGGTCCCGCTCTGACCACCGATGGTCACCGAGAGGGTCTCGTTCGTCTCGACCAGACGATCGTTCACCGTCGGGATGGTCACCGTGAAGTCTGTCACGCCCGCCGGCACGGTGATCTTGCCGGTGGTGCTGTTGTAGGTCACGCCGTTGCTGAACTGGGCATTGCCCCAGTCCTGGTTGGAGGCGGGGTTGTTGCCCGATCCGCGAATGGCGAAATCGTATTCGGTCGCTTCCTGGGTCGCATCGGACAAGGTGACCTTGTGCAACAGGTTGCCCCCTTCAGTCACGCTCTCGCTGGAGACACCCTGAACCAGCGGCGTGAAGAGAGGCTTGGTGGCAAAGGAGCCAATGCTGGCGTCACCGTCACCATCCACCACCCGGATCTGGAAGTCGATGTCGCCATCTCCCAGGGGTTTGGACATGTTCTGGTACTGGAAGAACTCCCACTTACCGGTGGTCGGGGTGAACTCCAACCTGAACACCAAAGTGCCGTCACTGGCTTCGCCATACAGGGTATTGGGTAGACCTGCTTTGCTGGAAATTGAGATCTCTTTACCAGTAGCTGTCATCAAACCCACTTCATTGGATCCCAAAAGCGCTATATGCCCCTTGTCATCAGCCCCCCATTGCGGTGCAACCGTACCCGAACCATAGGCGATGGCCTGCGCCGTGTTGGCACCGAGGAACTCGATGCTCTGTACGGTGAAGTCGCTGTTGTCGGAGATATTGGTGTTGCCGTTGTTGGTCGCCTTGATCACCATGGTATCGAAGCCACCCTGCTGCACCTGGAAGTTCTGGTTGAACTCTCCGCCCGCTGCATCCGATCTGAATGAAAGTGTGGAAATCAATGCGTTGTCTCGGTAGAACTCCACGACCCCGCTCTCCAGCTCGCCGCCAAACATCTTGCTGAACTTGATGTTGGCGCCGTAGGCAACCTTGCCCGCATCCAGCGTGACAATCAGTCGCTCGGAGACGGAGTAGCCATCAGCAAAGTGACGGAAGTCAATTTCATTGGCGAGGTTGTGGTAAGGCGCCTCACTGCTGGCCACTCCCAAGCCCGAGCTGGAGCCATTGACGCTCGCCGCAATCAGCGTCGAGTCGGTTGCCGAAGTGAAGCCCATCGCCGTGATGCTGAAGCCGTTCGCATTCAGGGTGGCCTGATTGCCGCTGTATTTGGTCAGATCGAACAGACCAGTCAGGGTGTCAGGGATGTTCGTTCTGGTCACGGCCACGGCATCCATGTCGCCTGCCACCGGCGAGTCGTCCTCGACCGAGATGAGCAGGTCACTAGAGGCACTTGTCTTGCCATCCGATACGGTCACACCAATCTTGATGTCTTTTACATCCTCATTATCTGGATTCTGATGGTCAACCGGGGCCTTGAGGGTCACATCGTAGCTCCACTCACCCTTGCTGCCACCAACCGGCGCGGTCAGCTTCACGTCCATGACAGTCTTGTAGTCGGTACCACCCGGTGTGCCGGTATACCCGGTCAGCACCTTGGTGGCAGCATTCCAGCTCCACTGCACCGTAGCCCCCCCGGAAGTCAGACCCGCCGGCCCATTCAGGCTGATGGTCAGACTATCCTGGCTATCGACGTCGCCGACCGTGATCTTGCCGCTTGCAGCCACGCGGTCAGTGGTATCACTGCTGCCTGACGTATCGGCAATGCCGCCGGCAAGCCCCTCTTCGGAGACCACGGCCCCCTTGTCGATGCTCAGTGTAGGCGCATCGTTGGTGCCGATAATGGTGACCGAGACGGTATGGCTGGTGCCATCCACAGACTGCACGGTGAAGGTCTCGACCTTGGTCTCCCCCTCGCCCAGGTACTGCACCTTGCTGTTGTCGACCTGGTAGGTCCAGGCGCCGCCCTCGGTGATGGCGAGGCTGCCCAGTGCGCCGGCACTCGGGGTGCCGTTGCCGGCCAGGAACTTGGCCTCATCGGCGCCGTCCA
>NZ_JAPCIS010000047.1:0-23606 GCF_027707425.1 Aeromonas sp. QDB63
CGACTTGCATGTGTTAGGCCTGCCGCCAGCGTTCAATCTGAGCCATGATCAAACTCTTCAATTTAAGTTTGGTTGCCACTCTTTGTTACCAAGGAGTTGGCGGCTCAATGAATTGCTGAATTAACTGCTGCAACTAAAAGTTGCTTTGGTCACTTCATCAGACATTGAAAATCAAAAATTGTTTTTGATGCTCGATGCTGTGAGTGCCCACACAGATTGCTTGATTCAAATTGTTAAAGAGCGTCACGCTTATCGCGTTGAGGAGGCGCATCTTACGCTCCTCACTTCGAAAGTCAAGCGGTTGTTTTCGCTTTTCTTTCGGCGCCAACTTCCCAAGGAAGCTGGCTCATCAGGTTGGCGTGGTGCGCCGTGCTGGTAGGGGCGCATTATAGGGAGGCCGGTTACGATGACAAGGGATTTTTTGAAGAAAGTCACGGAAACTTCAAATTATCCAGTTAGAAACAACTTACCCAGTGTATATATACAATGTTATCCACAAGCTGATGATTTCAGCCCTCTTTTATTGGCATTTATCAGGATCTTCCTGGCTGAAGGAATGCCATACTGAAGCGGATAATTTGCCTCAAGTGGTCCATGGTAGCGTCTGGTCGTAAAGCTGGTTACCATGAAGGTGAATAGAGTGTTGCACCTTTTTTGCTTTCATTTACAAAAGGTCTTTAAAGATGAATTTATCCAAGTTTCCCGTTTATGTGCAGGCAGCAGTTCTTGCTCTGGTATTGGCGCTGCTCGGCTATCTGGTTGCCCAGGCCCTGCAGTTCTCTCTGAAAGTCGAAGTCATTTTTGCCGCCGGTCTGGCCATTGGCGGTTTCGTGGTACCGCTCTTCCTTAACCGTGCGCCTGCCACCGCCCTCGAACAGGCGACCAGCCAGGAGACCTGTACCTTATATGTAGGCAACCTGCCCTATCGCGCCAACGAGATTGCGGTGCGCGAACTCTTTGCCGAGCAAGGTCAGGTACTGTCAGTTCGTCTGATGAAGGACAAGGCCACCGGCAAACGCAGGGGCTTCGGGTTTGTGGAGATGCCTGTCGCCGATGCGGCCAAGGCCATCGCCGCGCTCAATGACAAGGAGTATCAGCAGCGCACCCTGAAAGTGCGTGAAGCAAATGACAAGCGGGACCGGGATGAGAAGGACGTCAACGACGTCGACGCCTGATATTCAGTACACCACTTCTTCGAGTGACGACAGCCCCCAAGCTTGCAAGGGGGCTGTCAGTTTCTGGGCCCCAGCATCCAGTCGCGTGCAGTAGGCACGTCCCGTCCCCTCGCCAGGCGCCTGGACCGGCAGTGTCGCCAGCAGATGCGCCACCCGCCTTGCCACGGCAAGACCCGAATCGACCAGTTGGCATTCCGGCATCAGCTGTTTGATCTCTTCGTTGAGCAAGGGGAAGTGGGTACATCCCAGTACCAG
Organism: Aeromonas sp. QDB63; assembly: GCF_027707425.1. Classification (NCBI taxonomy): domain Bacteria; kingdom Pseudomonadati; phylum Pseudomonadota; class Gammaproteobacteria; order Aeromonadales; family Aeromonadaceae; genus Aeromonas; species Aeromonas sp. QDB63. The sequence goes on from NZ_JAPCIS010000047.1 coordinate 1,431, forward strand.
GGTATCCGGCCTCTCCTCCCCTTCCATCCAGTCTGCGAGCACCTCTCTGAGCAGGGCCATATTGACCGGCAACCCCGCCAGCTTGCGCTCGGCTTCGATAACCAGTTCGGTGGCCCCCTTCAGCAGCACATGCTTGCCCGGGGCGAACTGGGCGATGAGTTCATGGGTATAGTCACGGCTGACGGTGCCGGGCGTTGCCAGCAGACCGATGTAGCCGTTACGGGTCAGGGCGGCGGCAGGCTTGATCGCGGGGACCACGCCGACCACGGGAATGCTGAGTGCGGTACGCAGGGATGGCAGGGCAATGGTGCTGGCGGTATTGCAGGCGATCACCACCAGATCGATGGCGTGCTCCGCCACCATGTGGCTGACCAGTCCGGTACAAGCCTCGATGAGGGCCGCCTCACTCAGCTCGCCATAGGGAAAGTGGGCATTGTCGAAACTGTAGAAATAGTTGTGCTCCGGCAGAGCGCGACGGATCTCCCCATAGACAGTCAGACCGCCCATACCGGAGTCGAACACGAGAATATTGGCCACCTGAGCTCCCCCTTGAATGCGAGGCCGCGATCATACTCCCGCCCGTCGCCAATAGAAAAGGCCCTGCCAATGGCAGGGCCCCTGATTTTTCAGATCCAGACAAGGGGATCAGAGTGCGTAGTCCACCGTCACATAGTAGGCACGCTCGTCAGCCGGGTAACCCACCGAGGTCTGGTATTCCTTGTCCAGCAGGTTGCTGATCTTGCCGGAGACCTTCCAGGACGGTGCAACCTGATAGCCCACCGCCAGGTTCCACACGCTGTAGCCGCCCAGCTGGGTGGTATTGGCCGCGTCACCATAACGCTCACCCTGGTAGATCCAGCTCAGGGAGCCATCGAACTGCTGCCACTGCGCCTGGCTCACCCACTTGGCCCCCTTGCGGGAGATCAGCTGCAACTGCTTGTCGGTGACCTTGTCCTTGGGATCCTTGTATTCGGCGGAAACGCGATGGCTCAGCCAGCCGGTCTCGAACTCCCCTTCCAGCTCAACCCCTTCAATCCGCGCCTTGCCGACGTTTTGCGGCGTCCACATCCCCTGGCTGTCCGGTGCCCACTGGATCATCTGCTCGAAATCGTTGCGATAACCGGTCAAGCGCCACTCCACACCAGCGGTCTGCCCGTCCAGCATCAACTCGTGGCTTTTCGACTCTTCCGGCTTCAGGTCAGGATTGCCGGACCCCGGGTAGTAGAGATCGTTGAAGGAGGGGGCACGGAAACCGGTGCCGTAACGGGCACTGAGGCGATAATCCTCAACGAAGCGCCAGCCAGCGCCGGTTTGCCAGGTGTTGTGACGTCCGAACTGCTCGTTGTCATCGCTGCGACCGCTCAGCTCGGCCTGCCAGACCTGGTTGTCAAACTGGGCCAGGGCATAGAGCCCGGTGTTGTCACGCTCATCGGCCTCACTCGGGAAGGCGACGCCAGAGGAGCGGGAACTATCGTCCAGCATGTCGCGCTGCCAGTCGGCGCCGCCCCCCAGGGTCCAGCTCTCGTCCAACTTGACGCTGTTGACCCAGTTCAGGGTGTATTGACGGGTATAGAGTCGATCAGCGGACTGATCGCGGCCGCTGGTATCCGGGTAGTCGTAGGCATCCTGTTTGGAGAAGGCGCCGCGCAGCTCGCTCAGGTAGCGCTCGTCATGATAGCGGGAGCCGAGCTGGTAGCTCTGGTTCTCGGTCCAGGTCTCGTTGCGTTGATGAAACGCCGGGCCCCAGGCGGAAGCGGCAGAGGATCTGTCGTACTGGGCAATATTGCGGAACCAGCGGGTCGTACCGAACAGATCCCAGTTGCTGGCCAGCGCCTGCTGATAATCCACCATGGCGTTATAGCCCCGGTGTCCATGCTTGTCGCCATCGTTCACCCCGACGATGGGATGCACGTTGTAGCCGGTCTCGTCATCGAAACCACCAGCGACCTTGATCTGACCCGCATCACCCACCTGGCTGGCGCTGCTGAAGGCAGCCTGACGCTGCTTGTGGGAGCCCGCGCCCAGGTTGAACTTGTGCTGATTGGTCCCCTGGTCCGGGCGAGTGATGATGTTGATGACCCCACCGATGGCATCGGACCCATAAATGGTGGCGCGTGCACCGCGGATATATTCGATCCGCTCCACCTGGTTGAGGGGCAGGTTGTTGAGCTCGGTCATCCCGGCGGTCAGAGAGGCGCTGCGCACCCCGTCCACCAGCACCAGGGTCTGGGAAGAGGTGCCACCACGTACCCGAAGCGAGCTGAGCTGGCCGCGGCCGCCGTTGCTGACCACTTCCACGCCGGGCAGGGTCTTGACCACGTCGGTCACGGTCTGGGCTTGCAGGCGATCGATCTCGTCACGGGTCACCACGTTGACGGGAGCCAGCACACTGGAGGCAGGCTGGGCGACACGGGTAGCGGTCACCACCATGGTGGGATTGACAGGGATGGTCAGTTGTTGGGCAAAGGCCGCCGTTGGCAACAGGGCAGCCGCCAATAATGTCTTGGACATGAGAGATCCTTAAGTTCGCGTAAGCATCTACTTCGTGGCCGGTTTCTCTCGGCCCGAAATACGAACTTTGGCAGGTCTTCGGGCTTGGGGGCTGATGGCCTACGGCGACGGCTTCCCACCTGACGGCAGTGCCCTGATGTCGCTTCGTTCCCCCTTACCGCTGCGCGCCAGCTCCGGATTCTCACCGGATTCCCTTTTAAGCATGATGCGCCAAAGCGGGGGGATTATAGGCAGAGCCGCCTTGGATGTATAGCCATCTGGATTTCTAATGTCGTTTTTACCCAAAGCCGGTGCCAAGTGGCGCAGATCCTCGCCCCCTCTCGTACCTTGAGGCTCGTTGACCGTCATTAGAGCGGGTCAAAGACAAGAAATGTTGAGCCAGATCCCACGGCTTTTTGGTAACATGCGGCAAACGTTTGACATCCGAGGAAGCCGTAATGACGACCCCCCCTATGATCGGCCTGGTAATGGGCTCCGACTCTGACTGGCCCGTGATGCAGGCCGCCGCCCGCATCCTCAAGGAGCACGGCGTGCCCTATGAAGCGCGCGTCGTATCCGCCCATCGCACCCCGGATCTCCTGTTTGAATATGCCGCCAGTGCGCGCGATCGCGGTCTGCGCGCCATCATCGCCGGCGCCGGCGGTGCCGCTCACCTGCCGGGCATGCTGGCCGCCAAGACCACGATCCCGGTGCTGGGCGTGCCCATCCCCACCCGCCAGCTCAAGGGGATGGATTCCCTGCTCTCCATCGTGCAGATGCCCAAGGGCGTGCCGGTCGCCACCTTCGCCATCGGCGAGGCAGGTGCCGCCAATGCCGGTCTGTTCGCCGTGTCCCTGCTCTCTGTCGCCCAAGATGGCGACGCTCCCCGTTATCACCAGCAGCTCGACGGCTTCCGCGCCAAGGAGCGCGACCGAGTGCTGGCGCTCACCCTGGAGGAGCCGGCATGATACTGCCCCCCGCCACTTTGGGTATGCTCGGTGGCGGCCAGCTCGGCCGCTACTTCGTGATGTCTGCCCACCGTCTCGGCTACAAGGTGATCGTGCTGGACCCGGACCCCGTCAGCATCGCCGGTGCAGCCGCCGACGAGCAGATCGTTGCCGCCTATGACGATGCCGATGCCCTGCGCGATCTGGCCAGCCGCTGCGACGCCATCACCTGCGAGTTCGAAAACGTGCCCGCCGCCTCCCTGGCCCTGCTGGAGCAGTACAAGCCGGTGCGCCCGGCCGCGAGCGCAGTACGTGTCTGTCAGGATCGCCGGGAAGAGAAAGCCTTCCTGACCCGCGCTGGTGTACCGGTCGCCCCGAACCTGACCCTGCTGCCCGGCGAGCCGTTGCCCGCTCTGCCAAGCGACCTCTTCCCCGCCATCCTCAAGACCGCCCGCGAGGGCTACGATGGCAAGGGGCAGTGGACTATCCACAATGCGGGCGAATTGCCAGCGGCCCTGGCCGCCAGCGGTGTCCCTTGCGTGCTGGAAAAACGCCTGCCGCTGGAGGGGGAGTTTGCCCTCACCCTGGCCCGCAGTCCGAGCGGTGCCATCAGTGCCCTGCCCCTGGTGCAGAACTGGCACAGCGGCGGCATCCTGGATCAGACCCGCTCCCCGGCCAATGTGCCCGCCCTGGAGCGCGAAGCCCAGCGCATCGCCGAGCACATCATCGCCGCCCTCGACTATGTGGGTGTGCTGACGGTGGAGTTCTTCCTGGTCAGCGGTGAACTGCTGGTCAACGAGATGGCCCCCCGGCCCCACAATTCGGGTCATCCCAGCATCGACAACGCCGGTTGCAGCCAGTTCGAGTTGCAGGTGCGCGCCCTGTGCGATCTGCCGCTGCCGGCGCAGGCTGAGGTGCAGCCCGCCATCCTGCTCAACCTGCTCGGGGATCTGTGGCAAGACGGCACGCCGGACTGGGCCGGCGCCCTGGCCCTGCCCGGGGTCCACCTTCACCTCTATGGCAAGGGTGAGGCCCGCCCCGGCCGCAAGATGGGCCACGTCACCGTCACTGGCCGCGACTGGCCGGCGGTCGAGGCCACCGCGCACCAGCTGCGCGCCCTGCTGGGTCTGCCCCCACGCTGAGTCCACCCCTTGACATGCAAAGACCCGGGCCAAGGCCCGGGTCTTTTTTTATGATTTGAGAAGCGAGAGGGGTCAGGCCCTGTCGACAGCCGCAACGGGAGCCGGCAGGCGGATGGTGAGGGAGAGCACCAGGGCCACCACCAGCAACACCAGGATCAGGTTGAAGGTCGCCATGAAGCCGCCGAACAGGGAGGCCACGATGGAGCCGATGATGCTGCCCAGACCAAAGCCCAGATAGATGACGCCGTAGTTCTTGGTCAGGTTGTTGAGACCGAAGAAGTCGCTCACCAACGAGGGGTAGACGGTGATGGTGCCACCGAAACTAAACGCTACACAGGCCACCGCCACGAAGAAGAGGTTGGCATTGAGCGGCACGAACAGCAGCAGCGCCATGCCCGCCAGGGTAATCAACTGGGCGATGGTGATGACCCGGATACGGGACATCTTGTCGGAGAGGATGCCCAGCACCAGCCGGCCACCCAGGTTGGCCATGGCGATGATGGCGACGGCGTTGGCGGCGACCACGGCCGGCAGGCCCACCATCTTCTCGCCGATGTCCTTGGCCACGCCGATGACGTAGAGACCGCTCATGCAGGCAGTGAGGAACATCAGCGCCAACATCCAGTACTGGGGCTTGCGCATCGCCTCGGCCAGGGTGAAGTCGCGGCTCTCGCTCTGCTGCACGGCGGCGGCCTGCTGGGGCGCATCCTTCATCAGCATGCCACCCACCAGCACCATGGACATGGCGATCAGCCCCCACAGCTGGAAGGTGGTCTCCAGCCCATTGCTGGAGAGCAGCAGCAGGTTGATGTACTTGAAACCCAGGCTGCCGAGGCCATAAGCACCGATGGAACAGGCGGAGATGAGCCCCTTGCGCTCCGGGAACCACTTCACGCAGTTGGAGAGGGTCATCAGGTAGCCGGTACCGTCGGCAAAACCGACCAGGATGCCGGCGCAGAGGTAGAGCATCGCCAGGTTGCTGGCATGAGCGGTGAGGAAGAAGCCGATGCCGAGCAGCACGCCGGCGCCCAGGGTGACGTTGCGCACCCCGAAGCGCTCCTGCAGCTTGCCCGCCAGGGAGGAGGCCACCGCCAGGGAGAGGCTGAGCAGGCCGAAAGCGAAGGCGACCTGGCTGACCGGCTCGTCCAGCTTGTCGGAGAGCTGGGCGTTGAACAGGCTCCAGGTGTACACGGATCCCAGCGCGAACTGGGTGATGATGGTCCCCAACAGGGTGAGGTAACGGGTGCGATTCAGATCGATGGTCATGATGCGTCTCGAGGAATGGCCTTAAGGAAACTGGGGCCACTATAGGCAAGACGCCGCTCCCGCCGACCGATTACGGCATGAAATGCAGATCGGCGGGAATGAATGACAATCAGAGCCGCATCAGCTGACGGAATGCCTTGATGTTGCTGCGACTGACCGGCACCTCGAACGGCAGGTCATGGAGCCGAATGAGATAGGTGCTGTTGAACCAGGGCACTATCTCGCGGATCTTGTTGATGTTGACGCAGTAGGAGCGGTGGCAACGAAAGAACCCCTCGGCAGGCAACCGACTGACGAACTCGCTGAGGGTCATGGTCATCACGTAGCGATCGGTACGGGTGTAGACATGGGTCAGCTTCTCGTCGGCTTCCGCGTAGTAGATCTGCTCGCAGGGGGTGACGATGATGCGCTCCCCCTTCACCAGATTGACGGTGCGGTTCTGTGGCGTCCCGGACTCCGCACCCTGGGGCTGGGACTTGCCCGCCAGTTCGAGCTTCTGCAGCAGATTGATGAGGCGCGGCTCGTTGTAGGGCTTGAGGATGTAGTCGAATGCCTCCAGCTCGAACGCCTCCACCGCAAACTCCTTGTAGGCGGTGACGAAGACGATGTGGGGCGGATGGCTGGACTTGTGCAGGTTCTTGGCCAGCAGCAGGCCGTCGATGGCGGGGATCTGGATATCCAGAAACACCACATCCACCTCGTGATCCTGCAGATACTTGAACGCCTCCAGCCCGTCTTCGAAGCTCGCCACTATCTCGATATTGCTGTGCTGCCCCACCAGAAAGGCCAGCTCCTCGCGGGCCAGATACTCATCTTCCACAATGATCGCTTTCAGCATGACATTGCCCCCATAAGGAGCACAGGAGAGGCCAGCTCCTCCCGTATCAAACATTCGTCTTCCACTATGATCGCTTTCAGCATGGCATTGCCTCCTGATCAGGCAGATAGAAACAGACTTCGGTCCCCGGCTCCAGCCGCTTGAGGTGCAGGCCGTCGCCATAGAGCAGCTTGACCCGCTGATGCACGTTCATCAGACCGATGCTGCGGCTCTCCACCCGACCGGCGGCGACCCCGTCGATCACCGCCTGGCTGATGCCGTAGCCGGTGTCGCGCACCGCGACCCGGATGCCGCCCGCCAGCTGCTTCACCTCAATGGTGACCCGACCCGGCGCACTGCGGGGCTGGATGCCGTGCAGGATGGCGTTTTCCACCAACGGCTGCAACAGCAGGCTCGGCACCTGGATATGCACGTCGTCCACCTCGAACACCACCTCCAGCTTGTCGCCGAAGCGGGCCTGCTCGATGGCCACGTAGTCGCGCACCTGCTGCAGCTCCTCCTGGATGTCGATGAGGGTGTCCCCCTTGTTGAGGTTGTAGCGCAGGTAGTCCGCGAGGTTCGCGATCAGCTGGCGTGCCTGCTGGGGACGGATGCGGATCAGCGACGAGATGGCATTGAGGGCGTTGAACAGGAAGTGGGGGTTGATCTTGCTCTGCAGCGCGGTGAACTCCGCCTTGCGGGTCATCTCCTTGAGCTGCTCGATGCGCGACACCTCCATCTGGGTGGAGATAAGCTGGGAGAGGCCCACCGCCATCTCCTTGAGGGAGCTGGTGATGCTGTGGGTGCGGCGGTAGTAGATCTTGAGGGTGCCGCTGACGGCGCCGTTTTCCCGCAGCGGAATAATGATGACCGAGTGAAAGTCGGCCAGATGGTACTGGCGCAGATCGTTGTTGATGATGATCTGGTCCAGCAGCACCGCTCTGTGGGTCATGTCGCTGATGGCGTGGTGCTCGTCCAGCTCGTAGTAATCCTTGCCCACCCCCACATAGGCCAGCACGTCACGGGTATCGGTGATGGCCACCGCATCGGCGCTGATCTCGCTGCGAATGATGCCGCACACCTGGCTAAGGGAGTGGCGATCGATGTTCTGGAAAAACGGCAACGTCTTGTTGGCGATGTCGAGCGCCAGCTTGGCCTGCTTGGCGGCAATCAGCTCCTTCTCGTCGTCCAGGTCCTGCACCAGCTTGATGATGAGCCCGATACAGAGCGCCCCGGCGATCATCGGGTAGGCAATATGACTGACAATCTCCACACCTACCGCATGGGGCTCGGTCAGTTGCCAGATAAGCAGCATGGTCAGCCCCTCGCAGGCCATCCCCGCCAGGATGCCATAGAGCCAGAGCCGCGACTTGCGACAGCGCAGGTGCAGCCAGGTGGCGAGCAGGCCGGCGATGATGCTGGCGATGAGACAGGGAATGGAGGTGTGGCCATCCATGTCGATGAGGTAGCGGTGCAGCCCCGAGATGACCCCGGCTGGAATACCGACCCAGGGGCCGAACAGGATGCCGCCCGAGATGATGGCGATTATCCGCACGTTGATGAGAGCCCCCTCCACCGGAATGCCGGTGTAGGTGCTGAACACCGCGAACAGACAGAAGATGGCCGCCACCAGCACCAGCTCGGCCGGGGTGTGGTCACGCTTCTGGAACAGTCGCTGGAACGGCCGGGTGCGGGTGAGAAGAAAGAGCGTCATCAGCATCAGCGCCGCCCGCTCAAACACCGCCAACAACATCATCTGATTTTCGAGCATGGCTCTCCTCCGTCAATGGCATGGCGCCAGGGGGCGGATCATACCCCTTATCTGCCGCCGACTCATGGGCGAATCCGGGGAGAGCGGTTCAGCTTTCGGGGAAAACGCCGATAAGAGGAGGCCCTCGCCAAGGAGGGCCCAGTCCGACAAAGGAGATAACTATGTTTCAAAAAAGCATGGTGCTGGCAGTGATGATCGGTTGCAGCAGTGCCGCCGTTCACGCCAATACGCAGGTGAGCCAGCTGAACTGGCAGGCCACCGCCAGCAAAGAGACCAACATGGAAGTAGCGCTTACCCACCCAGGCCTCCAGGCCATCAATTCGGATCCGGCACAGGCTCCCGTCCAGATCCTCGCAGCTGACCTGGGCCACCCGGATTTCAACACCACCTATCGCTTGCAAGCCCGCGCACTCTACGGCTCCCTGCCACAGCAGGATGATCTCCGGATCACGCTGGCGCTCAACGGACAACCCCTCGAAGCAAGCCGCGCCCTCCCCCTGGCGCAGGCGACCCGCTATTACCTCAGCTATCAGGCCCCGTCAGCCAGACCGGACCAGGTGGGCGACGCCGCCTATGAGTTGATGGTGTACTGGCTGGGCTGACCACAGGATCCGAAGGCATGTTCCCATGCCTTCATTCCTCCCCGTCCATCACCTGTAGTTGGGTCGCTGCCAGCCGAACGACCTCGTACTCTTGCTGCAAACGGGCCAGCGCCTCGGGCAGCCTGGCCTGATCGAGCTCCCAGGATTCTATTTCGCTGCAGGTCGCCACCAGTTTCAGAGTGCCCATTATTCTGGCGCCCCCTTTCAGGCGATGTATGCGGTCGATGAACTGGCCAACATGCCCCTCCTCCGCAGCCCGTTGCAATCCCGCGATATCGTCGTCACTGGCCCGCACGAACTCGGCCAGCAGAGGCACCATCAGGGTCGACTGGTGTGCAGTCAGCGGCCCCAGATACCGCCGGATCTCCTCCATGCAGGCGGCCATGTCACTCTGCTCTTCCCGCTGCATGTGCCGACGCAGGCAGTGCTCGAGCGCCTCCAGTCCGACGGGCTTAAAGAGACAGTCATCCATCCCTGCCGCCTGCCCTTCATTGATCTGCTCCTGCCGCGCATCGGCCGTCAGCCCGAGGATCACGGTGCGTCGCCAGCCGTGCAGCCGCTCCAGCTCACGGCACTGACGAGCCAGCTCGAATCCGTTCATGCCGGGCATGTTGAAGTCGGTCATGACGACATCCACCCTGGCTTCGACCAGCCGCCGCAGCGCCTCTTCTCCCGACTCGACGGCCGTGGCGTCATGACCCAGATAGGCCAGCTGCTGGCTGACCAGCAACCGGTTGGCTGGATGATCGTCCACGACCATGATCTTCAGTCGCCGCCCCGGCTCCACCACCGGATCCTGTGCAAGCGCAGCGGGCATCGCCACGGCATCGGCCACCGGCAGCTTCATCTCGACACTGACCCGGGTCCCCTGCCCGGGCGTACTCTCCAGTTTCAAGGAGCCGCCCATCGTCTCGCACAGGGAGCGGGAGATCATCAGACCCAGGCCTGTACCCGACTGCTGGATTTTCTCGGGTTGGCTGGCCTGGCTGAAGGGCTCGAACAGCCTGGCCTGCTCGGCCTGATCGATGCCGATGCCGGTATCCAGGATGGTGAGCTGCACGGTACACCAGCCATCGCTGACCCGGGAGGCCAGCGTCACCGTGACCGACCCGCGATCGGTGTACTTGATGGCGTTGCTGATCAGGTTGGAAACGACCTGCTTGTAACAGAGGCCATCGATCTGCACCCAGGACGGATCGCCCGTGACGAGCTCCAGCCGCAGGTTTTTCTGCCTCGCCAGCGCAGTGAATACGGTGACGACCGACGCTGTCAGGGTCACGATGTCATGGGGTTCGGGGGCCAGTTCGAACCGGCCAGACTCGATCTTGGAAATATCCAGGATGTCGCCGATGAGGCTCAGCAGATCGCTGGCCGAGCCATGGGCAATGGCGAGGGAGGCCTGATCCTCCTCGTGCAGCCGACCCCGCTTGAGCGCCAGTTCCAGCAAGCCGATGATGGCATTCATGGGGGTACGGATCTCGTGGCTCATGGTCGCGAGGAAGGTGCTCTTGGCACGGTTTGCCTCCTGGGCCTCCTGGCTGGCCACCGCCAGCTCATCGAGCAGGCGTACCCGTTCGCTGACGTCGATCCAGCCTCCCACGCCCCCCTGCACATTGCCGTCCAGATCGTAGTAAGGCTGAACCCAGTGATAGACGTCGACCCCGCCCGTCGGCAGGCCCAGACGGTGATCCCCCTCCTGGGCGCGGCGGCTGTCACAGGAAAGCATCAGATCCCCGTGCAGGGGAGCAAGAAAAGGCCAGCGCGTGCGCGCGTCGTCCAGGCCCGTGCCGAGCAGACCGACCTTGGGCTCGCCAAGGAAGCTGGCATAGCTGCTGTTGCACAGCACCAGGATCCCGTTCAGATCCCGCGCATAGATGGGGTGAGGTGTCCCGTCCACCAGATCGGCGATGAACTTGAGCTGGGTGCTCAGCGCCCCCTCCACCAGCCGCCGCTCGCGGATCTGCTTGCGCAGGGACAGGCCCCACAGGCCAACCCAGAGGGTCAACAGCAGGATCAACGCGATAAAGACCCCGAACTCCTGAATCAACTCCTGCCAGGAGACACTCTCCTGTTTGACATTGACCCGCCAGCGGTTGGAGAGTCCTTCCAGCTCATCCGGCGGAATGATGGCAATCACCTTGTCCAGAATGTCCCGTAGTACGGGATGCGCGGGGGTGACCGCAAACGCGGCACCGATGGGGATGGAATCGAACAGCTCTCCCGTGATGAGCAGGCTGTCGGGGAATTTGCTGTTGACGTAGTACTTGGCCACCCGCAGCGGCAGTATGGTCACATCGCACACTTCCATCGCCACACAACGCATGGCGTCTTCAATCGTATCGAACTGCCGCGACGTCAGCTTGCCGTATTCCGCCTCGATGGCCTGGGTCGAAATAAAGCCCCTGACCATGGCCACGGTGCCGGTCTTGAGCAGCGATGCAGGGGGGACCTCCCTGTGGCGCAGCCCCACCACATAGGAGAGGGGATCGAGGACAAAGGCCCGGCTGAACAGATAGCGGTTCCTGCGCTCGGCAGAGGGGCTCAACACTCCCGCATCCACCTGGCCGCTATCCAGCAACTGAGTCATCTGCTCCGGTGTCTTGGCAGGCACCACCTCGAGCTCCACTCCCAGCTTGGCCCGCATGACCTGCAGCAGATCGGCGACCACGCCGTGCATGGTACCGGTGACGTCATAGAAACTGAGGGGAGGGATGCCGCTGTTCACCGCAATCCGGATTTTCTCCCGCTTGCCCAGCCATTTCCATTGCTCGCGGCTCAGGTCGATCCTGCTGGCACCGATGGAGAGACCGCCCCCATTCCAGCGTTTGGCCACTTCCGCTCGCTTGCCATCGAGGATCTCCCCCAGCGCGATATCCATGATCCTCTTGAGTCGCCGCTCCTTGGGGTTGAGGGCAAAGGCAAAACCGGCGGTATCGATATAGAGCGGCTTCAATAATTGAATGCTGTTCTGATAGAACTTGTTGACGATGAAATTGCCGGAGATCATGTCCACCATGACGGCATCAACCTGACCATATGCCACCGCGGACAATGCACTATAGCGGGACGGGTATATTTTAATTTTGTAGTCCGACAGGTAGCGCATGATGTCCATGAATGGCAAATAATACTCCGGCACGGCTATTGTTCTTATTTCCCGCTCTTTGACCTGAATGTTTTTATAGATGGCAGGGTCATCAGCAATATATTTGTCAGTCAGCAGAAGATGCTGTTCACGCTCATAGGAGTTGGAGGTACTCAGCAGATCGATCTCCCCCCGCTGGAGCGCTTCAATGGCAGCCGCCCTGGAGGGATATCCCTTCACCAGGATCTCGATGTGCAGCAGATGGGTCAGCATGCCGACAACGTCGGCCGTCACCCCTTCATAAGCATTCGCCCTCAGGGTGATGTCCATAGGCGGGTTGTCAGGTCTGGGCACCCCCAGGATCAGCCGCTCGCGCTCCTGCAACCAGCGCCACTCCTCCCCATGCAGCGGTAAGGGGCTGGCATCGAGGTATTCCCCGCCATCCCGCGAATAGACTTGCAGCAGGGGCTCTTCCGGTTCCCGGGCCACCAGTGGCCACGCCCAGACCAGCGCCAGCAGGAACAGCAGCGGTTTCCCCCTGTTCACAGCAGTTTCTGCCGTCTGGCCAGACTGATCAGATCAACGATGTTGGTGATGTTGAGTTTCTTCATCAACCGGGTCTTGTAGGTACTGACGGTTTTCTCGCTCAACAGCATGCTTTGGGCAATCTGCTTGTTGGCATGGCCCTGACAAATCTGCAGCAGCACGCTCATCTCGCGGGAAGAGAGGGTCGACAGCAGATCTTCCCGATCGACGGTGTGGGCATGTCTGGCGCCGGCGATGACGTCACGGGGGTAATAGAGTTGCCGCTTCTCTATTTTTGCGATCGCATCCTTCAGCAAATACAAATCATCCAGCTTGGACAAGAACCCCTCGGCACCGGCTTGCAGGCACCGCACCATAATATGGTGGGTGGACTGTGCAGACAGCACCAGAATCTTGGCGCCAATATCCAGCATCTTGATTCTTTTTATCACTTCGATGCCATCAAGCTGAGGTATTCCAATATCAAGGATAACAATATCTGGATGAGTGTTTCTGGCCATGGCGATAGCATCGACACCATTATCCACTTCGCCTAAAACATGATGTTCATCCTGCTTCAACAACATGTTCACGGCCATTCTTATTGCTGGATGATCATCTACTATCAATACCTTCGCCATATATAGATCCGTTATTCAGCCCTGTCCGACGAGCATATTAACTACAAATCAAGCAACGACACCATACAGCCTGACCTTGTTTTCAAGATGTTAAATAAATATAAAAATGGCATTTTCAAGTTAATCATCATTATAGCTGCATTTATTTTTATATATTTATCAATATATTGCATTTTATTTGATTCGTATGGAGCTTGCTGATTGCCGGGTCCCCTCCCTCGTTGAATTCCCCTCCTTCCCGGCTTTTCCAGCCGGCATCCACCCACGAGAAAAAGACCGAAAAAACATATAAATCAAATACATGGGAAGCTACAAGCCACTGAAAGAAAAAGAAAAAAATTTATTTTACAAGGGGTTCCCCCCATTCCCCTTTGGGATTTTTCCTACACACCATTCGGTCGATCAAAACAGATCCGATCGCTATCTTGGTCGACGAAAAAACAAGCTGGTCCGAGGAGAAGCCTATTCCAGGTCCGGCTGCCACGACTGGTCGAATCGTCACCAACGTGGCAAGGCATGCCCCTGACGGGCAATGAACCAACCGGGTGGTCACAACCATCCAGAAGATATGTAGGAAATATCGTAATGAAGAAGACTCTGATTGCTCTGTCCGTGGCTACCCTGGGCTTTGCCGCCACCGCTCAAGCCGCCGTAGAAGCGTCTGCCGTCGCGACCTGGCAGGCCACTGCCAAGAAAGACACCACTTCCGAGCTGGTGGTCACCCCGCTCTCCAGCCTCTCCTTCCAATATGCCGAAGGGATCAAGGGGTTCAACACCGTCAACGGCCTGTTCGATGTCGCCATCAAGGGTGATGCCAGCGCGACCGACTTCACCCTGAAGGCGAAGAAGCTGAACGGCACCCTGAATCACCTGGGTGGCGACTCCACCGTCGATGTGGGCGTGCTGTGGGGCGGCGCACCGGTCAGCACAACCGCCTACACCACCCTGATCGACACCGCTGCCGGCATCACGGGGGGGAATCTGTCTCCTCTTGCCAACGGCTTCAAGAACGATGCCGAACGCGTCACGGCGCAGGGTTCCTTCACTTTCAACATTGAAAGTGCCACTGCCAGTGGCACCCCCACCACCTTTGACGCCCTGCCGGACGGCCTGTGGAGCGGTGAAGTCAACGTCGAGTTCGTAGCGAACTGGAGCTAACTCATCCACCGCATACCATTGAGGGCCCTGCGGGGCCCTTTGTTCTCTTAGGGGCACATCATGAACCTGAAAATTGCAGCGATATGGCTGCTGCTCATTCCCGGTATCAGCCAGGCGATCAATGTCGGCGCCGTCACCACCTTCATCGATGCAGGCAGCCAGGAGGTCGCCAAACAGATTGAAAATGGCAGCGACCAGGCCAGGTTGGTCACGATCAGCGTGACACGCATCACCTCACCGGAAGAGGGAGGGCAGGAGATCCCCATGGAAGTCAGCGGCGAGCTGATGTTGTCACCCAGTCGGCTGATGCTGCCCGCCAATGCCAGAAACAACGTGAGGTTCTTTTACAAGGGCCCGCAGGATGACCAGGAGCGTTACTACCGCATCCGCTGGCTGGACACGGCGCTCTCCGTCGACGATCAGCGCAACGAACGCCGTCAGGCTGTTGCCACCACGTCAGCACAGATAGGCACCATTCTGGTGGTAACACCACGCCAGCACCGATTCGCCTATGACCTGAAGGACGACACACTCACCAACCAGGGCAATGCCTCCTATCGCACGGTAGCGTATGGCCCCTGCCTGAAAGGCGAGGAGCTGTGCAAGGAAACCTACTACGACCTGCCGGGCAAGCAACGCCGGTTCAAGCAGGTCAATATGCGTGATCCAAAGAGCCACCTGGGACTCTGGCTGGGTCAGGAATTCGTCGTCATCAAGTAATCCCCAATCACGGTACCGCTCCACCCTCTTGCAGGGTGACGGCTCTCGTTCTCCACACCCGGAACCATGGTGCTCGATATGTTGAAAAAAGCCTGGCTGTTGCCGCTCTCCTGGCTGATTGCGATGTCAGCCTCGGCCAGCACTGCTGCCCCTCTCAAAATTGCCAACGTCATCATTCCTGCCAGTTTTGCCAAGGCGCTGGAAGAGGGGCTGGCGGTACCGGTACGCCTGCGATACACGGATGAGGACAACAGGATCGACACCCTGACCGACGACACCATCGGCAATGCCACCCTGCTGCTGCAAGACGGCAAGCTGCACTTGTTGCACCTTGATTTCAGTGCCGGCCAGCAGCAAGGCGTACTGAACGATGCCCTTACCACTCTGCTCTCCAGCAAGCAAAGACGCACTTTTTCTGCCGATGGCGACTTGCAGATCGATGCCGATGCCAGCATGCAGCTGGACCTCGTCGCCATGCTGCTCACCATCCGGGTGTCACGGGATGCCTTTGGCCAGGCGAGGCAATCTGACAACCGTGTCGCACTGACCCCGACGGTGGACACCCTGACGGGCGTACAGCGCTACAACCTGGGTTACTCCTTCATCAATACCCCCCAGAGCGGACACCAGGACTCCAATTTCCTGCAGCTGGAGAGTACCGTCGGGCTGGGCGCGCACCATGTCGCCGTGGATGCCTCCCTTTACAACCTGGGTGAGCCGGAGCAGAGCGGCGATATCTACCGCGCCATGTACGAACGGGATCTCGATGATCGCCGCATCGCAGCAGGCATGGTCTCGACATGGGACCTGCAGACCCTGGGGGTGGTGACGGGCCTGACCACGGGTCGCCTCTACGGCGCATCCTATGGCAACCAGGCGCAATCTCGAAAACAGACCACCAACGAATCGACCACTCCGGTGCAAGTCTTCATGCCCGCCAACGGCGAGGTCAGGGTCTATCGGGATGAGCGCCTGATAGGCCTGCAAAACCTGGCGATCGGCAACCAGCACATCGACACCTCCGCGTTCCCCAACGGGGTCTACAACGTCACGGTCGAAGTCTATGTCGACGGCCGCCTGACCAGCACGACCATCCAGCGAGTCACCAAGCTGGGCGGCAATCAGGGCTTTACCCGGGAGTGGGGATGGCAATGGTGGGGAGGCATGATGGAGAACAGCCAGCACAGCGGCGATTCCCCCCTGCTCGGTCTGTCGCTGGCACGCTCGCTGGATGCCCTTGATCTGGCGACGACCACCTATGCGTTCAGGGATGCGGCCGTCGGCGAGGCACGCGCAAGCTGGCAGGTCACGGATCGCCTCGGCACCCAGTTGCAAAGCATGCTCTCCACCGATCACTCCTGGCGGCTGGCGTCCAGCCTTTCCTGGCAAGCCCATGACAATGCCTCCCTGTGGGTCAGCCAGGAAAAACTGTATGCAGGCGATGCCCTGGGAGTGAGTGCAACCGAGCTCTACTCTGCCGGCATCACGATCAATCTGGGTGGCTGGGTCAGCGGCATGGGCCAGCTGACCTTCAACACCACGCACGACCGTCAGATGAACAGCGATCGCAGTTATGCGGATTACTACCAGCACCTCTATGCGGGCCGATACGGCAACCTCTCCATGCGCGCCAGCCTGCAGAGCGACAGTGGCACACTCAATGGATTCAGCAACAAGAGCATCACCCTGGACTACGCCATCCCGTTCGACAATCTGTTCAGCTTCGGCATGAGCAGCAACGAGCAGGGCCAGACCACGGCCAACCTCAACTATCAGAAGCGCATGGAGGGAGCCATCAACCTGGCCGCACTGAATGCCTCCCGCATGATGCACGGCAGCGACACACACAATATGGCGCTTTCCGGCACCCTGGGGTTCGAGAACAGGGTCATCGGCGGCACCATGACGCTGGGTCGCGGTCATGGCGGCGACGTGAATGGCAACCTGATTGCACGGGGTGCCCTGATCACCACGGAGAACGACGTGATCGCATCCAGCCGGAGCACCTCTGGTTCAGGCCTCATCATCAATACCGGCATCCACCGGGAAGGACAGATGCTCGCCAAGGTGAATGGACAGGACTACCCCCTGCAAGGGGAACAGACCTTCCTGGCGCTCCCGCCTTATCAGGAATACGAGGTGGAACTGCTCAACAGCAAGACAGGCAAGGACAGCTATGACATCAACACCGGCAAGCAGCGCTACACCCTGTTCCCCGGCAACGTCGCCACTCTGGATGCCGGCAGCAGCATCAAGGAGATGGTCACCGTGTTTGGCGTACTCAGGGCAGAAGATGGCTCGCTGCTTGCTAACGCCCGCATTGACAACCACATCGGCACCACGGTGACCAACGAGGTCGGCGAGTTCACCCTGGACGTGGACAAGGCCAACCCCATGCTGACTTTCCGCCGGGGAAGCGACTTCTGTGAAGCCGACCTGGATCTTGCACAACACACGGGCGCGGCCTGGGTCGGCATCGTGACCTGCCAGGGACTGCCCACCTACGCCATGGTGAGAGAGTATTGAACATGAACATCACACACCGATTGCTGCTGGTCATTGCACTTGGCGCCGGCTGGGCACAGCAAGGCAGTGCGGCTGTCACAAAATATAATCTGGCTGATGCCGATCTTCGTCATTTGCTGTTTATTGAAAATCAGGAGGACAACAATTTATTCATTACCCCAACCGATTATCTGGACCCTCGCCTGTCGGGTGGCAATGCCTGGACGTCCGACTCCAGACAGGTCAGCCTGGCATATGCAGACAATGGCTATAACTACACAGTCACCAACGACAATATCGACATGTGGGAAAACGGCCCGATTCGGTATCCTTATATCAATCAGCGTTGCATAAAGAGCTGGTCTGGATGTGACCCGCAAACGGCAGAAGCGGTCAACAAGCCGAGCGTCGTCAATGAAACAGGTTTCTTTGGATTAACGAAGGCGGCAACTGGATATGCTCATGCAAAATTGAGCGCCAGCTTCTTTGATTACCTGCGCACCATGCCGGTTGGAGCCATCCTGAACAGGGAAATGAACCTCTGCAGGACCACCAGAGCCTATGATGCAGCCTCGGGTGAGCGTTGCATAGATCAAAGCAGCGGCACCTGGTATGTGAGAAAGGTACAGCACAAGAAAGCGGGTCATCTGCGCTTTATACAGACCAATGCCATCAGTGAAGTGATCGTGGACAGCAATGGAGCCCCCTATGTGTTACCCGGTTCACAAGGCTGCGAGAATTATCGGCTGGGTACCCGTGATGGCATTCTCTGCCGTTTTCTTGACTACGATTTCAGTCAGGATGGTAGCCAGTCATTTTCCGATCCCTATGTATACACAAACATAAAAAATGCGGCCCTGAACAGCGCCATTGCCAGTGCAGATGTGCAAATGAGCGCAAATCTCACCAATTGGGCAAGCAAGGGTGCTGACTACAAGATCGGCTATCTCAATGGGCAATCGTCTATTTATCTGTTTCTCTCCAGTAATTTTTTCAAACAGGTGGTCAGACTCGGGCTTCAGGATCAACTGACAAGAAGTTTGATTAACTTCAACATGCGAAATGTCAAAGCACCAGAAAGTGGGTTTTATGAATTCAGTGGCACCACAGAAATCGTGATAAAACCGCGGGACTTCAGCGTATCCATCTTGTCTTCGGAGGGCGTCAGCAATCCTTACAGGGAGGGGCAGGTCGGAAAAGACATTCTGAGCTTCTCATACAATATCTCTGATAGCGGCCCCATCAGTGCCGATATGCTGGAAATTTCTATTTCACAGGACAGAGGGTCGCCTTATCGGGGATATTGCACTTTCTATCCGGCAGGCTCCTTCGCACCTGAACAGGCCGTCCCCATCCCTACCAGGCTGGTATTCGATTCGGTGGCTCATGGAGCGGGTTCACGGCACGCCATTCGCTGCGATCGCACACCGGTGGATATTCGCACCCTCGGAATACAGGACAATCAACCACCGCAGGAGTGGAATGATCCCGTCAACGGCCAGGGCATCACCCGGTTTTACAAGCTGGCGCTGGAATTCGACCTGACCGATCCCATGGTGCAGCGCACCATGGGCGACGAGATGTGGGAAGGCGAGGTGGAACAAAGCGGCACCATCACCATCAAGGGGACCTGGCGCTGACCATGGAGTACAACATGCATCGTCTACTTTGGCCCTTGCTGGGCGGCTTGCTGGCCTCACAGGCCGCCGCCCTCGACATCGGCGCCATGACTCTTGCCATGGTGCCAGAGCAGGAGTTCATTACCAGAACCCTGACCAACAACAGTGCTTCACCCAAGCTGTACGACATACAGATGGAAAAAATCAGCGACCCCACGGCCAGAGGCAGGACACTGCCCACCGTCCCCGGTGAGCTGCTGTTTGCCCCCAGGCGCTTCACCCTGCACGCCAGACATGCCCAGAACGTCAAGTTCTACTACAAGGGGCCCGCCGATGACCATGAGCGTTACTACCGCATCACCTTCACCGAGTCACCGGCAGCCCAGGTGGATGAAGGCAGCCAGACGCAGCACCGGGGAACCGTCGAGGTGAAGCTGGCCCTGCAGTCCATCCTGGTGGTGCGCCCGCGTCAGTCACGTTTTGCATACCAGCTGGACCCGGTACAGAGCGCCATCACCAATACCGGCAACACCTATTTCGAGTTCATGGTGAAACAGGGCTGCCAGCAGGCGGACAGCGAGGCGGACAGCAAGTACCTGCTGCCCGGGGAGACCTACCACAATCCCGGGATCAATCAGCCGGGCAACCAGAAGCTCATCGTCTACCAGTCCCGCTTCATCCCGGTGGGCAAGGATTGCTGGCCAGACTAGGTGCCCGACACCGGACGGTCAGCAATCCCCAGGGTCAGGAGGAGAGCGTCGCCAGCCTGGCCGCAAACCCCATGAAGAAGAGACCGATAAGGCCGTTGCCGAGACGGGCCGCCGTCTGGCGCTGACGGAAGAAGCGGGCCATCAGGGTACCGCCGAAGATCAGCAGGGTCAGATAGACGAAGCTCATCGCTTCCAGCATGCCAGCCAGCACCAGGTAGGAGATCCAGGTGTGGGCATAGCTGAAGTCGATGAACTGCACGAAGAAAGAGACGTAGAACAGGATCGCCTTGGGATTGGTGAGGCTCAGGGTGAGGGCCTTGGTAAAATAGCGCTCACCGGGATCCATCTCGGACGCCGGTCCCGCCTTTTTGGCGATGAAGTTCGCGTGCAGGATCTTCACCCCCAGATAAAGCAGATAGATGGCGCCCAGATAGCGCACCAGGGTAAACAGCAATGGGGTAGTGCGAATGAGGGACGCGATCCCCAGATAGGCGCAGAAAATGAGGATGGCATCGCCGACGAAGACGCCGAGGGCGGCGCGATAACCCGGGCCTATGCCGCGCACGGCACCGGTTCGCAGCACGTAGAGGGAGTTCGGGCCCGGGGCGATGATGATGAAGAAGAGACCGACCAGATAGGTCCAGACGTTGATGACACCCAGGCTTTCGAACATGTTCCCTCCATGGCGGGTGATGGGCCGGATAACGGCGGCAGGCCTTCTATACTAATCCGCCCCGCGCCAAGCACAAGATCTGACCAGCCATCCACACGCCGTCAGCATGAACGGCCTGCGCGCCGCGCGAACGCAATCCGGGCGTTCGCCCACTTTGGTTATGTCCAGATGCGCCGGGATAGGGCATGGTAGAGGGAGTGATACCCCAGCCATGGACAAGACCTTGAGTACCGACACCCCGATCACCGCCCCGCCCGCGGTGGACAACCCGACTACCACCGCTTATCCGGTGATCGCCGCCATCAGCTTCTCGCACCTGTTGAACGACATGATGCAGTCGGTACTGCTGGCCATCTATCCCCTCCTGAAGCTGGGGCTCGATCTGTCGTTCACCCAGATAGGTCTCATCACCCTCACCTACCAGTTCACGGCCTCGCTGCTGCAACCCCTGATCGGCCTCTATACCGACCGCAGACCCATGCCCTACTCCCTGCCTCTGGGCATGGGCTTCACGCTGGTGGGGCTGCTCTACCTGTCGCAGGCGGGCAGCTTTGGCGCCGTGCTGTTGTCGGCCATGCTGATCGGCATGGGCTCCTCCGTCTTCCACCCGGAATCCTCCCGGGTCGCCCGCATGGCGGCCGGCAACCAGCCCGGTCTGGCCCAGTCTCTGTTCCAGATCGGCGGCAATCTGGGATCGGCCATCGGCCCCCTGCTCGCGGCGCTCATCATAGTGCCGAAGGGACAGGGCAGTGCGGCCTGGTTCTCGTTGTTCGCACTCATCGGGGTCATCGTGCTCAGCTTCGTCGGCCGCTGGTCCAGCCACCATGCCGCCAGCTTCCATCGGCGGATGAGAGCCCATGCCGGTACCGGCCTGAGCCGCCGCCAGATTGGCTGGTCACTGGCCATCCTCGGTCTGCTGATGTTCTCCAAGTTCTTCTACATGGCCAGCCTGAGCAGCTATTACACCTTCTACCTGATGGACAAGTTCCACCTGTCGCTGGAGAGCGCCCAGCTCTATCTGTTCGCCTTCCTGTTTGCCGTCGCGGCGGGGACCGTGCTCGGCGGGCCGCTCGGCGATCGCATCGGTCGCAAGCGGGTGATCTGGATCTCCATCCTCGGCGTCGCTCCCTTCACCCTGCTGCTGCCCCACGTCGACCTGTTCTGGACCTCGGTGCTGTCGATCGTCATCGGCCTCATCCTGGCGTCGGCCTTCTCCGCCATCCTGGTCTACGCCCAGGATCTGGTACCCGGCAAGGTCGGCACCATTTCCGGCCTCTTCTTCGGCTTCGCCTTCGGCATGGGAGGGATAGGGGCCGCCCTGCTGGGCAGATTGGCCGATGCCACCAGCATCGAAACCGTCTATCAGGTCTGCGCCTATCTGCCCCTTATTGGCCTGCTGACCGCCTTCCTGCCCAATATCAGGAGAGGCTAGGCTGTGTTCTCAAAATGCTGGTTTTCTGTCCACACATAACTCGCGCAAGTAGCGAAGGCAAAAAGCCAGTTTG
>NZ_JAPCIS010000048.1:0-23569 GCF_027707425.1 Aeromonas sp. QDB63
GAAGTGCGCACTAAAGTAGCGTAAACAAGACACCGGTTTGAGGCCGGTGTCAGGTGATAACTAGATCTGTACAAACAGGCAGTCGTTGGCGTTTATATCCAGCCAAACGGTCGAGTAATAAACCATTAGGGAAGGTGAGAACAAGTACCCTCCACAACAAAACTGAAAATTTTAGTCGATTTAATTCAAATGCTTACAAAGGCGTATTTTTGTACTTGGTGACTTATTCGCACCTTCCCTAAATGAGCAGATTCCAGTTTCTGATAACTGTTTTTTTATAACGTCATGATAGTATTCTCTTTCTTCTTTCGGAAATGGATAGCGATCCCATACAGCATCCAGAACTTCTGAGAATGAAGATTCGCCTTCAAATGGATCGTTCAACGAAGCTGGTGTGGCGAACCACAGTTCACGATTTAGGAGCAGTTCCAAACAGCTTTTATCGAGTTTTCGATATTTAAATAAAATTCTCGGATGTAACATTTCATCTCTTTGAATATAACAATGTGTTAATGGAGGATGAGCAAAGCCACAGGTGATCCTTGGGGTTTTGGGCAGTAGGGGAAGGGCCGTCTGGGTAAGGTATCAAGTACGAGAAATTCTGTTGAGAAAAAAACCATCTAAAGCATGGAATCTGAATGATTTTTTGAAGGCGATCTGATTTCAAGGCGGTCAATATCCCGTCATTTCCAGATAGCCGACGCCTTTGGCGTCCCCCGAGACTAAGACCGCCCCTTCCCAGTAGTCAAAACGCCCCGTCATGGCCTGATTGGGCTGGCGCGCCTGGATGGTGAGCTTGATATCGGCGGCTTCCAGCTGCCACTCGATGGGGTAGGCTTGCCCCTTGGGGCCGCGCCAGGTCTTGCCGGGAGTGAGGCGGATGTGATCTGGGCTCAGCACCCGGCTGCTGCCGTCCCGTTCAATCAGGATGCCGTAGCGGTTCTCGGGCTTGTTTTCGGAATGGGCGCGGCCCGATTTGGTGCGCAGGCGAAACAGCATCAGCTCGCGGCCATCTTCAAATTGCAGCGAAAACCAGTCCCAGCCCGATTGCCACTCGGCCAATACCGAGCTGCTCCACTCGTGATCAAACCAACCCTCACCGCTGACGTTGCGGGTCTCCCCATCCAGGGTCAGGGTGCCGCTGATGGTCAGGCGCGGGTAGGAGTAGTAGAAGGAGGCGTTGCCCGGGCTCTTCTCGCTGTAACCCTGTTTGCCCTGTAGCACCGCCGGCTTGGCGGCGCTCACCTTCACATCAAGCTCCCCCGCCTTGCTTTGCACCTTGAGGGTGGCGGGAAAAAGCGCTTCGCCCTGAGAGGCCAGCACCCACTCTTTCAGCCAATACTGACCGCCGCTGGCACCGGCGAGCCCTGGCCCCTGGCGGCTGGTGCGCTCGTCCTGCTGGTGGCTGCCTTTGCTCACATCCGTGATGGCGAACTGGGCCAGCCAGAGCTGGGGGGTGAGCCAGGGGTTCTCCGATGTGATCTCCTGCTCGATGCCTTGGCGAAACAGGGTCCACTGCATGCCGTAATCGCGCCCCTGCTCGTCTTTCAGGTTGCCGGTGAGATACCACCACTCGGAGCGGTAGTCGGGGTGGGCACCGTGATCCACGGACAGGTTGATGGACTGACCCGGCAGTGCCTTTTTGAAGTGATCGCTGCCGCCGCCAAGGATGCTCCCCAAATCGCTGGCCTGCGCGTTGCCGCTTATGGCAATAAGCGGGATCAAGGGGGCTGCAAGCCACAGGGTCCGTAAAGAGGACAAGATTTCCCTCACCCTGGCCCTCTCCCGAAGGGAGAGGGGATGGTTCACGATAGCTCTGTGCGCTTCTCTGCGTTGAATCAAGGGCGGTGACAGGGATCTGGTCAATGGGAACGTCAAGCCATGGCTGAGCCAGTGCGCCAACCGATATTTCATACCACTCTCCTTGCGGCGTACCAGGAGGCGAGCGCGCCACAGACGGGGGCGAGCAGGAGCGCCGTGACGGCGTGCAAGGGGGCGGCCTCGAAGGCCAGCCGCCAGCCAAAGGCGCGGGGGTTGACCACCTCGATGAGCACCCAGGCAAGGCCATAGCCCACCGGCAGGGCCAACAGCGCGGTGAGCAGCCCGAGGCCCGCCCCTTGCCACACCAGCAGCCGGCGGCAGTGGCGCGGGCTCAGGCCAAGGCTTTGCAGGGTCTGCAACTCGCCGCGCCGGGCCAGCCCCAGCACCATAAAGGCCGAGCCGATGCCGACGAAGGCGATCCCCAGAATGAGCAACTTCAATAGCTCGGTCACCACGAAGGTCTGATCGAACACCTTGAGGGCTGCGGCGTGGATGGCGGGGGCGGGCAACAGGTTCACCTGCTCACCAAACTGGCTCCTGAGCCTGTCACCAAGGTGCTCGGGATCCGGGCTGAAGAGGGCCAGGGATTGCACCTTGCCCCCTTCGAAGGCGTGCAGTATCTGCCCCTTGTCGCTGCCGTAATCCTGATAGACGCCGGTGACGGTGAAAGCCCTCGGCCCCCCTTCGCTGGTTACCTCGAGGCGCTGGCCCACCCTGACCCCGAGACGTACCGTCAGCGGTTCGCTCGCCAGCACCTCGTCGGGAGCAGCGGGCCAGCGCCCGGCCAACAGGGGATAGGCGGCTTTGAGCTCGGGGATAAAGTCCATCTGCGCCCACTCGATGGGCTGCCCCTGCCAGCGGGCGGGGAGCACGGCGCGGCGGGAGGCGGCGCGCACATCTGGCGAGGCGAGGATGGTGTTGAGGGTCTGCTCGCCGAGTGCGCCCCTGCTGCCGGCCACCCCCTTGGGAGCGGTGACGTAGAGATCGGCGGCCAGGCGCTGGCCGAGCCAGATCTCCACGCTCGAGCGAAAGCTCGACACCATGACCCCGATGCCGATGGCCGCGGCGATGGCCAGTTGCAGCGCCATCACCGCGATGGCGGTGCGATCCAGGTGATAGAGGGTTTCTGCCACCCCGAGCCGGGCGGTGAGGGGGCCGCGTGCACGCAGCCGCCCCAGCAAGGAGCGAAGGGCATCGGGCAGCAGGAGGGCCATGGCGAGCAGCCAGCCTCCGGCCACGAAGAGGGCGCCGCCAAGGCCGGTGGCGGGCTGCCACAGACACAGGGCGCACAGCAGCAGAATGACGATGGCAAGCCCCCGGCGTTGCCAGGGGTGAGCCGGTGGGCGACTGTTGCCCTCTCGCAGCGCAAGGGGGGATTGGCGCAGCAGTTGCCACCAGCCGGGCAGGTTGGCGGCAAGCATCCCCAGAAGGCCAATCACCAGCGCCTTGCCAAGGCTCGTCGGGGAGAGGCGCAGCAGGTCGATGGGGTTGGGGCCATAAAGGTCGGCCAGCGCCTGGGTGAGCTGCCCCATCAGGGCGAGGGCCAGCAGGCTGCCGAGCAACAGCCCGAGCAGAGTGCCGAGGGTGGCGAGGATCAGGATCTCCAGGGTCAGCCAGCGCAGCACCCGGCGCGGCGGCATCCCGAGGATGATGAGCTGGGCGAGCAGGGGGCGGCGCACGCTCTGCACGAAGCGCTGGGCGTTGAACACCAAGAACAATCCCACCGCCATGGCGAGCAGGGAGAGGGCGGTAAGGTTCAGCGCCAGCGCATCTCCGAGCTGGCTGGCATCGAGGGCCGGGCTGATGGGCTCAAGCCAGAGGGGCTGATGGGGGGCATAGGATTGCAGGGCCGCCTGCAAGGCTCTTTGCAAGGTATGGGCCTCTTGCTCGCTGAGTTTGAAGACGATGCGATCCAGTCTGCCTTCCTTGCCAAGCAGGGGCTGGGCGAGGCCGATGTCGGTCACCAGCAGCCGCTCCATGGGGACGGCGCCGGGCTCGAAGGTGCCCGCCAGGGTCAGAGTCAGGGGGCGTTGCCCCTCATCCCCCAGCACAAAGGTTCGCGACTGGCCCGCTTGCCAGTCAAGGCGCCTCGCCTCGGGGGCGGCCAGCCAGACGCTGTCGGCGCGATTCAACGAGACATCGGGTTGGCTGTCAGGCGCATCGCCAAAGAGGCGGCGCAGGGGGCCGGGGTTGAAGAGATCCATCCCCAGCAACTGGAAGCTGTGCCCCTGCTCGTCCTTGAGCCAGGCGTGAAGCTCTGGCATGGCGTCAAGGTTCGGCTGGCTTCGCACCAGCCTCACGTAGACTTGCTCATCCAGGCCACCCTGGGGGGCCAGGCGGTAGTTGGCCTCCCCGGCGAGCTGGCTGCGGGCGGCGACGAAGTTGGTGCGGGCGCTGTGGTTCAAGAGCTCGATGGCCACCACCAGGGTGACCCCGAGGGTGAGCCCGGCCAGGCTCATCAAGAGCAACCAGGGGTGAGCGCGATAGAGGCGCAGCAGCGCCTTGAGCGGCAACATCAGCAGGCCCCCCGGCAGACGTCAGCCATGGCGGCGCCCCTTGAGCTCGACCAGCTGCCCCCCTTCAAGGCGCAGCACCCGATCCGCCAGGTCGCCATAGCCCGGGTTGTGGCTCACCAGCAAGAGACCGGCGCCGGTATAGCGCACCGCGCTCATCATCAGGGCCATCACCTGCTCGGCGTTGTGTTCATCAAGGCTCCCGGTGGGTTCGTCGGCGAGCAGCCAACGGGGCTGATGAATGAGGGCTCGGGCCAGCGCCACCCGCTGGCGCTGGCCGCCGGAGAGCTGTTCCGGCCAGGCGTGGCGTTTGTGGCCCATGCCAAGGCGCGCGAGCAGGGCATCGAGGCGCCCATCGTCCTGGGGCAGGTTGTTTATCTGAAGGGGCAGGGCGAGGTTCTCGGCCACGGTCAGGGTCGGCAGCAGGTTGAAATCCTGATAGACGATGCCGAAATGGCGCCCGCGAAGCCGGGCCCGCTCGTCTGTCGGCAGGGTGTCGAGACGGGTATCTTTCAGCCAGATCTCCCCCTCGTCCGGGGCGATGAGACCGGCGATGAGGTTGAGCAGGGTGGACTTGCCACAGCCGCTTTGCCCCAGCAGCAGGCAGGTTTCCCCCGGGGTGAGGGCGAGATCCAGCCCCTCAAACAGGGGGAGCGTCTCGCCGCCGTTGGCGAAGCGTTTACTGAGGTTGCGCAGGCTAAGCATGGGATAACCGTTTGATGGTCAATGGCTTTCACAATGTCCGTCACTATGCCAGTTAGTGATCGCGCCTGCAAAAGGGATGGGGATCCTCGCTGGATCCCGCTTGCCTGAGGTGGTTAGAATAGGGCCTTCCATGGGTCACAGGATGAGCAAGGATGTTACACAAGCAAGTCAGTTTTATCGTCGACAGCAAGGGCGTCAAGCAGGCTGCCGTGGTCCCCATCGATATCTACAACGAGCTGATGACCCTGCAAAAGGCCCTCTCCGACAACAAGCCGGGGGAGCGCGAGCTCTACCACTTCAACGGCAAGGGGGCAGAGGCCCATGGTTATCCGGTGGGCAAGCGGCAAAACCCCGGTTTCATGGTCCAGGCGGGCTCCACCGCCAACGGCGAGGATGCGGCCTCCCTGCGCGAGGCGGTGATCGAGCTGCGCCAGGAGCTGCTGGGCAAGGGGGTGCTCGTTCCCCACCCCGAAGGGGGCTTCATCTTTACCGCCGATCAGCTCTTCAACAGCCCGAGCCTGGCCGCGAGCCTGGTGGCGGGCAACAACCGAAGCGGGCTGGATGCCTGGCAAAACAGCGCAGGCTACACCCTCAAGCAATCGGGTTTTGGCAAGAAGACCTCCTGATGACGGGGCCCGGCAACGGGCCTCGCTCATGTTTGCCTTAGTGCCCGCGGCGGGCCGCTCATCAGGATGACAAGGAGGGCGGCTTCCCTTTGCGCTGCTAGCCTCAATGCCAGACGCCTGCCAGGAGATGCCGCCATGTCTGGACTCCTTCGCCTCGTGCCCGGGACGGCCCTGCTCAGTGCCCCCGCCGCTGCGGGCAACGGCCCCCTCGATCTGACCCACAGCGGGGTCGGGCTCTTCGCCCTCGCCATCTTCGCCCTGGCTTATGCCCTGGTGATGGCCGAGGAGTACCTGAAGCTGCGAAAGTCCAAGCCGGTGCTGGTGGCCGCCGGCATCATCTGGATAGCCATCGGCCTGGTCTATACGGGGCAGGGGCAAAGCGAGCTGGTTCAGGCCGGTTTTCGGCACAACCTGCTGGAGTATGCCGAACTGATGCTCTTCTTGCTGGTGGCCATGACCTATGTGAACGCCATGGAGGACAGGCTGCTGTTCGCCGTGCTGCGGGTACGCCTGGTGCAGGCGGGATTCAGCCTGCGTACGCTCTTCTGGCTCACCGGTTTTCTCGCCTTTTTCATCTCCCCCGTGGTGGACAACCTCACCACGGCGCTGCTGATGTGCTCAGTGGTGCTCAACGTGGCCAACGGGGAGCGCCGCTTCATCAACCTGGCCTGCATCAACATCGTCGTGGCAGCCAATGCGGGCGGCGCCTTCAGCCCCTTTGGCGACATCACCACCCTGATGGTGTGGCAGGCGGGCAAGGTGCCGTTCCAGCAGTTCTTGCTGCTCTTCATCCCCGCCCTGCTCAACTTCCTGGTGCCGGCCACCCTGATGAGCCTGATGGTGCCCCGTCTGGTGCCCGCCATGCCGGGCGAGATGGTGGTGCCAAGGCGCGGCGCCGTTGTCATCGTGCTGCTCTTTGTACTCACCATAGTGACCGCAGTCGCCTGCCATCACTTCCTGGGGCTGCCCCCCGTGCTCGGCATGATGATGGGGCTGGGCTACCTGCAATTTTTCAGTTTCTATCTGCGAAAGACCCAGCCCGTCACCCTGGCCCGGGCACGGGCGCTGTATGAGCGCACCGGGGACGAGGCCAGGCTGCTGCGTCTGGGCTCGGTGGTGCCGTTCGATGTGTTCAACAAGATTGCCAAGGCGGAGTGGGACACCCTGCTCTTCTTCTACGGGGTGGTGATGTGCGTCGGCGGCCTCGGGTTTATGGGGTATCTGGCGCTTGCCTCCCATTTCCTCTATGACGGTGGCGATCCGACCCTGGCCAACGTCGTCATCGGCCTGCTCTCCGCCCTGATCGACAACATTCCGGTGATGTTCGCCGTGCTCTCCATGGAGCCGCAGATGAGCACGGGGCAGTGGCTGCTGGTGACATTGACCACCGGGGTGGGGGGCAGTCTGCTTTCGGTCGGCTCCGCCGCCGGGGTGGCCCTGATGGGGCAGGCCAGGGGCATGTATACCTTCGTCGGGCACCTCAAGTGGTTGCCTGCCATTTTGCTTGGCTATATGGTCGGCATAGGGGCGCACCTGTGGCTCAACAGCGCCCTGTTTTAGGCAACCCGGTTCCAGGCACCAGGGAGAGGCAGGATGGGACAACTGTTCGAGGCGCTTTTGCCGCGCCATGTCACCTTTATCGAGGGGCAGAAGATCTTCTTCGTCGGCACGGCGGCTGCGAAGGGATCGGTCAATCTCTCCCCCAAGGGCGGGGATTCGCTGCGCGTCCTCGATGCCCACACCCTGGTCTGGCTCAACCTGACCGGCAGCGGCAACGAGTCCGCGGCCCAGGTGCTGCAACAGCCGCGCATGACGGTGATGTTCTGCGCCTTCGAGGGGGCGCCGCTTATTCTGCGAGCCTATGGCCAGGCACGGGTGCTGCACCGCACTGATCCGCAGTGGCCGTCGTTGCTGGCGCTGTTCCCCCCAAGCGTCGCGGCTCGCCAGATCTTCCTGCTGAACATTGAACGGGTCCAGACGTCGTGCGGCATGTCGGTGCCTCTGTATGAGTACCAGGGAGACAGGGAGGATCTTGCCAACTGGTCCGAGCGGCAGGGCCGGGAGGGGATTGAGGCCTACTGGCGCAAGAAGAACCAGCTAAGCCTGGATGGGCTGGAGAGCGAGATCCTGGCGCGCAGCGGGTTGCAGGCCGATGACTGAGGCCTGCGCCCCGATGCAAAAAGCCCTGTCCATGGACAGGGCTTTTTCATTGCAAGGCATCAGGGGACGCGCTTGCCGCTCAGCAGCCAGTAACTGAGGGCCGACCCCAGGCCGCAACCGGCGATGGCGATGGCCATGGGGAGCGGCGATTCGGGGGGATTGAGGTTGACCAGTACCCCCACCAGGGCCCCAAGGCCAAAGCGCAGGGTACCCGCCAGCGCCGAGGCGGTGCCTGCGGACTGGGGGAAGTGGCCCATCAGGCCGGTCATGGCGTTGGCCCCCACCAGGCTGATGTGGCCGACGAAGAGCACGACGGGGATGACGATGCCCCACAGGCCCCCGGTCTGGCTCCAGGCGTTGTAGATGAGCAGGGCCCCGGCGAGCGGCAGCACGGTCAGGCCGTATCGCAGCATGCGTTCGGCACCCACCCCTTTCACCAGCCGGCTGTTGGCGAAGGTGACCACCATCATCAGCAGGATGTTGAGACCAAAGAGCCAGCCATAGTGCTCGGTCGGCACCTTGAAATACTCGATGTAGACATAGGGGGATGCGCTCAGGAAGGCAAACATGCCGGAGCTCGACAGGGCGCCGCACAGCACATAGCCCATGGCACCACGGTGGGAGAGCACCCCCCAGTAGTTGCGAAGCACCTGCCCGAGTCGCAGGGGCTGCTTGTGCTCGGGTTTGAGGGTCTCCTCAATCTTCCACTGCATCACCAGGCAGATGAGCAGGCTGATGGCCACCAGCAGCCAGAAGATGACCCGCCAGTCGCTGTGAGCGCTGATGTACCCCCCTACCACCGGGGCCACCAGGGGGGCGAGGGTCATCACCAGGATGACGAAGGACATGGCGCGGGAAAACGCATCCTTCTCGAACAGGTCGCGCAGCAGGGCGTTGACCACCACGGAACCCGCGGCGCCCCCTGCGGCCTGCAACATGCGCCAGGCGAGGAGCTCAGGCAGGGAGTCCGCCATGGCGCAGCCCACGGAGGCCACGGCAAACATCGTCAGGCCCGCCAGGATCACCGGCTTTCTGCCGAAGCTGTCGGCGAGCGGCCCGTAAAAGAGCTGGCCGATGGCAAAGCCCCCCAGGAAGGCGCTGATGGTGAGCTGGGCGCCGTCGATGCTGGTAGCCAGATCCCGGGCGATGGCGGGAATGGCGGGCAGATACATGTCCACCGCGAGCGGAGTCAGGCCCGCCAGGGCACCGAGCAGGATGAAGAGGAAACGGGGGGAGAGGGAGCTGGCTTGGGGCATAGGGTATCCGAGTCGTGGGCTGGGCCGGGTTGAGAGGCAGGTGTTGAGTCTATCAGTTTTGGCGGGCGCGATCAGGTGCATCCTGCCCGATGCCCTTTTGTCTGGTGTGGCGCCAGAGCAGCCAGAGCCAGGCAAGCCATCCAAGCAGGGAGAGGGCATTGCCGGTGCGCTCCGGCCATCGTACCGCCAGGGTCAGGGTGAGACTGTGGTGGCCCGCCGGAACCCAGAGTTGCATCAACCCCTGGCGATTGGCGCTCACCGTCAGCGCCAGGTGCCCGTCGAGGCGGGCCTCCCAGCCGGGGTAATGGTATTGGTGCAGGACCAGCCGGGTCGGCACCCGGGCCTTGACCTCCAGCGCCAGGGCGCGGGGTTGCCAGCGGGTCAGGCTCCAGCTCGCGCCTGGCGGTTCGGCGCTGACGGGCGGCTGGAACTCCTCCTTCCAGGCGAGCAGGGTCGGGGCGAACATGCCCCCCGGCACCTGCCTTGGCCTGTATTCCCGGGCACTGCGCTTGCTGTCGAACTCGAATGCCATGGCTTCCCGTTCGGGGGCCTGGGTGAGGGGGGCGTGACGCACATAGGCCAGGGTGGAGAGGAGGGTCAGCAGAAATACTCCCCACCAGAGCCCCTGCCAGAGACGATGGGGCTGGGTGCCGAGCGCCACCACGGCGACCGTGGCAAGGGCGAGCACTAGGTTGAGCCGCCAGGGAAACTGGACCCGCTGCAAGGGGGGAAGCAGGCTCCAGAGAGGCTGGCTCGGGGGCAGCATCATCAGGAAGGCGACGACGCCGATCGCCCCCCAGCACAGCAGCTCGGGGTGGCGCGGCTCCCGGGCGGCGGCCCAGGCGATGAGCAGCAGGACCAGGGTCAGCATGCTCTGCCACGCCAGGTGACCGCGAAAACGCCAGTCCTCCCAGGCGCTGGGCAGGCGGTCGAGAAAGTTGCGCCTGTAGTCGAACATGCCGCCGCGCATCAGCTCCATGGAGATGGCCCCCTGATCCGCCAGGGCGGGCAGCAGCAGGGCGGCTGCCATGCAAAGCCCCACCCCCTGGGCGCCGAGGGCTTGCCAGCAGGGCGTCAGAGTGCGGGTGCGTCTGGTGAACCAGAAGGCGCGCAAGGTGACCAGCCCCATCATGAGCAAGAGGCTGGGGAGGTGGGAGAAGGCCAGCAGCGCCAGCCCCAGGATCAGCAGGGGCAACCCCTGAGGTCGTCCGCGGTGGGCGAGATCCTGCCCCAGCAGGATAAGGGGAGCCCAGGCGAAGGCCCAGAACTCCGCCAGGGCGAAGCGGGCATAGAGATCCATGGCGACATGATAGGGCAGCGCCAAATAGAGCAGGCTGGCGGCCAGGGCCCGGCCAGGGGGCGTGGTGGCACGCAGCCACAGATAGGCAAACACCCCGGAGAGCAGCAGGGCCAGGGTGGCGCTGCCAAGCAAAGGGTAGATGGCTTGCTGGGGGTGGGCACCGGGCCCGGCAAAGAGGGCGCTGACGTAGTAGGGGAGCGGGGGATAGAAGAAGAAGGTGGGGCTACCGAAGCCGCCGTTCATGGCCATCAGCCAGCGGGGATAGAGTTCCCCCTGCCAGAGCTGGCGGGCAAAGTAGTGGCCGGATAGCAGGTGGTGGAACAGATCGTGCCCCTGACTGCCCCCCTGCCACCAGAGCGGCAGCATCAGCAGGGCGCAGGCCAGCAACAGGGCCAGCGCGACCCGGATCCCCTCCCCGGTTCCGCTCGTGTTTCTTTCCATTGCACTGGTTCCTGACAGACCCGGCTGTGAGTGTAGACGAGTCGAGCGATGCCCTCGCAAGCGCCCGGTTCAGCGGGGCAGGGCGAGCCAGAGGCCGGGTTCGGCGTGAAAGCGGGGGGCAAACCAGAGGGTGTCATAAGGGCCTGGTAGCGCCTCTGCCCCCAGGGGGCGGCGGCTGAGGCGGCAGGCCCCCTGGGTGAGCGCAAGGGCGGCATCCCCCCGGTACCAGCCGTCGGTGACGGGCAGGGTTGTGGTTTCCCTAAGCAGCCTCACTCCCCACTGGGTTACCAGCGCCGGGCACGTTTGTTCGGCCAGTCTGGCGGCCCGGGTTATGGCTGGTGCCGCCGGTGGGGTGAGGGTGCAGAGCAGCAACAACAGGGCTCCCAGCATGGCTGGCAGCTCGCCCCGGCGCGGCAGCCAGCCTGCCAGCAGCACGAGGCCAAGCAGGGTGATGGGCGCGAGATGGCGGGGATTGTCCGGATTCTGGCCAAACAGGGTCCAGAGCAGCAGGGCGAGCCAGTAGAGCGTCCAGAGCACGGAGGGGGTCGCATTGTGATCTTTTGACCGTTGCCAGAGTGGCAGTATCAGCAAGGCTCCCATCAACAGGGGCCAGAGCGGGGTGAGCTGATCGTTGAAGGTATTCGCCCAGCTCAGCAGTCGATCCCCGTGGGCTGCCGCCGTGTTGCCCCACAGGGTAAAGTGGCCGTCGGTAAAGCGCCGCCCCTCGCTGAAATAGGCCCAGCCATCGGCCTGCCAGACAAACAGCAGGCAGGCTAGCCCCACCAGCGCGATGGGGAGCACAAACCTGACGCGCGTGCCCTGCTGCGCCATCCCCAGCCAAAGGGGCAGCAGGGCCAGCACGAAGTAGGAGGGACGCAGGGCCAGCATGAGGCCCAACAGCAGACCCGCCAGCGCTATCTTGCGCTGTTGCAAAGCCAGGAGCGCGCCCAGCCAGGCGGCCAGCGCCGGCCCGTCGGACAGGCCGGAGAGGGCGAGCGTCGGGGTGAGCGGCAGGGCTAGTACCAGCAGCCAGACCGGCGCCAGCAGGCTGGGCCGCTGCCACAATCTGACCGCGAGGGAGGCGGCGAGTGGCGCCAGCAAACTGCTCCCCAAGAGGCTGGCCCACTGCACCGCGCGGGCCGGATCGTCCACCGCCAGATTGATCAGCCGCGCCAGCCAGATAAAGGCGGGGTAGCCCGGAAAGTGGGGGGAGAACTCCAGTACGCTGAAGCGCACCACCCCGTGGGCGAAGTTCAGGGCATCGTCGGAATCGAGCGCCACGGGGAAGGTCAGCAGCCAGCCAAGCCAGGCCAGTTGCAGCAGGGCAAGCAAGTAGGGTCGATTAGCGAAGCGTAATCGGCCGTGGCGACGCCCCCCTTCTCCCCTTGCGGGAGAAGGGGTGGGGATGAGGGGGGCCGTCGTCATCGATGAGAGGTCATCAAAGCGGCGCCAGCACGGTCATCAGCGCTTTTTCGGCATCGCCAAAGGCAGCGGCATCGGCAGGTTTGGCACCCACGCCGAACACTCCCGGGTTGCCGATGGCATCGAGCACCTTGGCCAGCGCCTGTTCGGCGGCCTTGCGATCTCCTTCATTGAGGGAGGGGAGGATCAAATCCAAGAAGCGCTTGCTCTTGACCACCAGCACCTTGGCGGTCTGGTAGTCGCCAAGGTTCTGGCTGGCCCCTTCGAGGCGGCGCTCGATCTCCGCCTTGTAGGCCCGGTTGAGCAGGGCCGCGGTAGCCACGGCGTCTTTGGCCTTGATGGCGGCGGCCAGCGGTGCTTGCAGCTCGACCTGGTGGTGCTCTTCCAGATAGGTCAGCTCCTCGGCAATCTCGCTCAAGGTGGCGCTGGCATCCTTGCCGTCAGTGGCGGCGCCCAGCAGTGCCTCGCGGGCATCGATCAGCGGCTCCTTGCCGGCTGCGGCGTAGGAGTAAGCCTGCGCCTGCCCGCTCAGGGTCAGCAGCAGGGTGAGGGCAAGTAAACCCGGGCGGATGGTCATCCTGTTCTCCTTACTTATGCCAAGAGGTTATGCCCATGGCGCGGCACTCAGGCCACGCTCTGGGTTTCAATGACGGTATTTTCGTTGCGATGATTGAAGATGGCGTGACGTCTGTCCACCCCGTCGATCACCATGTCTGCGGCCATCATCCCCATCTCCATGGCGGTGTCGGTGAAGATGTAGCGGAATGTCCCCTGACGGCCGGTCATGATGAGGTTGCCTATCGGCATCAGCGCCTTGATGGCTTCGTTGCGGCGGGCCTGATAACCCAGATCCATCAGCGGATAGGCGTATTCACTGCGCGCTTCGAATGTCTCATCGCCGAGCTTCTGGGTATCGACGCCGAGGCTGTCGAGATCGGCGGTGACCCGGCCGCGCAGATCAGAGAGCGGTGCCTGCCAGGTGGCATCCCCCGGATTGCAGGGGATCTCCAGCATCACCGAGGTCTGGCCTTGGGGCGCCATAAAGGGGCTGCGCCGGCGCGGCTCCTGCAGACGGGTCGCCAGAATATGGGGGTCGGAGAGGTACTGCCAGGTGTTGTCCGACAGGTTCTCCTGTTTGAGGGGCATATTGACGAAGCGAAGCGACCGGTAGTGCAGATCACACGGCAAGCCCAGATGCTGGCAGGTGAGCGGCAGCGGCAGGGTGGAGATCACCTGATCAAAGCGCTCGCTCTGCTCCACGTCATCTTGTTTCCAATAAACCCGTTCGATGCGGCCATCAGCCTGCTCGAGACGGGTGATGGTGGCGCCGGTTTTCAGCTCAACCCCTTCGGCCACCAACCGCTCCCCCAAGGTGGTGAAGATCTGGCCGAAGCCGTACTTGGGATAGCGGTATTTGCGGGCATAGGTGCGCACCGACATGCTGCCGTTGCGCCTTGGCAGCAGGCGGCGTGCCACGTCTTTGAGATCGATCAGGCTGATGCGCTGGCCGGCCCAGTCGGCGGAGAGCTTGTCCGGGTTGATGCCCCACAGCTTGCCGGTGTAGCCCTCGAAGAACTGGCGGTAGAGGGTGCGACCGAAGTGGCTCTGGATCCACTCGGCAAAGCTCGCCTTGGCAAAATCGGTAGGCTTCTTGGCAAAGGGCAACAGCAGCAGATCCTTCACCGCACCGGCCATCAGGGCCAGCGGCGCCGTCTTGAGCAAATTGGGCAGGTTCAAAGGGTAGTCATAGGTGCACCCGCCAAAGCGGATGACGCTCTTTCGCTCGGCGTGGAGCAGGTCGTCCCCCATCAGCTCATCGATAAAGGCGAGCAGCTCGGGGTTCTTGGTGATGAAGCGGTGGCCGCCGTAGTCGAAGCGATACTCCCCGTCGCGCCCCTTGAAGGTCTGGGTGGCGCACATGCCGCCCACCACGCTCTCCTGCTCGAACAGGGTGACCGCAAAACCGGCCTGGCGCAGGCGCCAGGCGGCCATCAAACCGGCAGGGCCGGCACCCAGCACCGCAATATGCTTCTTGTTGTTGTCGTTCATGAGTGTTCCGAAACGGCGTGATAGCTGGGGGAGCCCGCCTGTGCGCGGCTCCCGAACAGAGTGTGATCCCCGGGCTCAGCCCCTGGTCGGGGCGGCGCTCCCCTGGGGGCGATAGCTGCGATGCCAGAGGGTGACAAAGATCATGAGGTAGCAGGCCCAGGTCAGCAACTGCAGGCCGGCCGGTGAGGCGTTGTAGCCAAACAGGGCGCGCAGGAAGGTGCCGAATACCCCCTGATCGTCGAGGATGTGGCTGATGTTGAAGACCGGCGTGGTCCAGAAGGTGATGACGTCCGCTGCCTGCAACATGTTGACGGCGGACGAGAGCAAGCCTGCGGCGATGATGATGATGAGCAGGCCGGTCCAGCGGAAGAAGGGGGCCAGCGCCACCTTGCGGGTGGAGCGCAGCAGCCCCCACACCAGCACCACAGAGACCAGCAGCCCCGCCAGCGCCCCCATCAGCCCCTGGTGCAGATCCACCCCTTGCCCGGAGTAGACCAGGGCCGAGAAGAAGAGCACGGTTTCAAAGCCTTCGCGCATCACCGCCAGAAAGGCGAGCAGCACCAGACCAAACAGGTTGCCACCGTCGATGGCGGCATCGATGCGCGCCGTCATGGCCCCCACCTGGGATTTGGCCTGTTTTTGCATCCAGATAGCCATATAAGTGAGCACCAAGGTGGCGAAGATCAGGATCCCCGCCATCAGCAAATGGTTGTAGCGCTCGCTCTCGAACTGGCTCACCACCACCTGGAACAGGAAGGCGATGACAAGGGAGGCGACAAGACCGAGGCCCACCCCCAGATAGATGAACTTGTTGTAGCGGCTCGCCCCCAGCTTGGCGAGGTAGGAGAGGCAGATGCCGACCAGCAGGAAGGCTTCCAGCCCCTCGCGCAGGGTAATGAGAAAACTTGCGAACATCAGTATTGAGGCTCCGTATCGGGCGTGAGGGGGAGGGGCTGCAGGGTCAGTTGCAGCCGATTGAGTTGCACTATGGGTGGCTCCGGCAAGCTCGGCTCGGCGGCGCGCACCGCATCATTGACCCACTTGGGGTAGGTGCGGAAATTGAGTTTGATATCGGCCTTGAAGGGCCCCTGAGCATCCGCCGGCAGCGGCCAAGCTTCATCGCGCCAGCCATCGGCCGGGATGCGGGTGTCTTCAATGAGCTTGGCGTAGCGCCAGAACTTGAGCCCCACCGGCTTGCCCTCGGCATCGCCAAACACCTTTCTAAATAGCCGTGCATCCTCAGGGACGGCGCCGTTCACCGGCTGGCCGCTTTCAAGCACCAGCTTGCCGCTGGCGTCGGTGACGGTCAGCTCCAGCCAGAGTTCACGGAAATCGGCGACACCGGTGGGCAGGGCGTGGCCGGCGCCGGTATTGGCGACTCTCACTACCAGCGCGGGCTGGCCACTCTGGTTTTCAATGCGGGCCGAGAGGGTGGCGCTGGAGCGCAAGA
The DNA here is from genome assembly GCF_027707425.1 of Aeromonas sp. QDB63. Classification (NCBI taxonomy): domain Bacteria; kingdom Pseudomonadati; phylum Pseudomonadota; class Gammaproteobacteria; order Aeromonadales; family Aeromonadaceae; genus Aeromonas; species Aeromonas sp. QDB63. Next base: position 15,744 of record NZ_JAPCIS010000048.1, read on the forward strand.
GCGCCAGGCTCTCCTGCTCGAGGGTTGCACTTCTCAGCCCCACCAGCTGATGCTGGGCACCGGTAAAGTTGTGGCGATAGAGCCGCTCTTTCACGGTGCCGTTTTCGGTGGACTGGCCCGCCACAGGCGCGCCGCCATTGCCCGGCTCGGGGTTCATATGGCAGTCGATGCAGGTGCGCCGTTTGGCGGGATCTTCGGCCTTGGCGAAGCTGGATTTTTCCCACTCGTCCCAGGTGTTGACGATATTGGCGCCGGTGCCCGGGGCAAACTCGTTGTGGCACGACTTGCACAGGGCCGCGTCCCGGTAGAAATCCTTCTGGTAGGAGGCCTTGTGCATGGCGGGGCGGGCGTTGATCTGCCGCTCCGCCAGCCAGTGCTGGAGGCTGCCGCCGGCGGCATCCTCGAACACATAGCTCTCGCGGTCTTTCAAATTGACCGTAAAGGCGCTGTTGCCGCCTGCATCCTCGAGCTTGGTGATGCGATGACAGAGCACGCAGCCTGTGCCTTCTTCCACCACGGGCTCGCCTTTCTGGTGGGCCGCAATGAGCGAAGCCCCACCCTGCTCGAACATGTGGGAGCCCTTGGGCAGATCAGTCTGGCCGTTCATCACCTGCTGGGGCATGTGACAGCCCTGGCACCACTGGCCGAAGGCTTCGCCCTCGGTTTCGCGGGCCAATGCCTGCACCACCTTGTAGTAGGGGTGGGAGTTGCCCATCAGCCGGTGGTTGCTCTCGCTCCAGTCCTGGAACGCCTGTTGGTGGCAGTTCTGGCAGGAGGCGGAGTTGAGCCACTCCTTGGGATGAGTGGTCGGCGCCTTGGCAGGATCCCTGCGCGAGGCATCGAGCCTAAGCCAGTTGGCCAGATAGGGGAGGTTGCCATCACTGGTCACGAAAGCGTGCAGATCCTCCATCATCGCCTGCACCTCGGGATGGGGCCTCGCGGGGTCGACCGGCTCGGCCCCATCGCGGGTGTCATGGCCCATGCCGCCCTGGGTCTGCTGGGTCATGCGCAGGTATTCGCCGATAAAGTCCCCCGCCACCATGTTGGCGAGGTTGGCGTGGCCGTTGATGGCGTTGTCGCCGCTCTGCTGGCGATGGGCCGCCATCAGATAGCGGTTGGTGAAGTTGAACCCGTCCAGATGGCAGGAGTTGCAGCTCATCCAGTTGTCCCCCGCCATGGGGAAGCGGCTGTTGGCGGCAGTATTACCCAGGTTGAACAACCGCTCACCGCGCTTGAGGGCTGCGGGGCGGGGATCGGTCTCTACCAGCTTGGCGAAGTGGGGCACATCGACGGTGACCCGGGCAAACGGGCCGCTGCCGCCGCTATTGAGGCGGGTGAGATCCTGCCCCATGACGTTGTGCACCAGGATGTGGTCGCCATCGATCAGCAGATCGCGCGGATTCTGGCCCGGCAGGTGACGCAAGAGCTGGGTCGCCTTGGCGCCCCCCTGAAACTTCTTGCGGCGGTGGCGGTTGCTGTTCTGCTTGCCGCTGCGCGACAGGTCGAACACCAGCAAGTCTTCGGAACCCGCCAGGGTCAGGTAGACCCGCTTGCCATCGGCGGCGAAGCGCGCCGCGAACGGGTTGGAGACGATCTGGCTGCGGTTGCCGACGCTGGGCAGGTTGATCTGCAAAAAGAGCTGTTTTCTTTCATCGACCCGCTCCTTCTCTTCATCGAGATCGATGATGGAGACGGCCGGGAAGACGGTGCTCTGAAACTGGAAGGGGTGATCGAAACTCCAGAGCACGTGGGGCAGCCAGGCTTCGCTGCCATCGGGGGAGAGGGCGATGCCGTCCAGTAGGCGCGGCAAGCCCTGGGAGTCGCTCGGGGTATCGCTGTGGGTTTCCGCCAGGGTGATGAGCTTGGGCTTGGGGAGGGTAGCGCCCTTCTCAAGCTTGGCGAGATCATAGATGGCGAGCTGGCCTGTCATGGCGTGGGTGAGCAGCAGGCGATCGTCGTCGGTCAATGCCAGCCCGCGGGGAGTCTCGGCGGTTTTTGCATCCAGCTGGAGGTTGCCCGCCCTGTCATAAGCCTGAAGGCGCCCTCCCTCGAACAGCGTGACCCAGAACCACTGCCGCTTGGCATCGAAGATTACGCCATAGGGCCTATGGCCGGTGGGGATCGCCTTTTCCAGCTCGAGTTCATCATCCAAGAGCAGCAGGCGATCGCCGCTGTAATCGGTGACCAGCAGGGTGCCGTCATCGGCGCGGGCCAGCTGGCGCAGATCGCCCCCCAGCTGCACCTCGTTGAGTCGCTTGCCAGTGCCCCGTTCGAGCAGGGTGACGGAGCCAGCACTCTGGTTGGCGGTGACGAGGTGCGGGGCGCTCCCCTCGTCATAGGCAATCATGGCGGTGCCCATCTCCCGGGCCGAGGCGGTCCCCAGCAGCAGGGCGGCCAACATCAGGGATAAGAACAACTTCAACATAAGATCAGGTGCGCCATTTCAAGATGGTCCAGCGCCAGGCGTGGCGCAGCACCAGGGGCGTCAACGCGAGGGCGCTCAGCCAGTGGGCCCAGCTGGCAAGGTTGCCGAGGCTATCCCCCGGGGTGCCGTGCAGCACCAGCACCAGTCCGCTTGCCAGACAGACCAGCAGCAAGGCTTCGATGATGCGCCCCGTGGTGCGCAGAAAAGGCTTGCGGCTTTTGCGCAGCAGGCTGCGATGGGAGAGCCAGAAGGCGCCAAACAGCAAGGGGAACAGGGTGAGCGAGAGGGCGACGTGCAAAAACAGGTTCCAGCGTGCCAGGGACCAGGTCGGCGTCAGGGGTTCCCACAGCAGCAGGCCGGAGAAAAACATCAGATAAAGAGCACCCTCGGCCGCCTGATGGTGATAGGCCAGCCACTGCCAGCAGTGTCGTGGTGAGAGGGAAAGACTCGTCATGGGTGCTCCAGCTCCCGGGCGGTTCAGCCCGGGGCGAGCAAGTTTACAATGCAGTAAGGGTAATGAAAAGAGTTATCAATTCGGCTCTTGATGAATAGACCCTGAATGGCGCCGGGCCCTATTTGTGCTCCGCCAGCCGCTCGGTCACCGCATAGATAAGTGCCGCGGTGGAGAAGGCGAGGAAGACGATGACCGACCACTTCATCTCGATCTCGTTGCCGGTGCCGTCGTCAAGGAAGGCTTTGAGCACCTCGATGCCGGCGATGGTCACCAGAGAGTTGATGACGATGAGCTTGAGGGACGCGAAGTTGATCTTGCTGAGCCAGTTGTCGCCGAGGGCCGCTCGCTGCTCCGGGGTCTTGATGAACTGCACGTAGCCGCAGATGGCCACCAGGATCAGCATCTGGGCCACCAGCACGAAGTCCACCAGGGTGAGTACCCCCGTGATGAGATCCAGATAGTGGATGTCGATGATGTCGCGGCACAGCACATAGAGCTGCATGGCGAACTTCACCATCAGGAGGGCGACACAGATAAGGATGCAGACATAGAAGGGGAACATCATCAACCGGCTGCCGTTGAGCATGACGTTGAAGCGGCGCATGGGAAACTCCATCGAAAAGGAAGGCAGCCAGAATATCCGGAAAGAAAGGAGCGGGAAAGCGCCTTGGCGCCTCCCGCCCGGCCTAGAGGGGGAAAGTGGGCAGGCCCTGGAACAACTGCTGCAACCCCTCGCCCCAGGCCTTTCGCAGCGCCACGAAATGGGGGTTCTGTTCGGTGATGCGGTGCTGGTTCGTCGCCGAGAAGCTGCCCTCGTGATAGACCAGGGCATCCAGGGGCAAGCCCACCGACAGATTGCTGCGCAGGGTCGAGTCGATGGAGATGAGGGCGCACTGCAATGCGGTCTGAAGCGGCGTCTCATGGTGGATGATGCGATCGATGATGGGTTTGCCGTACTTGCTCTCACCAATCTGGAAGTAGGGGGTGTCGGCGCTCGCCTCGATGAAGTTGCCCTCCGGATAGATGTGGAACAGGCGGTGGCGCTCCCCCCGGATCTGCCCCCCCAGCAGGATGTTGCAGCCGAAGTTGATATGGCCCTGCTGCTGACCCCCATCCCGGCTGATGACGGTGCGTATGGTCTGGCCGATGAGGGCGGCAGCCTCGTAGAGGCTGGGGAGGGCAAGGAGCTCCTGCCCCTCCGTCAGCAGGCTGATGACGCTCTGGGTGGTGGCCAGATTGCCCGCGCTTTGCAGCACTATCACCCTGTCCTCCCGGGTGAAGAGGTGCAATTTGCGGAAGGTGGCGATGTGATCCACCCCCGCATTGGTGCGCGAGTCGGACGCAAACACCATGCCGTCTTGCAGGCACATGGCGACGCAATAGGTCATGACCGCGCTCCCGCCAGGACTCTCCCGGTCTTCATTGCTGTTGTCCATCCAGGCGGGTCACCTGCGCCTGGCTCTGCAGCTGCTCGCACCCGCCGCCATAGCGCACGCCGCGCACCGGACAGGCATCCAGATAATCCATGCCGACTGCGAGCTTGAGGTGCTCGCTGGTGGAGCTGGTGAGGTTGGTGACGTCGAACGTGTGCCAGCGCTCCTCGATCCACACCTCGGCCCAGGCGTGCATCGCCACGTGGCTGTTGTCCTGGCTGTAGAGGTAACCGCTCACGTACCGGGCCGGCAGGCCGGCGTGGCGGCAGCAGGTCAGGAAGACATGGGTGTGGTCCTGACAGACGCCGCTGCCCGAAGCAAGTGCCTCGTCGGCGCTGAAGGTGGCATCCGTGCTGCCGGGCTGATAGGGCATCAGCACCAGGATGCGTGCCATCAGGCTCTGCAAGTCGGCCAGGGTCGGCTCCTCTGGCAGGCAGGCCTTCGCGAGATCCTGCAGGGCCGGGGTCGGTCGGGTGAGGGGGGTGGGCCTCAGGTAGCTCAGGGGAGAGATGAGGGAGGACTCCTCATCTTCCGGGGCGTCGTCGCAGATCTCCACCTCCCCGTGGGCGCGGATCAGGATCCCCTCGTGGGGGGACTCCAGGCTTAGCACATGCAGTATGTTGCCGTAACCGTCCGTGGTGCAGGTGGCCTCCCCCGGCAGCTCCAGCTCCCAGGAGAGGATCTGCTGGCGGGCCGTGCTGTGGGGGGTCAGGCGCAGGTACTGGGTGCTGCGGCGCACCACGTCGGCATAGTGGTAGCGGGTCTGGTGATCGATGATGAGTCTCATAATACCTCCAGGTAGGCGGCGTGGATGCTCTGGCCGATGGCGCCGATGTCGCTGAGGAAATCACTCAGGTACTCCTGCATGCCGAGGGCAAAGACATCGTCGATGGCGCCATAGGTCAGATGGGCGTTGAGTATGGTGGTCAGGCGCCGGGGCGTCTGACCGGCGTTGCCCTCGATCTGGGCAAGGATCAGCTCCATCTCGTCGAGACAGGCCCGCAGGGAGCGCGGCACGTCATTGCGCAGGATCAGCAGCTCGGCGATGGAGGCATGGGAGAGCGTCTTGTAGAGGGTCTGGTGGGCCTCGTAAGCGCCCACTGACCGCAACAGGGCGTTCCAGCGGTAGAACTCGCGCACGCTGTCCTCGTCCTCCCGGATCACCTGATACTTCACGGTCAGGATGCGTGCCGTGTTGTCGGCCCGCTCGATGAAGGTGCCAAGGCGCAGGAACCAGAGCACGTCACCGCGCATGATGGTGCCATAGGTGGCGCCGCGAAACTGGTGGGAGCGCTCCTTGATCCAGTCGAAGAACTCCTGGGCCTGGCCGCTGGACAGCCCCGCCTGGCGGCGTCGGCGGATCTCTATCCAGGCGGCGTTGATGCTCTCCCACACCTCACCGGGGATCTTGCCCCGCACGGCGTGGGCGTTGTCCCTGGCCATGCGCAGACAACTGAAGATGCTGCTCGGGTTCTCCTCGTCGAAGCAGAAAAATTGCAGCAGGTTCTCCATGTTCACCTGGCCGTAGCGGGCCAGGAAGGGCTCATGGGTGCCGCTGATGGTGAGAGGCGCCACCAGCTCGCTGTGATCGGCGTCGATGGAGGGCATCAGCGACATGGTCTGGGTGACGTCCAGCATGCGCGCCGTGTTCTCCGCCCGCTCCAGGTGGCGGGACATCCAGTAAAGTTCGCTTGCGGTGCGGCTCAGCATGGGCTGCCCTCCATGACCCAGGTGTCCTTGGTGCCACCACCCTGGGAGGAGTTGACCACCAGGGAGCCTTCGGTGAGGGCGACCCGAGTCAGGCCGCCCGGTACCAGGCGCAGCTCCTGCCCCGTGAGAACGAAGGGGCGCAGATCGATGTGGCGGGGGGCGATACCGGCGTCGACGAAGGTCGGGCAGGTGGAGAGGGAGAGGGTCGGCTGGGCGATGTAGTTGTCCGGCCGCGCCTTGAGCAGCTCGCGAAAACGGGCCAGCTCCTCGCGACTGGCGCAGGGGCCGATAAGCATGCCGTAGCCGCCGGCGCCATGGACCTCCTTGACCACCAGCTCCTCCAGATTGGCCAGCACGTGGGAGAGGGCAGCCGGCTCGCGGCACTGCCAGGTGGGCACGTTGTTGAGAATGGGATCTTCCCCCAGATAGAAGCGGATCATCTCCGGCACATAGGGGTAGATGGACTTGTCATCCGCCACCCCGGTGCCGATGGCATTGGCCAGTACCACGCCGCCGGCGCGGTAGACCGAGAGCAGCCCGGGCACGCCGATGAGGGAGTCCGGGTTGAAGGCGAGGGGATCGAGGAAGTCGTCGTCGATGCGGCGATAGATGACATCCACCCTTTTCAGCCCCGTGGTGGTGCGCATCAGCACCTGGCCATCCTTGACCACCAGATCCGCGCTCTCCACCAGCTCCACCCCCATCTGCTGGGCGAGGAAGCTGTGCTCGAAGTAGGCGCTGTTGAAGCGTCCCGGGGTCATCACCACCACGCAGGGGTTGTCCACAGGGCTGCTCTCGCGCAGGGTCTGCAGCAACAGGGCCGGGTAGCGCTCCACCGGGGCGATGGGCTGGTTGTGAAACAGCTCCGGGAAGAGGCGCATCATCATCTTGCGGTTCTCCAGCATGTAGGAGACCCCGGAGGGGGTGCGCAGGTTGTCCTCCAGCACATAGTACTCACCGTCGTGGTTGCGGATGATGTCGACCCCGGTGATGTGGACATAGGTGTCCCGGTGCAGGTCGACCCCCTGCATGCAGGGCTGGTACTGGGCATTGGTGAGGATCTGGGCGGCCGGGATCACCCCCGCCTTCAGGATGCGCTGATCGTGATAGATGTCGTGCAGAAAGGCGTTGAGGGCGGTGACCCGCTGGCGGATCCCCAGATCCAGGTGTTGCCACTCCCGGGCGGGAATGATGCGGGGAATGCTGTCGAACGGGATGAGGCGCTCGGCGCCGTCCCCGTCTCCGTAGACGTTGAAGGTGATGCCGACCCGGCGAAACAGCAGGTCGGCCTCCTCGCGCTTGCGCTCTATGCTCTTCTCGTCGGTCTGGTGCAGCCACGAGAGGTAGGCGTGGTAATGATCGCGAAACTGGTTGTCGGTGAGCAGCATCTCGTCGTAACAACCGGGTCCGGGGGGCTTGATGGGCAGCATAGGCAACTCCTTGTGACGTCCCTGCGTACATCACAAAGTGCAAGGGCTGTGCCAGCCAATTGAGTCGCTATCGAGGCCAGTGTCAGTAATTTTTCATTCAAAAATCATATGGATGACTTTTATGTCATCACGGGGCAAGGCAGGGCGCACCAGAGTGGTACCCCATAGAGGGTAAGCCTGCGCTATCTTGTGGCAACAGGCCATGAGGGCAAGGGACGGGCGCAGCGGGATGCGGGGGTGGAAGGCGAGCGCCCTTGCCCCGAGGTGGGGCAGGGGGTAAGAAAGAACCCGGCCGATGGCCGCAATGCTGTTCACTTAAGCGGAGCCGCATTGCGATTTACCGGAAAACGGGTCTTTGATATCTTCACCGCCCT
>NZ_JAPCIS010000049.1:0-22002 GCF_027707425.1 Aeromonas sp. QDB63
GCCATGCGAGAGTAGGACACTGCCAGGCACCCAATACAAGAAACCCCGCTCACTCGAGCGGGGTTTTTTATTGCCTGTAATTTATTTTTTAGATAATAAGTCTGGCTAATGCACAAAATCCAGTCTATTACATCGATAAACATTGCTATTCAGCCAGTATCACTGCCTTTCAAACGGCTCTATCTCTCTTTCTCACCTGGTTGAGCGCCAAGTATCTCCGGCTCAAACGCTATTCCCTTCCTTGATAATCACTATCGCCGGAAACGGGAGTGACAAGTACTTCAGGATCCATAGACTGTTTCTTTCATGTACAAGGAGCTGTCTATGTTGGGGATCCACGATCTGGCGTTGTTTGTCGTTTCTGGCCTGCTGTTGAACATGATGCCTGGGCCTGACTCCCTGCTCATCATGCTGCGCAGCGGCTCCCAGGGCTGGCGTGCAGGGTCCATGGCGGCATTGGGTATCGGGACAGGTACCATGGTGCATGTGTTGGCGGCGGCGCTGGGACTGTCTGCCCTGTTGAGTGCCTCCGCCGAGCTGTTTGCCGTCATCAAGCTGATGGGGGCGCTCTATCTGGTCTATCTCGGTGTGTCCATGCTCTGGCAGAGGAGTGGCACTTCAACGTCTGTGGATGGGGCTGTGGCGCTGCCTGCGCTCTCTTATGGGCGCATCTTCCGGCAGGGGTTGCTCACCAATGTCCTCAATCCCAAGGTGGCGCTCTTTTTTCTCGCTTTTGTGCCCCAGTTCATCGATCCCGCTTCACCGCAAAAGGCGATGGCATTCATCGTGCTGGGCTGCATCTTCAATCTCAACGGCATGATCTGGTGCCATCTGCTGGCGTTTTCCACCGCGTTTGCAAGCCGCAAGGTGCGACTACCCACCCGGGTGGCCACCTGGCTGAATCGTGTGATGGGGGGGCTGTTCGTGGGGCTTGGTATCAAGCTGGCGGTGGAGTGAGCAGGTAAACACCGGGCATAGAAAAAGGCGTATCCCATCGCTGGGATACGCCTTCGTCTGCACTGCAGCAGAATGACCGGGATCAGTTCATGCCGTAACGCTTGAGTTTCTTGCGCAGGGTGCCGCGGTTGATGCCCATCATCACGGCGGCGCGAGTCTGGTTGCCACGGGTGTACTGCATGATCACGTCCAGCATGGGAGCTTCGACTTCGGAGAGAACCATATCGTACAGATCAATCACTTCCTGACCGTTCAACTGGGCCAGGTAGTTACGCAGGGCCTGTTGCACAGAGTCACGCAGGGGGCGTTGGGTCGGCTCGGCAGCGTGATTGTGAGTAGTTGTTACCAATGCATCAGAAGTCAGGGTTTGTTCGAACATATTCGGTCGGCTCTTTAGTTATGCGTTAACCTAATCCATCGAAATACGCTTCGAGTGCCTCGAGTTGTGCGTCTGCACAATCCAGGGCATTGAAGTGCTTACGGAATTCTCGGCCCGCCTCTTCTTCATCCAGATACCAGCCCACGTGTTTACGGGCAATGCGCGCTCCCAGATAGGCACCGTAAAACTGGTGCAGATTGGTGACATGCTCGTTCATCAGGGTGCGAACCTCTTCCCTGTCGGGAGGCGGCAGCTTGGTGCCCGTTTCAAGAAAATGGCGGATTTCCCGGAAAATCCAGGGTCGTCCTTGCGCAGCACGGCCGATCATCACGGCGTCGACACCGGTATAGTCGAGGACATACCGGGCTTTCTCCGGGCTATCGATGTCGCCATTGGCGACAACAGGAATCGATACGGCCTGCTTAATCGCCCTGATAGTGTCGTACTCCGCTTCGCCCTTGTAGAGGCAGGCACGGGTACGACCATGCACGGCAAGGGCCGCGATACCGCAATCTTCGGCGATTCGGGCGATCTCCTCGCCATTGCGGTTATCCGGATCCCATCCTGTGCGGATCTTCAAGGTGACAGGTACTTCCACCGCATCCACCACGGCCCGGCAGATGGATCTGACCAGGTCTGGCTGACGCAGCAGGGCGGAACCTGCCAGCTTCTTATTCACTTTTTTTGCCGGACATCCCATGTTGATGTCGACGATCTGAGCGCCCTGCTCCACGTTGTAGCGGGCAGCAAACGCCATCATCTCGGGGTCGGCACCGGCAATCTGGACCGATCGCAAGCCGCCTTCAGCAGAGTGATCCATTCTCATCCGGGTTTTCTGGGTATCCCAGACATCCGGGTTGGCCAGCAGCATCTCGGAAACGGCCATACCGGCTCCCAAACGTAAACAAAGTTCACGAAATGGTCGGTCTGTTACACCGGCCATGGGGGCCACGATCAGGGGAGTTTCAAGCGTGTGGGGACCTATCTGCATTCCACGGTTACCATCGGCTTAGGGCGGCGTATATTACGCATTTTTTAGTCAGGAGAAAAGGTTAGTATTTGAGCGTCAGCCATTTTTTTCTGAAAAAAACGTCGCGCCAAGGCTTGCAAATTCAGGAGTGCTTGAAAATCGGACATATTGTCTGTGACCATGGTCAGGAGGGCGCGAGTGAGGGGGATGGTGATTTGTGAGTCTCCCTCTCAAGCCGGTTTAGGCTATGATAGCGGGCCTGAATTGAGCAAAGACTCTACACAATTTCATTACAAACGGATCGGGGATGTATGACGGTAAAGTTCATCAAGTCGCTCTGCCCATGCCTGCTGGGTATCGTGCTGGGGTCGGCTCAGGCGCAGACGGTCAGCTTTACCGAGGCCTGGAGCCGGGTCATCCAGCAGGATGACGGCTTGGCGGCAGAGCAGGCCGGGGTGGAGCGGGCCCAGCAACTGCGGGAGGCGGCCAAGGCCATGTACCTGCCCAAGGTGGATGTGGGGGCCAGCTATACCCATCTCGATCAGCCGATGGAGCTGGACATGCTGGATCTCAACCCCATCGCCAATCATCCGGAATTCGGCAAGGTGCTGGGGCCTGTGATGCAGGCACTCAACCTCAGCCCGAGCGATTTCGTCACCCCCCTCACCAAGCAGAACGTGGTGACCAGTTCGGTCAAGATGCTATGGCCGCTCTTTACCGGCGGGCGCATCGATGCGGCCCAGGATATTCGTCAGGCCCAAGTGAGCGAGGCTGAGCAGTTGCTGGTGCTCAAACAGCAGTCCACCTTCGAGAGCCTCTCCCAGACCTACTTCGGGGTGGTGCTGGCGGCGCAGGTGGTGCAGACCAAGCAGGAGATCGAGCAGGGACTGGCACACCATCTGGATAATGCCAAGAAGCTCGAAGCCCAGGGGCAGATCGCCAAGGTGGAGCGCCTCTCGGCCCAGTCTGCCTATGACAGGGCACGCATCGATACCCAGAAGGCCAGGCGCAGCCTGGAGATCGCCCAGCTAGCGCTCGGCCACATGCTCAAGCTCAAGCAGGCTGAGCCCAATACCGCCCTCTTCATCAACGAAGGGATGCCAGCCTTGTCTCCCTTTGTGGAGGAGACCCTGTCGGTGCATCCCGGTCTCAAGCTGTTGACGGCCAAGAAGGAGCAGGCCCAGGGGATGATCAAGCTGGAGAAGGGCAAATACGCCCCCGAGCTCTTCCTGTTCGGCAACTACAACCTCTATGAAGATGATTCCATCGTCTCCAAGACCACACCGGACTGGCTGGTTGGTGTCGGGGTCAGCATGCCGCTGGTGAGTCGTGATGGCCGCTCCGAGACGGTCCAGGCAGCCAAGAGCGCCGAACTCCAGGTCAACCTGCTGCAAGCCAAGACCCGCCAGGATCTGGAGCTGCTGGTCGAGAAGACCTGGCGCGAGGCTGCCCAGGGACTGGAGGAGTATCACTCTCTCTCCTCAACCCAGGCGCTGGCCGAGGAGAACGTGCGGTTGCGTGACAAGGCATTCGGTCAGGGGCTCTCCACTTCCCTTGATGTGGTCGATGCCCAGACCCAGCTTGCCGGGGTCAAGACCCAGCGCGCCGCCGCCGCCTATCAATACGTGATCTCCCTGGCCCGCCTGTTGGCACTCTCCGGTCAGATGAACTGTTTCAACCAGTATCAGCATGGCCAGGCGATCGAGGTGAACTCATGATCGCGCTCTCTTCCACTCCGTTATTCATGTCCGTTTCGACCGTCAAGGGTCGCCCGTTTGCCGAGGTGAATTCATGAGTCATCCCCCCATCAAGAAGAAGATGAGCCAGGGCAAGCCCTGGCTGCTGCCACTGGCGCTGGTATTGCTTGTGCTCTGGCTTGGCTGGCGCTTCTGGCTGGCCTATCAGCCGGAGCCGGTGCGTCTGCAGGGGCAGATAGAGGCGCAGCAGTATTCGGTCTCTTCCAAGGTGGCGGGCCGCATCGACGAGGTGCTGGTGAAGAAGGGGGATCAACTGACCAGGGGCCAACTGGCGTTCACTCTGGCGAGCCCGGAGATCGAGGCCAAGCTGAGTCAGGCCAAGGCCGGGCAGGCCGCGGCTGGCGCCATGGCCGAAGAGGCCGAGAAGGGGGCTCGAGTGCAGCAGATCGCGGCCGCCAAGGATCAGTGGCAACAAGCCAAGGCAGCTGCCCTGCTTCATGGCAAAACCTACGAGCGCATTGCCAGCCTGCATCGGGATGGCGTGATGTCACTGCAAAAGCGTGACGAGGCCTGGACGGCCTGGCAGGCGGCGAAGTACAGCGAGGGCATGGCCTGGCAGCAATACCAGATGGCGCTGGAAGGGGCACGGGAAGAGACCAAGATCGCGGCCCGCGAGCAGGCCAAGATGGCGGCTGGCGGAGTGGCGGAAGTGGAAGCCTATCTGGCCGATACCCGCATCGCCAGCCCACACGAGGGGGAAGTCGCCCAGGTGCTGCTGCGTAGCGGCGAGCTGGCTCCCCAGGGCTTCCCCGTGGTGACCTTGCTCGACATGAAGGATGCCTGGGCCCAGTTCCATGTCCGTGAGGACCTCTTGCCAAGGTTCCCGGTCGGTACCGAGTTTGATGCCCGTATTCCCGGCCTGGGGGATCAGCTGGTGCGCTTCAAGGTGACCCATGTGGCCGTGATGGGGGATTTCGCCACCTGGCGTGCCACCGACACCCGCCAGGGGTTCGACATGAAAAGCTTCCAGGTGGAAGCGCGCCCCTTGCAGCCGGTTGACGGGCTGCGGGTCGGCATGAGCGTGCTGGTCGAGCTCTGATGGGACGCGAATGGCGGTTGCTCTGGCAGGACCCGTTCGGCCGGGCGCTGGCGAGCTGGGTCCCCTTAGTGCTGATAGGGATCCTGTGCTGGATCTTTTCAGCCGGCCTGGCGCGGGATCTCAAGGTCGGTCTGGTGGATCTGGATCGCAGCACCCTCTCCCGACAACTGGCGTTCTCTCTCGATGGTTCCGCCGGGCTCAAGATAGCGCAGCAGTTTGACGCCATCGACGAGGGGGCCAGGGCACTGCGTGGGGGAGACATCTATGCCCTGGTGGTGATCCCCCATCACCTGGAGCGGGATGCCCGCGAGGGGACCCAACCCAGGGTGACCGTGTTCAACAATGGCCAGTTCATCCTGATTGCCAAGCTGGTCAACTCCGCACTGGCCCAGGTGGTGGGAACTCTCAATGGCCAGGTAGGGGTGTTGGAGGCCATGGCCGACGGCAAGACGCTGCCCGGTGCCCTGGGACAATCCGTACCCATTGCGAGCCAGGTTACCGCGCTCTACAACATCAATTCCAGCTACGCCCAGTTTCTGCTGAGCGCCCTGCTGCCTGCGGTGTGGCAGATCCTGGTGGTGCTCTATGGCCTGAACGCCCTGGCCCGCACCGATCGCCTCGGGTTGGACTGGACCACCAGAGGGGTCTGGTTCGGCCTCTGGCGTACCCTGCTGCCCCATGTGCTCATCGGCTGGGGGTGGGGTCTGGCGTGGAGTCTGCTGCTGTTCAAGGGGCTGGGGTACCCCATGCAAGGCAGTTGGCTGGTGCTGACGGCGGGGTTGGGACTGGCGTCAGCCGCTTGCGTCACCATGGGGGCTTTCTTCTACGCCATCATCCGGGATCCGGCGCGGGCGCTCTCTCTGGCCGGCGCCTACACGGCGCCGGGATTTGCCTTCATGGGGGTCACCTTTCCGGTCAGTGCCATGGGTGATGTGGCCCAGTTCTGGCGCAGCCTGCTGCCCATCTCCCACTATGTGGAGCTGCAGATCGGGCAAACCAATTATGGTCAACCGTTGACGGCGGCCCTGCCCCAGCTCGGGGCTCTGCTGCTGTTTCTGCTGCCCCTGTTGCTGGTGGTACACCGCTACCGGACGCCGTCGGGCGCGGCCCTGCCCCATGAGGAGTCCAGGCCATGATGGGATTCTGGGATCTGGTGCGCCTTGAGCTGCGCACCCTCTTGGCGGATCGCGCCATCATGCTGACCCTGTTTGGCGGCGTCTTCTTCTACTCCTTCCTCTACCCCCAGCCCTACCTGCACCAATTGCCCAGGGAAGAGCCCGTGGTGGTGGTTAACGAGGATGGCAGCCAACTCTCCCGCCAGCTGGAGTTCATGGCCGATGCCACGGCGCAGGTGAAACTGGTGGCCCGTGCCGGTTCGCTCGACGAGGCCCGCCAGATGATGCTGACCGGCAGGGCGAGCGGCATTTTGCACATTCCCCGCCACTTCTATCGGGATCTGATGCTGGGCAGGAGCGTGACCCTGGGTTATGCCGGAGATGCCTCCTACTTCCTGGTCTATGGCACCATTGCCGAAGGGCTGGCCCAGGCGGGGGGCACGCTCGCCGCCCAGGTGAAGGTGGCCAGGTTGCTGAGCCAGGGCGAGGCGCTGCCCCAGGCCGCCATGGGCTGGAACGCGGTGGCCCTCAATGTGCTGCCGGTATTCAACCCCACCATGGGCTATGTGAACTACGTGGTGCCTGCGGTATTCGTGCTGATCCTGCATCAGGTGTTGCTGATGGGGACCGGCATCCTGGGGGCGACCCAGAACCAGCGCAGCCGCCGTGGCGAGTCAGGCTACTGGCAACATGCTCCCGTGCCGGCCTTGTTGCTGGCCCGCACCCTGGTGGTGGGGGCTCTTTTCGTCCTTCCGGTGACCTACTTCTTCGGCTTCTGCTTCGATCACTACGGTATTGCCCGCACCGCTGTACCCGGCGAACTCTGGCTCTTTACCCTGCCGTTCCTGTTGGCCACCACCTGGCTCGGGATCGTGCTCGGCGCCCTGTTCACCCGCCGTGATCTACCGACCCAGGTGGTGCTTGTCTCCTCTTTGCCGCTGGTCTTCCTGGCCGGTTTTATCTGGCCCCTTGAGCTCATCCCGGCCCCCCTCAACTGGCTGGCCCAGTGGGAACCGAGCACGCCGGCCATCGAGGGATTCCTGCGCCTCAATCAGATGGGGGCCGACTTTGCCCAGGTCTCCCGCTACTGGTGGCAGTTGTGGGGACTGGCGCTGCTGTATGGCGCTCTGGCGTGCTGGTTGCTCCGATGGCGTCAACCGTGCCCTGCAATGCGGCCGGATGATGGGATGACAGCGTCTTCCACCGACTAGGCCCCTTGCAACTACACGGTCAGCCATTGGGCTGACCGTGTTGCCATTCACAGGGATCATGGCTGATTCAGACCCGAATCGCCGATGGCATAGATCTGGCCGCACGCCTCCTGGTCGGTGAGCAGTTGCAAACCCCGTATAGCCACATCCTGGCGCCTGACCAGGCCATGCCTCTCCTGCCCCTGGCTCAGGATGGCCTGACCCGTGGGCTCCCCATCCTGCAACCCTGCGGGGCGTAAAATGGTCCACTCAAGGGTGCTTGTCTGCAGCCAGCTTTCCGCCAGGCTCTTGAGGCGTACCTCGTGTCCGAAGGCGGCGCGAGCCCGTTCGGGCAGGTATTGCCAGCTGTCGCCACAACCGAGGGAGGTGACCAGCAGCAGGCGGCTGAGCCCGGCGTGCTCCATCTCGTCGATCACATGGCGGTTGCCCTGATAATCCACCGGTGCACTCTGGCGAAAGCCGCCGAGGGTGGAGACTACCCGGGCATCCCTGTCCGCCAAGCGGCAAGCCTGGGCCACGGCCTGGGGGTCCAGGGCATCCCCGATGACGACCTCGACTCCCAGGGTATGCAGCTCGCTGGCCATGTCGGCATGGCGCACCAGGGCAACGACCCTGTGGCCCAGTTGCAGTGCGTGGTCGGTGAAGGCGCGGCCCAGTCCTCGACTGGCACCGAAGATGAGTGTGGTTGGCATGACAGGCCCTCTCGAACAAAAGAGCAAGCCTAGAGCCTGGATGGCTCTCTGTAAATGAGAGTGGTTTTTATTTGTGAGGTGCAGGGGATATGAAGGGCCGGACATCAGGGACGCCGGCCCGACGGGATCAACCGTTGTAATGGCCGATGCTGGGACGGCGGCTGGGTCCGCTCAGGTGGATGTCCACCGGATTGAACGCCTTGATCGCCTCATAGCTGAAATCACCGATGGCCTGATGCAGGCTCTGGGGGCTGTGGTTGGTGATGATGATGACGCTTTTGGACAGGTTGCGACGACGGCGCAGCAGGTGGCCGAGGAAGCTGGACTGACTCTCGGCCATCTTGGCACGGTTGGCCGCCACCTCGTCGATGATCAGCAGGTCCACCTCTTCCAGGGCGCGGCGGTACTGGTTGCGCTCCTCCTGATCCTGGATGACGTTGAAAAAGAGCCTGTCCACGATGGAGGCCCACTGCTGGAAGATCACCGACTTCTGGTGGCGCGCGATCAACTCGTGGGCCACGGCACCCGCCAGGGTGGATTTGCCGGTGCCGTAATCGCCGTAGATCAGCATGCAGCCCCCGCCGCTCTTCTCCCAGTGCTCGAAACCGCTGATGAAGTAGCGGGCTGTCTCGATGGGGTATTGCAGGGCCGGGTCACCGGAATCCATCTTGTCGAAGATCCAGTCCGGATTGAGGTCGGCCTGGGCGATCAGCTTCTGGATCCGCTCCTGGCGGGCGGCCTTCTGCAACTCGCGCACTTCGGCATTGGCCTTGGCGTCGTACTCCTTGCGCAGGGTCTCGTAGTCGTACTGGCTGCCGCCGGTTGCGGCCCGCAGTCGGAGAATACGTTGCTGCAGGCTGCTGACGTGACGCTTGAGCTCGGGATCATGAGCCCGTTGCTCCTGTCTCGCCTTGGCGATTTTCTGGCGTTTGGCCTCGATCTCTTCCAGTGCCTGGCGCATCGGGTCGTGCGGATCTGTCATGGAATTCTCCTTCTGCTAGGGCTGTGGCTGGATGGGCAGGGGGTCAATAGTGCACTTCGTGGCCGCCTGGTATCAATCATTCTCCGGCTCCTGAGCTTGTGCCAGCCGTTTGGCCTCATCGATCATCTCTTGCGCCCGGCGGCTCGGGCCAGCCTCTACCGGGGCTTGCGCGACCTGCTGGTACCCGGTGACCACGGTTGCCGGGCGGCGGGCGTAGCGCCGACTCTTGATGGCCCGAATAAATTTCAACATCCACTGGTGCTGGGAGTCGAACACCTCGGGGCGGCCGAGCCAGTAGGCGATGAACTCCCCGAGATCCTCTTCGCTGTAGCTGGCATCGATCACCCCGCACAGGCGTGCGAGAGCAGGCAGTTCTTCGTCCGGACGCCACTGCAGGTGCATCTGGAACGGGCGTGCCGGCAGGGGGCTGCGCACCCGCTGGCTCAGCAACGGCAACTGGAAAGGGCACTGGTGGTAGTGCTCACTGTCAGCCTGGGCCTCGACCTGAAGCAGTTCGGCCTCCATCAGCTCGTCGAGCAGCTCGGTCAGCTGGCGAGCGTTGACCTGATAGCTGAAACCACCGGGATTGCCCGGATCGACGACAGCCAGTGCCCGGCCAAGCTCGGGATAGTTGAGTCGGGCCAGCCGATTTTCCAGCACCAAGCGGCGCAGTTGCAGGGTATAGAGGCTGCGGGCCGGATGGGAGAGTCTGGGATGGGCGAGGGCGCTGTATTCGGCTGGCGTCATGGTCTGCTTCACGATCTGGAGTGGAGGGCATTATCCCTCATGGCGGTGCCTCATACAATTCATGGTGCCGACCTGCGAGAGAACGGCTGCCGGGCGACGGTTGCTGATCATCTCTGCGCAAGGGTGCAAGCAAAATAGTCGGACCATTTCAAACGCTTGGCAGATACCAAGGCCAGCCCGGCTCGCTGCTCGACAATATTGTGTGGCGGTATCCAGCGCCCATGATCTAGTCTTAATGCTCAAATAACCATTTGACTAATAAGAGCTTTGTCAAGATGTCAAAAGCCGGACTACGGATCTTGGTGGTAGAAGACGAAGCGGTTTTTCGCCACTCACTGGTATCTTATCTCGAGCACGACGGGGCCTGCGTCTTTCAGGCAGAAGACGGGATTGAGGGGCTCTCTGCCGCAGCGCTCTATCACCCCGATGTGGTGTTGTGTGATCTGAACATGCCGAACATGGATGGCCATGAGGTTATTGCCTGCCTCACCGCCCGCTATCCACAGGTGCCCGTCATCGTCATCTCCGGTCAGGATCAGATGGCTGCGATCGAGCGTGCGCTGCGGGCGGGGGCCAGGGACTTCTTCATCAAACCGGTGAATGACTATGAGCAGATCCGCCGCAGCATCGAGCAATGCCTGACAAACCTCGGGCATCAGAGCCAGCAACTGGAGCTGATGGAACACATCGACTTCTTCCGTGGCCACGATCTGGCGAGCAGCCGGCTGCTCGCCTGGTTGGCCCCCCCTGGCATGCAGGAGTGGGGGCCCTGGCAGGTCACCTTTGCCGGCATGGGCAATCTCTTCATCCCGGATACCTTCAAACTGGACGACAAGCTGCTGGTACTGGTGATGGAATTGCCCATCCTCGGTGTGGATGCGGCCTTCTGTGGTGCCTTGGTGCGATCCCTGATGAACGGCCCCTATCGCCAATACCAGCAACAAGAGAGCCTGCTGTTGACCCAGCCACACCGATTGCTGGATTACCTCAATCTACAACTGCTGGAGTCGGGCCTGCGTCACTCCTTTGCCATGGCGGCCCTGCTGTTCGATCAGGAGGATGGGCTGCTTTTTGCAAATGCCGGGCTCACCTCACCTCACTGGTTGATGCGTGCAGGGGGGTTGCCGCTCGGCTTGATGCGCAGCAGTCGCTACACGTTGCACAGGCGAAGCTGGCACGAGCCCTTTGATCTGCAGTTTCGCAGTGACAGCGGCAGCGCCCTGACGATGCAGGTTCGTCACCACTGACGCCGTGAAGTGAACACATGCAAACAGGGCGCCCATGGGCGCCCTGTTTGGTCTCTGCTGTCCTGACCGGTCAAACGGTCGCAGACTGCAGTTTCTGCTCTTGTTCTTCGGGCTCTTTGGCCGGGCCTTCGGCACCGTGCATCCAGTAGACCAGGCGGTTGGCCATGGTCAGCAGGATGAGGGCGCTGATCACGGCGGCCAGTGCGATGCCACCGAAGATGGCCATGGCGCCGGATTCGCCGACGAAGGAGCCGATGAAACCGGCGGCATAGTTGGCCAGGGCCACGAAACCGAACCAGGCACCCATCATCAGGGAGGCCAGGCGCAGCGGAGCCAGCTTGGTCACCATGGAGAGACCGATGGGAGAGAGGCAGAGCTCGCCCAGGGTATGGAACAGGTAGGCACCGACCAGCCAGAACATGGAGGTCTTGACAGCCTGATCACCACCTTGCTCCAGCACGGCACCGATCATGAACAGGAAGCCGACGGCCAGGAACAGCAGGCCCATGGCGAATTTCACCGGGGAGTTCGGCTCTTTCTTGCCGAGCTTGATCCAGATGGCGGCCACGACAGGGGCCAGGGTGATGATGAAGAAGGGGTTCAGGGACTGGAACCAGGCGGTCGGCACTTCGAAGCTGCCGATCATGCGGTCGGTATACTCCTGGGCATACAGGTTCATCAGACCACCGGCCTGCTCGAAGCCGGCCCAGAAGATGATGGTGAACAGGCCCAGTACCAGGATCACCTTGATGCGATCCACTTCCTGTTTGGTCAGGGGCGCTTTTTGCTCCTTGGAGCGCTGCAGGGCGGCACGCTGGGCGGCGGGCACACGGCCGATGTCGCCAAGGAAACGCTGGGCCATGGTGGCCTGCACGACCAGGGAGAGCAGCATGCCGATACCGGCGCTGACGAAGGCGGCTTGCCAGCCATAGGCGGTGGCGGCGGCGCCGCAGATCACGCCGGCCAGCAGGGAGCCCAGGTTGATGCCCATGTAGAAGATGGTGAAGGCGCCGTCACGACGGTGATCCCCTTCTTTATACAGGTCGCCCACCATGGTGGAGATGTTCGGTTTGAACAGGCCGTTGCCCACGATCAGCAAGCCAAGGCCGGCATAGAAGACGGTGTTGACCATGTCAGGGAACATGGCGTGAGGCAGTGCCAGGGTAAACTGGCCGGCGGCCATCAGCACGGCACCGAACAGGATGGCACGGCGCTGGCCCAGGAAGGTATCAGCGAGCCAGCCGCCGATGATGGGGGTGATGTAGACCAGACCGGTATAGATGCCGTACAGCTTGAGGGCGTCGGCCTGGGTCCAGCCCATGCCACCGTTGGCGGTCAGGTCGGTCAGATAGAGGACGAGCACGGCACGCATGCCGTAATAGGAGAATCTCTCCCACAGTTCGGTACTAAAGAGCAAAAAAAGCCCTTTAGGGTGACCTAAAAAGGTCCCTTTGGACGGGTTATTCATTGGAACTTCCACCTGTGTCTTATATTTTTTTAGAAATTTTATGCAAGGGCTAGGAACAAGCCTTAATCCTTATAGAACAAGCGACTTTAAATTACAATATTATGATTTAGCGATATTTTATCTATCAATGGTTGAATATTTGTTTATAAAATGAAAAAGGGCATCGAATGATGCCCAGTTTTTTATACTGCTTATCTTGTAAATATTCAGAGATTACAGCTCTTTGGCAAACTGTTTCAGCCAGCTGGTGAAATCTTTGCTGAGTTCCCGATGGCGCACGGCGTATTCCACATTGGCCTTCATATAACCGAGCTTGCTGCCGCAATCGTGGCTGCGTCCCTTCATGAAGTAGGCATTGACCTGCTCCTTTTCCATCAGCATGGCGATGGCATCGGTCAGCTGGATCTCGTCGCCGGCACCGGCCGGGGTTTTTTCCAGCAAGGGCCAGATATTGGCCGAGAGCACATAGCGACCGACCACGGCCAGGTTGGACGGGGCTTCATCCCGGGGTGGCTTCTCGACGATGGCCTGCATCGGCAGGGACATGCCTTCGCTCAGGGCCTCCCCCTTGATGTCGGCGATGCCGTATTTGTCCACTTCGCTCTCGGGGACGGCTTCCACCATGATCTGGCTGATCTGCTCCTCTGCGAACAGATGCACCATCTCCGCCAGGTTGTCCTGCTTCAGATCGCTGGCCACCTCGTCGATGAGCACATCCGGCAGCAGCACGGCGAAGGGTTGATCCCCGATGAGGGGGCGGGCACACAGTACTGCATGGCCCAGGCCTTTTGCTTCCCCTTGACGCACGTGCATGATAGTCACGTCTTTGGGACAGATGTGCTGAACCTCTTCCAGCAGTTGGCGCTTGACCCGCTTCTCCAGGGTCGCCTCCAGCTCGAAGCTCTTGTCGAAGTGGTTCTCGATGGAGTTCTTGCTTGAATGGGTCACCAGGATGATCTCCTTGATGCCGGCGGCGATGGCTTCGCGCACCACATACTGGATCAGCGGCTTGTCGACCACGGGCAGCATCTCCTTGGGGATGGCCTTGGTGGCGGGCAGCATGCGGGTACCCAGGCCGGCAACGGGGAGAACGGCCTTGCGAACAACGAGCGGTGTCTTTTTCATGGAGTGAGTCCGAAGATACAAAGTGGGCTCATGATACCCTAAGAAAAATAGGGCAGCCACAGGCTGCCCTTGGGATGACAGGGATTCAAACCGGTTACTTGACGATAATCATGTCCCGGTTTGCTTCCAGCGTGGCCGATCCGATTCCACTGACGTCCGCCAGTTGATCGACGGAGGTGAACTTGCCCTGCTTCTCTCTGTGGTCGATGATGGCCTGTGCCTTCTTCTCGCCAATGCCCTTCAGGGCGGTGAGCTCGCCGGCACTGGCGGTATTGAGATTGATCTTGCCGCTCTCCTTGACTTGGGTGGTGGCCACAGGCTTGGTCGCCGCCTTGTCGGCGGCCAGCAGAGGTTGGCTCAACAGGGGGAGGCAGCCCAGCAGCAGTGCGGCGATCAGGGTTTTCTTGTTCATGTTTCACATCCTTATGAGTCTGCCTTAGTGGCATATTTATCATTAGCTGTGTTGCGCCACTTTTTGTCTGTCAGTTTTGACACTGTATAAGTCAGTGCAAACGGCTATAAGCCGAAGATACTCACTCGGTTACACTGACCAACCCTTTGAGAGAGAACTCTTTTCCATGTATCTACCCGCCATTTCCGAACTGGAGCCCATCGCCCGCGCTGCCGGTGAGGCCATCATGTCCATCTACAGCCAGCCCTTTGCGGTGGAGTACAAGCAGGACGAGAGCCCGCTGACTGCGGCGGACAAGGGGGCCCACGAGGTGATCGTTCAGGCGCTGGCGCGTCTCACTCCCGATATCCCGGTCTTGTCGGAAGAGTCCTCCCCCGAGGTGATGGCTGCGCGACTCGGCTGGTCCCGCTACTGGCTGGTGGATCCTTTGGATGGCACCAAGGAGTTTGTCTCCCGCAACGGCGAGTTCACGGTGAATATCGCCCTGATTGAACAGGGGACCCCGCGCTGGGGGCTGGTCTATGCCCCGGTACTGGACAAGCTCTGGTATGGGGGCAAGGGGATTGGCGCCTGGCGTGTGGCTGATGGCAGGCACGAGACCATCCAGACCCGCCCTCATGACGCTGGGCAAGTGTGGCGCGTGGTGGGCAGTCGCAATCACCTGTCGCAGGAAACCCTCGAGTATCTGGCCCGTTTTGGCGAACTGGAGCGGGGCGAGATCGAGCTGGTTTCCATGGGCAGCTCTCTCAAGTTTTGCATCATTGCCGAGGGGGAGGCCGAGCTTTACCCGCGGCTCGCACCGACCTGCGAGTGGGATACGGGGGCAGCTCAGGCGGTACTGGAAGGGGCGGGGGGCAGCGTCACCCGGCTCGATGGTTCGCCGCTTTGCTACAACAAGCCTGATATCCTCAATCCCTGGTTTGTGGCCAGGGCATGAGTCACCATCGGATACGAAAAGGCCGGACAGTGTCCGGCCTTTTTCTTGTCAGCCTCGATGGGCTCAGAAGACTTTCTTGAACGGTTTGATGGTCACCTTGGCGTAGACCCCCGCCGCGACATAGGGATCCGCATCGGCCCAGGCCTGGGCGTCGGCCTGGCTGGCAAAGTCGGCGATGACGGTGCTGCCGGTGAAGCCCGCATCGGCCGGGTCCTCGGCATCGATGGCCGGGTTCGGGCCGGCCGTCAGCAGGCGGCCCTCATCCTGCAAGGCTTGCAGGCGGGCAAGGTGGGCAGGGCGTGCCAGCTTGCGCTGGGGCAGGCTGCCCGCGACATCTTCGGAGTAGATCAGATACCACATGGAACAATCCCTTTCTGGTTGCGGTTATTTTTTCTGTTCTGCGTTCTGCTCGGCAGGCATGTGGCGATAGAGATAGACGCCGCTGAGCAGGGTGAAGACCAGGGTCATGCCCAGCAGGCCGAACACCTTGAAGTTGACCCACATCTCCTGGGAGAGGTTGAAGGCCACGTAGAGGTTGAGCAGGCCGCACAGGGTGAAGAAGCCGACCCAGCCGAGATTGACGTTGTCCCAGACCCGGTCGGGGGCTTGGAGCTCCTTGCCCAGCATCTGCTTGATGAGGTTCTTGCCAAAGCCATAGCGGCCGATGAGCAGGGCGAGGGCAAAGAGTACGTTGATGACGGTCACCTTCCACTTGATAAAGGCATCATCGTGGAAGAAGACGGTGAGGCCGCCGAAGAAACCGACCAGCACGAAGGTGAACAACTGCATCTTCTCGACCCGGCGATAGCGAAGCCAGCTGTACAGGAGTTGCAGGCCGGTGACGACCACCAGGGCACCAGTGGCGGTGTAGATGTCGTAAAACTTGTAGACCGCGAAGAAGACGATCAGGGGGATGAACTCGATAAACTGCTTCATGCTGGGCTCTAGTCTCAAAATTTCACTCAGTGTACCTGCCCGTCAGACAACGGCAAATGAATAAGACCGTCCATTCTGCAGGCAGTTCCTTCCCGGGGCGGCGGGTTACTCGAACAGCTGGCTGGCAATCTGGTTGCCAAGGCGCACCTGATCGTCCAGCAATGCGCGTATGTCTGCTTCCTCGATGAGGGGGTTGAGCAGGACGGCGCGCAGCAGCGTGAGCGGTTGCTCGCCATAGCGGGAGACTGCGCGCTGGGTGCGTGAGACGAAGCTGTGCCCTTCGGCGCGCTGGGCTTTTTGCAGGGCGACGTTGAAGAGATTGATCTGTTCGTTGGCCGCCACATCGGGCTCCTGACCTTGCAGGTGGGGCGGAATGCACCGGTAGGAGAGCAGGTTCATGACAGGTGCCGACATCAGCTCGAAGGCGGGACTGGCGTCGATGAGCGCGGCCATTCGCCGCGCCCTGTCGTAGTTGGCGTCGATGAGTTGGGCATAACCCTGCTGTCCCAGCATCTGGAAGGCGGCATCCAGATAGAGCGCGTTGGCGGGACGGGTCCCCTCCAGAGTGAAGCGCCCCTGATCGAAGGAGGTGGCGCGGATGGCGTAGGGAGCCTCGCGCTTCACCGTCATCATCAGGTCCGGTTGGCGGCAGAGCAGCATGCCGGTACCGAGCGGGACCAGCAACTGCTTGTGACCGTCAAGGGTGACGGTATCGGCGTGCTCTATCCCCGTAAGCAATCCCTGATAGCGGGGCGAGAAGAGGGTCGGGCCACCCCAGGCCGCGTCCACGTGGAAGTGGATTTGCTCGCGCCGGGCGATGGCGGCCAGTTCCGGCAGCGGGTCGACGGAGCCAAAATCCGTGCTGCCAGCCACGCCGACCAGCGCCAGCACCTTGAGCTTCTGCTCCCTGCATTGTTGAAGGGCCTGTTCCAGCGCCGCCAGACTGAGCCGGTTGTGCTCGTCTGTGTCGAGACGCCAGACGCTGCGACCCCCGAGTCCCAGCAGATCCATCCCCTTGTCGAAGGAGTAGTGCATCAGCCGCGATCCCAGAATGACGGCGCCGCGATAGCCCTGCTCGGCGAGGGCGAACAGGTTGTCGCCACAGGCCCGGTTGCGGGCCAGCCAGAGAGCGGTGACGTTGGCGATGGTACCGCCACTGGTCATGACGCCGAGGGCTGCATCCTTGGCATGCATCTGGGCTGCATAGAAGGCGTCGTCCTGGCGGTAGACCAGACGGTGCAGCTTGGCCAGCACTTCCCGCTCCAGAAAGCTCAGCAGACGGGAGGACTCCATCTTCATCGGGTTCTGGTTGAGCATCACCAAGAGCCGGGAGAGCTCGGCGGTGAAGGCCGGCAGCGGTGCCGTCATGTGTCCCATGTAGCGGGGAGAGGTGAGGTGCGATGCCCCGGGTACCAGGGTGGCGAGCCGTGCCAGATAGTCCCGGGGAGAGATGCCGATGGCGGGCATGCACGACTGATCGAGCTGGTGGGTGAAGCTGCCCCGCTGATAGGGGGCCTGACTGTCGTCGGAGTGATGGAAATGCTCCAGCAGGGCCGTCATGGCCTTGCCGAAATCAGGATCCGGTTGTGTAAACAGTTCAGTGAGCTTCATCGGGTTCTCCAGACCAGATTGTCGGGCAGACGCGGCCATCCGCATGGGCGGCGTCGGCGGCAGAGCATACACCAAAGGGGCGGGGGGCACAGCCATCTCTGG
Organism: Aeromonas sp. QDB63; assembly: GCF_027707425.1. Taxonomy (NCBI): domain Bacteria; kingdom Pseudomonadati; phylum Pseudomonadota; class Gammaproteobacteria; order Aeromonadales; family Aeromonadaceae; genus Aeromonas; species Aeromonas sp. QDB63. Next base: position 17,688 of record NZ_JAPCIS010000049.1, read on the forward strand.
CCCTCCCTCTCCTCGCCCCTTTATTTTCAGCTAACACTTGTAGCCTGAAACGTCGGCCGCTAGAGTGGGCCGGTAATGGGTTGGAGGTAATGATGGATGTGACGGGGTACTCCCCACGGGAAGAGTGGGCGAATCGCCTCAGCCATGGGCTGGGGCTGCTGCTGGGCGGACTGGGACTGGTCTTGCTGCTGCACAAGGGGTGGGATCAGGGGCCCAGGGTACTGCTGAGCTACGGCGTCTACGGTGCCAGCCTGGTATTGCTCTATCTCGCCTCGACGCTCTATCACAGCGTGAGCTCGGTTGCGGCCAGACGCTGGAGCAAGCTGTTCGATCACTGCGCCATCTATCTGCTGATCGCCGGCACTTATACCCCCTTCCTGCTGGTGGCGCTCGATACGCCGCTGGCGCAAGGACTGATGGTGGTGATCTGGGGGCTGGCCCTGGCGGGGGTCGTGTTCAAGCTGATCTTCATCAATCGTTTCAAGAAGGTGTCGCTATTTACCTATCTGATGCTGGGCTGGCTGTCGCTGGTGGTCATCTACCAGCTCTATCTACATCTGGATGGTACCGGGCTCCTGCTGCTGGGGCTGGGTGGTCTCATCTACAACCTGGGAGTGATCTTCTATGTGGCCAAGCGCATCCCCTACAACCACGCCATCTGGCACCTGTTTGTGCTGGGGGGCAGTCTGTGCCACTTCATGGCCATTTATGGCTACATCTGATGGCCAACCCTTAATTGGTATTTTTGTGCTCATGAAAGCCTGAATTCGTGCGGCACCCCACAGTTGCCCCCTTCGTTTGCTGACAAGCTAGTGCCAGTTCAGTTTGGAAAGGATGCAAACGATGAGTGAGATCGCGCTTTCCATCAGCATGCTGTCGCTGGTGGCAGTGCTGGGGCTCTGGCTGGGAAACTGGCGAGTCTATGGCGTGGGTTTGGGTATTGGCGGGGTGCTGTTCGGCGGCATCATAGTGGGCCACTTCGCCGGCTTGTCCGGCTTGAAGCTGGATGAGCAAACACTTCATTTTATTCAGGAATTCGGCCTGATCCTGTTCGTCTACACCATAGGCATCCAGGTCGGTCCCGGCTTCTTCTCTTCTTTGCGCAGTTCGGGCCTCAAGCTCAATGGCTTCGCGGCCCTGCTGGTTCTGCTCGGCTGCCTGGTGGCGGCAGCGTTGCACCAGCTGTTCGATGTACCGCTGCCGGTGATCCTCGGGGTCTTTTCCGGGGCCGTGACCAATACCCCGTCCCTGGGGGCTGGCCAGCAGATCCTGGCGGAGCTCGGGGCGGCTCCTGGCTCCACCGGCCTGATGGGGATGGGCTATGCGGTGGCCTACCCGTTCGGGATCTGCGGCATCCTGCTCACCATGTGGCTCATCAGGATGTTCTTCCACATCAAGATCGAGGAGGAGGCGGTCGCTTTCGAGCAGCAGGCTGGCAAGACCAAGGAGAGTCTGCAAACCATCAACATTGCCGTGCGCAATCCCAATATGCATGGCCTGATGCTCCGCGAGATCCCGAGTCTGGACGAGGCGGACGTCATCTGTTCCCGCCTCAAGCGTGGCGACGAGCTGATGGTGCCAAAGCCCGACTCGCGCATCGAACTTGGCGACCTGCTGCACCTGGTGGGGGAGCGCCATGCCCTGCACAAGGTGCTGCTGGTGCTTGGAGAGGAGGTAGACACCTCCCTCTCCACCCGAGGGACCGATCTGCGGGTCGAGCGGGTGGTGGTCACCAATGAGCAGGTGCTCGGCAAACGGATCCGCGATCTCGACATCAAGCAGAAATACGATGTGGTCATCTCGCGCCTGAATCGGGCCGGCATCGAGCTGGTGCCGACCAGTCAGACCAGTTTGCAGTTCGGTGACATCCTGAACCTGGTGGGGCGGCTCGATGCCATCGAGGCGGTCACCAGCGTGGTGGGCAACGTGCAGCAGAAACTGCAGCAGGTGCAGATGCTGCCCGTCTTCATCGGTATCGGGTTGGGGGTATTGCTCGGATCCATTCCCTTCTACCTGCCGGGATTCCCGGCGGCGCTCAAGCTGGGGCTGGCAGGGGGACCGCTGGTGGTGGCGCTCATCCTGTCTCGTATCGGCAGCATCGGTAAGCTCTACTGGTTCATGCCGCCGAGCGCCAACCTGGCGCTGCGGGAAATAGGCATAGTGCTCTTCCTGGCGGTGGTGGGGTTCAAGTCCGGGGCCGGCTTCATCGACACCCTGATCAACGGCGACGGTCCCGCATGGATGATGTACGGTGTGGCAATCACCCTCATCCCGCTGCTGCTGGTGGGTGTGCTGGCACGCCATTATGGCAAGCTCAACTACCTCACGCTGTGCGGTCTGCTGGCCGGCTCGATGACGGATCCTCCCGCTCTGGCATTTGCCAACGGCATGCACCCCACCAGTGGTGCCAGCGCACTCTCTTACGCGACCGTCTACCCCCTGGTGATGTTCCTGCGGATCATCTCGCCCCAACTGCTGGCCATCCTGCTCTGGGCCGGTGTCTGACACCTCACGGACGGGAGCCGATGAGGCTCCCGTCTTCGTTTTGTCACAATTTATGCTATTGATTTAATTAATTTTATTCATCTTCGGCGTCCCTTCGTTTTCACCCCGAAACCCGGCTTCATTTCGGTCTGTTCATTCGATTTTTCTCACTGGTTTATGGCCTGATAAACGGGCACATTGGAGGCTGGAGCAATATGCCCTTCGATATTTCAGGAGAAACCATGAGCAATCAGCGCATCGTATTGGATCAGGATGTCGTCGTTACCCACTTGCAAGGCAAAATGTATCTGGTCGCCGCCGACGGGAGCCAGAGACTCGTTGCAGAAGGCGATGTACTGCCCAAGGATGCGGTATTGCTTGCGCCCGAAGGGGCCAGCTTCCAGGGAGGAGAGACCACGTTCACCCTGGGTTCCGGCGAGCGCCCCGAACAGGGTGACGCCGTGCTGGCGAACGCGGGTACGCCCGATGACATCGCCGCCTTGCAGCAAGCGATTCTGGACGGGACCGACCCCACCAAGGCATTCGAGGCGTCGGCGGCGGGCGGAGCCCCGGCCGCAGGCAATGCGGGGGGCGTGGCTGGTGCCAGCGGCAACGGCGGTTTCGTCACTATCGATCGTACCGGTGATGCAACCATCTCCAGCGCAGGCTTTGACAGTGCGAACCCGGCTGGCGCGGCGCCGCTGGTGGATGCGCAAAGCAGCGAGGATGAGCTGGTCGACCTCACCGCTCCCGTCATCACCGTCTCTGCCCCCGACAACACCAACGATCGGACGCCGACCCTGACCGGTACCACGGATGCCCCTGCTGGCAGCACGGTGACCCTGGTGGTGACCGATGCCAACGGCAATCAGCAGACCCTGACCGCGACGGTACAACCGGATGGCAGCTTCAGCGTGGATGTCACCACACCGCTGGCCGAAGGGGACTATCAGGTGACGGCTTCCGTGACCGATCCGGCCGGCAACACCGGCACCGCGACCGATGATGGCAGCGTGGACAGTACCGCGCCCTCGGCGCCACAAGTCGAAATCCAGGACGGCGCGGACAATGTCATCTCCGCCAACGAGCGCGAAAACGGGATGGATGTCATCATCCGGCTGCCGGGCGATGCCAAGGCTGGCGATCGTCTCGATGTGGACTGGAATGGTGATGGCGTGCCTGACTCCAGCAGAATTCTGACGACTGACGACATCGGCCGTACCCAGGTCACCCTTACCATTCCCACTACGGATCTGCCAGTCAACGGCCCCATCACTGTGGATGCTACCCTGACCGACCCTGCGGGAAACACCTCGCCCAAGGGGACCGACAACAGCGTGGTGAATGCCGCGCCTCTGCCGGGGGACGACCAGTTCACCGTGGCGGAGGATGGCACCGTCACCATCAATGTGCTTGGCAACGACACGGATGTGGATGGTGATCGCCTCACTATTACCGCCATCAACGGCCAGACCATTGCCGAAGGCGGCTCGGTAGCGATCAGCAATGGCTCCGTCACCCTGAGCAATGGCCAGCTGATCTTTACGCCGGCCCCGGATTTCAATGGCAACATCGTGTTTGAATACACCATCACCGATGGCCTAAACAGCGCCACAGGTGGGGTGACGGGGACTGTTACGCCTGTCAACGATGCGGCTGTCATTACCGGCACCGACACCGGTGGCGTGGTGGAAGACGAAACCAACCCGATCCTGACCGAGACCGGCACTCTGAGCGTGACCGATCTGGACGGGGCCGATGAGGCCAAGTTCCTGGCCGGCAACGGCACCCCGAGTGCCGGCGCACTGGGCAGCCTCGCCATCACCGAGGG
>NZ_JAPCIS010000050.1:0-19905 GCF_027707425.1 Aeromonas sp. QDB63
ATCGGCTCAAACATGAAGAAATGAAATGACTGAGTCAGCCGAGAAGAATTTCCCCGCTTATTCGCACCTTCCTTAGGCTTAATGACGAATATATTGACTCTGCACGTATTTTCATCAAAAGAGACTTTCATACCATCTGTATCTATGATGAGTGCACCGGTCATCCCCTCGAAAAGGCATCATATACCTTACAGTTTATCGTGATAACGAAAATCACCCCCATGAGCATTTCACAATAAACTAATCCTTGGTGCTATCTCACTGCAACAAGCTCAGCGCTAATTTGGGACGACTGTTAGCTTGACTTAATATACTGGCACTGGCCTGCTGCATGATCTGCACCCGAACCATGCGTGCAGACTCACTCGCTATGTCAGCATCCCGAATCCGTGCGCGAGCAGCACTCAGATTTTCATGGCTCGTACTCAAACTACGCCCTCTCGCTTCGAGTGAGTTAGCCTGAGCGCCAATCTGGGATCGCTGTACGCCAAGCTGCTTCATGCCTGCATCCAGGGTCCTAATAGCACGACTGGCGTTGCTCTCGCTCAGCACATCAATGTTATCAACTGTATATTTCTGCTTATCTTGAAGGAAAAATCCAAGAGAGCCCAACGTGTTACCTTCCATATCAATATTTGAATATCGAGTACCTGATGAGCTCAGTTCAAGTTGTCCAATATAAGTTGTACTACTCACATCCGTGAGAAGGGCAGAAAGTGACGGATTAGCAGAGATTGGTGGAATAGGAGGAGCCGGAGGTGCAGGCTGGGGTGGCTGGGGTGGATGAATGCTGCCATTTGCCAGAGTAAGGCTATTTCCTTGAGAGCTATATATCGTAAGCTGATTATTAGCAGGGTTGTTGTTATACGAACCACTGACGGAAAATCCAAGACCTGCAGATTGTGCCGCAATGTTGATCCGATGGACGACCGTTGCCATCAACCAACTATTTTCCGACGTGGGGTTCACAGGATCCCAGCCAGTCATGTCGATGCCCGTTGTCAAATCCACCGTCTGTCCTTCGATATCGATATAGGAAGGAAGAGTGGACAGATCGATTGACGATCTTACCGAGAATGGGTGCTGTACAGCTTCTATCGGGCTCTGGTTATTTGGGAAGCTAGTGCTATTGATGTCAGCAACAAACGCTTCTAGCGTTGGATAGTTTGTGTCGAACGTCACGCCGTTGAGTGTGATAGGTTGGGCACCTAACTGAAGACCATCAATGCTGTGAGCACCAGGTTTACTGCTGGTTGGACTGCGAGACTGCCAAACCATTTCTCCAAGGTTTTTGGTTTGCGCATTCATATCTGTGATGACCATGTTTTGACCAGCATAAGCTCCTATAGAAAACACCCCTTCATATGTCCCGGCCAATAGGCTCTGTCCAGCAAAAGTTGTCTTGGTTGCGATCCGATCCATTTCCAAACGCATCTGCTGGAACTCCATATTGAGTGCTGCCCGGTCATCTGCCGAATTGATGCCACTACCAGCCTGCAGAGCAAGTGTACGCATACGCTGCATGAGATTCATCGACTCGTCCATTGCCCCATCAGCAACATTGATAACGGAGATGGCATCATTGATATTTCGAATCGCTCCATTGCTACCATTGATTTCGCTTGTCAGACGATTACTGATCTGAAGTCCCGCAGCATCATCTGCTGCGCTGTTGATACGCAAGCCCGAAGATAAACGCTTGAGAGATGAGTCAAAAGACCCCATCAGACTACTAAGATTACGTTGTGCAGCTATTGCAGTACTATTGGTGCGAATTGAGAGTAACATAGTGTCCTTGCCGCAGAGTCTAAGATTCAATCTAGTCTTCAATTACTATCGGCATTACCATATGAATCTTTATTAAAAATTGACTTACGATGTGATCGGATTTAACTCCATACATCCAGACACTAGTCCCTACTCCACTGTGGAGGAGATAGTGTTGTAACTATGTGAATCGCCAACAGCTTTGTAGACTCCTCTACACTTTTATCTTGCAACCAGTACCAGAACCATCAAAAGTGCACTATCGTACACTTTTAATTGCTGTTTGCTCTTACCATGAGTTAAGGTGTAACAACCTACACTTTTTTTCGTGATCATGATGGCAGACGCATCGTTGCAAACCGGCCCGAAAGCACTGGATCCCGCCTCGCTGGGGCTGGCGATCCGCGAGAGACGCAAAGCCGCCAGGATGACCCAGGAGGTGACGGCCTCACTGTGCGGTATCTCCAAGAAGACCCTGATCAAGATTGAAAAAGGGGGGGATGTCTACCTCTCGACCCTGTTGCAGGTGATGAAGGCGCTGGGGCTGCGCTTGCAACTGGTGCAGGAAATGGGCTCACAGGTAGCGAGCGGCAACAGCCAACCCGAGGTCGGTGATGATGGGTGGTTCTGAGCACCATCGGCTGGAACTTCGGCTGGGTAACCAGCTGATCGGCCATCTCGAATATGACTCCAGCCGGGATGCGTTTCAGCTCGGCTATACACCTGAGTGGCAGGCGCGTGGCTTCCCGCTCTCCCCGCCGCTGGCGCTGGATGGTTCGGCCAGCAGCGCCCAGATCCGGGCGTATCTCGGCAACTTGCTGCCTGAAAATCGCGGGCTGGAGCACCTGATTGAGGCGCTCTCCGTTTCGCGCAGCAATCTCTTTGCCCTGATCCACGGCATCGGTCGCGATGTCTCAGGGGCGGTCACCTTTACCCTGCGCGCAGAGCCCGACGTCCCCACCCATTTTCGCCCCATCACCCCGAAAGAGCTGTTGCTGCGCCTCGATCAGCCCGAGATCTGGCCGCTGGAAGTCTGGGATGGTCGCCCCCGCCTCTCGGTTGCGGGCGTGCAGGCCAAGCTCAACCTGCTGCGACTCGAGGGGACGCTGGGATTTGGCGAGGGCGAGCTCTGTTCCACCCACCTCCTCAAGTTCGAGCATCACCCTCATCTGGTGATCAATGAGTTCGTGACCATGCGACTGGCCGCACTGCTGGGCATGCCGGTGGCGCGGGTCGAACTGCACAGGGTCGGCCAAGGCGATAAGTCCCACCGAAGCTTGCTGGTGGAACGGTTCGATCGGCGCCTTGACGAGGATGGCTTGAGGGTACGCCGTCGTCACATGATCGATGCCTGTCAGGGGCTGGGGTTTCCCGTCGCCCGAAAATATGAACGCAACTTCGGTGACGGGCGGGACGTGGCCCATATTCGGGAAGGGGTGAGCCTGCCACGGCTGTTCAGTCTCAGCGCCCTCTGTGTCAATCCGGCGCAGGCCAGACTGGACATGCTGCAATGGCTGCTCTTCAACCTCTGCGTCAACAACCACGATGCCCACGGCAAGAACTACAGCTTCTTCGTATCAAAAGCAGGGCTGATGCCCACCCCCTGGTACGATCTGGTCAATGTGGGGCTTTACCCCGAGTTCAACCAGCATCTGGCCATGGCCATAGGCGACGAGTTTGCTCCCGAGGCGGTCAACGCATGGCAGTTGCTGGAGATGGCCGAGGCATGCGAGCTGCCCAAACGCCTGTTGCAGCAGACCTTGCACAAGATGGCCAGCGACATACTGCATCAGCTTGATGCCGCCATCGCCCTGGTTGAGACAGACAATCCCGCCGAGCTGGCTTATCTGGCACGTTACAGAGACGACGTTGAGCACCGTTGCCACCATTTTCAGGCGCAGGCGACGCTGTTGCCCGAGCTGCAACTGTAGCCAGACCTAGTCCCCCCCATGGGACGCAACCCAGCCTTGAGCCCATGACGGGCATTGCCTACAATGACCCACTTTTTATCACACTCAGGTAAATAAAATGAGCGACAACAAACCTGCACTGCCCGACCGTCTGGCGGCCAACCCGCGCAGCCCGCACCATGTGGCGGAGTGCTTCCAGCACGAGATCGGCATTCGCGTGAACGGCAAGGAGCGCACCAATGTCGAGGAGTACTGCATCAGCGAAGGTTGGGTGAAGATCCCCTCCCCCAAGGCCAAGGATCGCTACGGCAACCCCATGCTGATCACCGTCAAGGGCACCGTCGAGGCTTTCTACGCCTAAGCGGCCCTGACCGCGCGCCCCGCCGGGCCCGCCGCCATGCTGTTCAGAACACCGGCCTTGCGCCGGTGTTCTGCTGTTGAGGGCGGCCCAGGGTTACAGGCGCCTCTCTTTCATTGCTCTCTGTTGCCTTCCTGTTTCTTCCTTTCCCTCCCTTTCTTTCGCCTTTTCCTTTTCATCTGGGCCCTGAGCCGACAGGCGAGCCGCCTTTGGCATCCAGGCAGGGCGACACTCTTGTCATCCCTGCCGGTTTACCCAGACCATCACCGCATCACTCACCCTCGGGAGCGCGACTTGCCGCCCTGCCAGCGTTGCAGCGCAGCCCCCGCCAGCACCAGCAGGATGCCGAGCAGATCACTTGCGGCCAGCCGTCCGGCCAGGGCATCGAGCAGTGCGCCTCCCGCCAGCTGGCCCGTGACGATGAGCAGGGCGCAGGCCAGGGCGCCGATCCGGCCGATGGCCCAACTGCTGATGGCGACGAACAGCGCCCCCAGCACCCCGCCGAGCAGCAGCCAGGGATCGAGCCCGGCGAGCCGCTCCCAGGGTGCCCCTTTGAGGATGAGCAGGACGCCGAGCAGCCCGAAGCCGAGCAGGTGGTTGGCCAGCGACGCCGTCATGGCGCCCCGGGCGCTGGCGAGGCGGCCATTGAGGGTGCGCGACAGGCTCACCGCCACGCCGTTCAGCAGTCCCAGCAGGATCAATAGGGTCATGGTGTCTCTCCTAACGCAGCACGATAAGCAGTGCGCCGGCCATCACCAGCAGGGCGGCGAGCGCGTCTTTTCCCGAGGGGCGGCGGCGAGCCAGTCCGAGCCAGCCGAGGCCATCGCAGGCCAGGGTGCCCGCCATGCCGAGGGGCGAGTTGAGGCACAGGGCCGCCAGTACCACGGTGAGCGCCCCCGGCAGACCGCCGAGCCAGGCCCAGAGCGGGGCCGCCTCCGGCGTCGGGGGCCTTGGGGAGAGCCACCACAGGAGCCCGGCCACCAGGCTGCCGACCCCGTGGGCCAGCCAGCTCGCGAGCCAGGGGTCGGTGGCGCGGGACAGGGCGCCGTTCTGGGCGATCATCAGCGCCAGCAGCAGGCCGGCGGCGAAGGCGGCCAGGGCACCCAGGGTCTGGCCAAGTGTCTGGCCGAGGGCGGGGCGGCCGGGGCCGCGGTCAACAAGCGGGGGGATCATGGGGTTGCTCCTTGGTTGAACTGACGAGCAGGGTAAATTGTTTTTGATTTGGGGATAATCTACCATACTGGAACAACATTGTTTCCATATCGAGAACAACATGAACCAGGAAGCCTTCGCCCTGCTCCCCGCCTTCGTCGCCGTGGTGGAGTCGGGCACCTTCTCCGGCGCCGCCCGTCAGCTCGGCCTCAGCAAGTCGGTGCTGAGCAAGAAGGTGAGCCAGCTCGAGCAGGCCCTCGGCTGCCAGCTCCTCTATCGCACCACCCGCTCCCTCACCCTCACCGAGGCGGGGGAGCGCTACTTCGAGACGGTGCGCCATGCAGTGCGCCTGGCCAGCGACGGGGAAGATGCCATCGGCGCCCTGCAATCGGCCCCCCGCGGCCTGCTGCGGGTGACGGTGCCCATGGTCTATGGCCGGCGCCACATCGCCCCCCTTGTCCCCGAGTTTCTCGCCCTCCACCCCGAGGTGCAGTTGCAGCTGGAGATGAGCGACGCCCGGCAGGATCTGGTGGCCGAGGGGTTCGACGTGGCGGTGCGCATCGGCGAGCTGGAGGATTCGAGCCTGGTCGCCCGCCGCCTCGCCCCCTGTCTCAGCACCCTGTGCGCCGCCCCCGCCTACCTGGCGCAGGCCGGTACGCCCCGCACCCCGGCGGATCTCGAGCGCCACAACTGCCTCTTCTACTCCCTGTTTCGCGGCGGCACCCAGTGGCGGCTACACGGGCCCGAAGGAGAGGTGGCCATCACCCCCAGGGGCAATTTCGAGGTCAACAACAGCGATGCCATCCACACCGCGCTGCTGGCGGGGCTTGGCATCGGCAACATGCCGGACTTCATCGTGGCGCGGGATCTCGCCGCCGGGCGGCTGATGCCCGTCCTGCCAGACCATGCCCTGCCCGAGCACGGCATCTGGTGCGTCTATCCCAAGCGCCGCCACCTGCCCGCCAAGGTGGCGGCTTGGCTGGCCTTCCTGCAGGCGCGTCTGGGGCTGCGCTGAGGGGGGCATCGGGATAACCGGAACGGTTCACGTTTTTTTCATCGGGAAGGGAGTAGAGTAGGCAGCAAACCAAGCATCTGTTTTTATTGGAAAAGCATTCAGGGGACGAGCCACGGCATCGCGCCCCGCACCCCACAGGGAGCCCCATGATGAATAAAACCGCGATTGCCCTGACCCTCACCAGCCTGCTGACGCTGCCGCTCGTTGTCTCATTCGATGCCTGGGCCGCCCCGGTGCGCTCCCTGCAAAAGGAGCAGAATTACGAGCAGTTCATCAGCAAGCGCCAGGTGGTGGATCAACTGCTGGCAGACGCCGCCCGCATCTTCCACTCCCCTGCCCGGGTCTCCGATGCGGGCTTCACCGCCAAGATGCCGAGCAACATGGAGCAGGTGACCACCCTGCTGCTGGAGGCCCACCAGCTCGAGCCCTATCGCACCGATCTGCTCATCTCGGCGGCCAACGCCCAGATCTACAACGGCAACGTGGACAGGGCCATCGCCCTGTTCGAGCAGGCCCTCACCGCCGCCCCGGACGATCTGGACATCAACACCTATCTGGCCACCTGGCAGCGCTTCAAGGGCAACCAGGCCAAATCCGATGGCTACCTCAAGCGGGTCGGCGAGCTCAATGCCGGTCGCGCCGCCGACTTGCAGCGGCTGTTCGCCACCGTGGACAGGGTGGTCGCCACCCCCCTCAAGGAACGTCAGGGACGGGGCGAGAAGAAGGGGCGCCGCGCCATCGTCACCCTGGGCTATGCCCTCAATCCCGATGGCTCCATGCACGACATTCTGCTGGGACGCCTCGAGACCACCCGCGCCCTGGCCCAGGCCGATCCGGCAGCCCTCGTCATCCTCACCGGCGGCGTGCCCCAGAACCGCCAGACCGAGGGCAAGCTGATGGCGGACTGGCTGGCGAAAAAGGGCATCGACCGCTCCCGTATCATCGAGGAGAACTACGCCACCAGCACGGTGGAGAACGCCCTCTACAGCGGCTATGCCCTCGCCCGCCACGAGATTGAGTTCGCCACCCTGGTGAGCTCGGCGAGCCATGTGCGCCGGGGCCAGACCCTGCTGGAAATCGCCTGCTGGCAGAGCGGCCCGGCGAACATCCGCATCGACAGCGTCGCCTACCCGGACAAGCCCCTCTCGGCCCTGGCCAAGGCAAGCCCGGAGGAGCTGCTTGGCATCTACCGGGACGCCCTGCGCACCTATGGCCTGTGGAGCTACCGCTCGGCCCCGCTGGTGGAGCGCTGATCCCCCGGCATGGCGCCCAGCAAAAAGCCCGCCGGCTGGCGGGCTTTTTCATCATCTGACGGGCCTGGGTGTTGCTATCGGCCCTTGCGCTCCGGCCACCAGGGTGAAGCCCCGATGGCAGGTCTCAGCCCTTGAGCTCCAGCACGGTGGTGAAGCCTCCGAAAATCATGCGGGCGCCATCAAACGGCATGGTCTGGTGCAGGGGATTGGCGGGGTCCATCCTGGGGTCCTGCATCATCTTGCCCATGGCGTCGTCCCGCACCGCCTTGCTCGGCCACTCCACCCAGGAGAAGACCACGGTTTCATCCTCCCTGGCCGCCACCGCCCGGTAAAAGTCGGTCTGCTTGCCGTGGGGCACGTCGTCCCCCCAGCACTCCAGCACCCGGGTGGCGCCGTATTCGAGGAAGATGGGGTCAAACTGCCCCGCATGATCGATCAGGGCCTGCTTGTTGGCCGTCGGCACGGCGAGCACGAATCCGTCCACGTATGACATCAGAGGTTCCTCCTGTGAGTGAGGATCTCAGCATAGCAGCCGCCCTTCAGCCCGCGCTCTGCGCCGCCCCGCGCAGCCAGCCATCACAAAGAGACCAGCCGCTCCAGATCGCTGCGGGTCAGGCGCTTGCTGTCCACCTTCACGTAGAGGGAGTGTTCCTCGCGCACCAGCAGCACGTCGCTTACCCCCTCGCAGGCGCGGATCCGCTGCTCCAGGGCCGGGGTGGCCTCGACCCCTTCCGGCAGCACGATGCGCAGGCTGCTCACATAGGGGGGCTCGGCCATGGTGAGGCTCACCCCGAGCCAGGCGAGGGCCAGGGCGGCGCAACCGCCAAACACCAGGGGGCCGCCCCCCAGGCTGTAGAGCAGGCCGCCGAGACTGCCGCCGATGGCGACCCCGAGGAACTGACTGGTGGAGTAGACCCCCATGGCGGTGCCCTTGTAGCCCGGCGGGGACTCCTTGCTGATGAGAGACGGCAGCAGCGCCTCCATCACGTTGAAGCCGATGAAGAAGAGCTGCAACCCGGCGAGCAGACCCCACAGCTGCTGGCCGCTCTGCCAGAGCACCAGCTCGGCGGCCAGCATCACCACCACGCACCCGATGAAGACCCGCTTCATCTGGCGGTGCTTCTCGGCATAGATGATGAAGGGCACCACGCTCACGAAGGCGATCAGCATGGTGACCAGATAGGCCTGCCACTGGCTGTCACGGGGCAGGCCCGCACGCTCCAGCAGGGGCGGCAGGGCCACGAAGCTCGACATCAGCAGGGTGTGGACGCAGAGGATGCCGAGGTTGAGCTTGAGCAGGCGAGGGTTGGTGAGCACGGTACGAAAGCTGCCTCGCACCATGGCGGACTCGCGATTTTGCAGGTGGGCCGCCGGGGTCGGCACCACCCAGAGCACCATGGCGATGGCGGCCAGGGCCAGCAGGGCGATGAGCCAGAACAGGCCGGACAAGCCCAGGGCATGGGTGATGAGGGGGCCGGTCACCATGGCGATGGCGAAGGTGATGCCAAAGCTCACCCCGATGAAGGCCATGGCCTTGGTGCGATTCTGCTCCCGGGTGAGATCCGACAGGAGCGCCATGACGGCGGCGGAGATGGCGCCGCTCCCTTGCAGGGCGCGCCCGACGATGACCCCCCAGATGGCGTCGCTCAGGGCGGCGATGACGCTGCCAAGGGCAAACATCAGCAGGCCGCCGACGATGAGGGGCTTGCGCCCCACCTTGTCGGAGAGCAGGCCGAAGGGGATCTGGAACAGGGCCTGGGTCATGCCGTAGATGCCGATGGCAAGCCCGATGAGCGCCTCGGAGGCGCCCGCCAGGGACATGCCGTAGGTGGTCAGCACCGGCAGCACCATAAACATGCCGAGCATGCGCAGCGAGAAGACGGAGCCGAGCGCCCAGGTCGCGCGTCGCTCGCCCCTCGTCATGGTGAAATCATTCATGAGGGCCTCGATGAGTCAAAAAGAAGAGAGAAAGAAAGGGGTGACAGGCGCCCGGCCGCCCCGAAAAATCGGCGATGCCCCTCGCAGGGCGGCGCCCATAATAGCAGAGCCGGGAAGATTCCCGGCTCTGGATTTCATGCATTTCAGGGGTGCAGTTCACACTATCAGGGCAGCATGCTCACCAGCACCGGCGCTGCGTCCGGCTGGAAGTCCACCGACATCATCACGCTCAGGCAAGTAATGGTGACGATGGAGAACATGAACAGCTTGCGCGCCCAGAGGGAGTCGTCCACCGCCGCCTTGTAGCCCGACAGCGCCATCCCCAGCCACCAGACGCTCACCGCGGTGGCCACCACCAGATACTTGTAACCGGCGTAGCCGCCGAGGAACAGCATCAGGGTCGGCACCATGAACGCCAGGATGTAGAGGGTGATGTGGAGCTTGGCCACCGGGATCCCCTTCACCACCGGCAGCACCGGGATGTTGGCGGCCTGGTAGTCCTTGAAGCGGAAGATGGCGATCGCATAGGAGTGCGGCATCTGCCACAGGCTGAAGATCGCCAGCAGGATCAGGGCCCCCGAGTCGAACTGCCCGCTCACCGCACAGTAGCCGATGACCGGCGGCGCGGCGCCGGAGAGGCTGCCGACCAGGGTGCCATAGACCGAGTGGCGCTTCATGTAGAGGCTGTAGACCCCCACATAAACCAGGAAGCCCAGCACCGCCAGCAAGGCGGCCAACGGATTGGCCGCAAAGTAGAGCAGTGCAATGCCCGCAACGCCCAGCGCCGTCGCATACCAGAGGGAGACACCGGGGGCGATGAGCCCCCGCACCAGGGCGCGGTTCTTGGTGCGCTCCATGATGCAGTCGATGTCCCGGTCGATGTAGTTGTTGAACACGCAACCGGAGGCCACCACCAGTGACACCCCCACCATGGTCAGGATGAACAGGGGCACATCCAGGCTCCCCTTCGAGGCCAGCAGGAATCCCCCGATAACCGAGATGAGGTTGCCGAAGATGATGCCCGGCTTGGTCACTTGCAGGTATTGCTTCATCATCATCAACCCGCTCAGTGAACCATCATGTTGATGTTGAGGTTGTACATGATCCACAGGGAACCCACGACCACGATGGCGATGATGAGCACGGTAAAGACCAGTGCCACCAGGTTCCAGCGCTCCTCGGAGGAGGTGTTCATGTGCAGGAAGTAGACCAGGTGTACGAAGATCTGCACCACCGCCATGGCCACCACGGTGCCGAGCACCACGGCGTGGGAGGCGGAGCCGTCCATCACCATCCAGAACGGCACGGCGGTCAGGATGAGTGACAGCACGAAACCGATCATGTAGGACTTGACGCTGCCGTGGCTGGCGCCGTGATTGTCAACGGAATGACTCATTTACATGACCCCCATCAGATAGACCACGGTGAAGACGCAGATCCATACCACGTCGAGGAAGTGCCAGAACAGGCTCAGGCACATCAGGCGAGTGCGGTTGCGCTCGGTCAGCCCCTTCTTGGTGATCGACACCATCATCACGATGATCCAGACCAGGCCGCTGGTCACGTGGATACCGTGGGTCCCCACCAGGGTGAAGAAGGCAGAGAGGAAGCCGCTTCGATCCGGGCCCGCCTCGTGCACGATCAGGTGATGGAACTCGTAGATTTCCATCGCGATGAAGCCGGCACCCAGCAGGAAGGTGACGAACAGCCAGGTGTTGACTGCTGCGACCTTGTTCTTGTTCATGGCCAGCATGCCGAACCCGAAGGTGATGGAGCTCAGCAGCAGCAGCATGGTTTCGGCGAACACGAACGGCAGTTCGAAGATGTCCTTGCCGGTGGGGCCGCCGGCAGTGCCGTTGACCAGGACCGCATAGGTCGCGAACAGGGTCGCGAACAGGATGCAGTCACTCATCAGGTAGATCCAGAAACCGAATACCTTGGTGGCACCGGCATCGTGGTGCCCATCCTCATGGGCACCGTGAGAGTGATGTAGTACGTCAGTCGCCATGGAATTAAGCCACCTTGTTGATGTTGTCGAAATGCTGACCTTCGATGCGCTCGATCTCGTCAACCTGTACGTAGTAGTCCACATCGTCGTTGAAGCTGTGGATGATCCAGGTGGCGATCATGCCGATGAAGCCGGCGATGGCCATCCACCAGATGTGCCAGATCATGGCAAAGCCGAACACCACGCTGAAGGCGGCGATGATGACACCGGCACCGGAGTTCTTCGGCATGTGGATGGGGGCATACTGGGCAGGCTTCTTGTAAGCGCTGCCGTCAGCCTTGGCTTCCCAGAAGGCGTCCAGACCGGTGACCTTCGGCTCGATGGCGAAGTTGTAGAACGGCGGCGGAGAGGACGTCGCCCACTCCAGGGTACGGCCACCCCAGGGATCGCCGGTCAGGTCGCGGTTCTTCTCGCGGTCGCGGATGCTGACCACGATCTGGATGACCTGGCACAGCACGCCCAGGGCAATCAGACCGGCGCCGCAGGCGGCGACCACCAGCCAGCCGTGGAACTCGGGATCGATGTTCTGGCTGACACGACGGGTCATGCCCATGAAGCCCAGCACGTAGAGCGGCATGAAGGCCACGAAGAAGCCGGTGATCCAGCACCAGAAGGCACGCTTGCCCCAGACGTCATCCAGCTTGAAGCCGAACGCTTTCGGGAACCAGTAGGTGATACCGGCGAAGCAGCCGAACACCACGCCGCCGATGATGACGTTGTGGAAGTGGGCGATGAGGAACAGGCTGTTGTGCAGCACGAAGTTGGCGGCCGGCACGGAGAGCAGTACCCCGGTCATGCCACCCACGGTGAAGGTGATGATGAAGCCGACGGTCCACAGCATGGGCGAGGTGAACTCGATGCGACCGCGGTACATGGTGAACAGCCAGTTGAAGATCTTCACCCCGGTCGGGATGGAGATGATCATGGTGGTGATGCCGAAGAAGGCATTCACGTTGGCGCCGGACCCCATGGTGAAGAAGTGGTGCAGCCAGACGATGAACGACAGCACGGTGATCGCCACGGTTGCCCACACCAGGGAGGTGTAACCGAACAGCTTCTTCTTGCAGAAGGTCGCCACCACTTCGGAGAAGATCCCGAACACCGGCAGCACCAGGATGTACACCTCGGGGTGACCCCAGGCCCAGATCAGGTTGATGTACATCATCATGTTGCCACCCATGTCATTGGTAAAGAAATGGGTACCCAGGTAGCGGTCTGCGGTGAGCAGGGCGATGGTGACGGTCAGGATCGGGAAGGAGGCGATGATCAGGATGTTGGCACACAGGGCGGTCCAGGTGAAGACCGGCAGGCGCATCATGGTCATGCCAGGGGCACGCATGCGGATGATGGTGGCGAAGAAGTTCACGCCGGTCAGCAGGGTCCCCAGACCCGAAATCTGCAGACTCCATATCCAGTAATCGACCCCGACCCCGGGACTGAACTCCAGCCCCGACAAGGGCGGATAGGCCAGCCAGCCGGTCTGGGCGAATTCACCGACCCCGAGGGAGACGTTGATCAGCACCACGGCCGCGGCGGTGAACCAGAAGCTCAGGTTGTTCAGGAAGGGGAAGGCCACGTCACGGGCACCGATTTGCAGCGGCACCACGATGTTCATCAGACCGATCACCAGCGGCATGGCCACGAAGAAGATCATGATGACGCCGTGGGCGGTGAAAATCTGGTCGTAGTGATGGGCGTTCAGGTAGCCTTCGCCACCCCCGGAGGCGATGACCTGCTGGCCACGCATCAGCACGGCGTCGGCAAAGCCACGCAGCAGCATGACCATGCCCAGAATGAGATACATGATACCGAGGCGTTTGTGGTCGACCGAGGTCAGCCACTCTTTCCACAGATATTGCCACTTGCCGTAGTAAGTGATGAGACCGGCGATGGCCAGGCCCCCCAGAATGATACCGGCTATCGTGACCATGATGATGGGTTCATGGTACGGAATAGCCTCGAGTGTCAATTTTCCAAACATCGATTATTCCTCGGATCCTGCTTTCACACTCTTGTCGGCCGACATGGCCATGTGTCCGGCATGGGCGTCATGGTTCATGGCCTGGTTCTCCATGGCGTCCTCTTGCGAGGCCTCATGGTTCATCCCTTCGTGGTCCATGGCACCCGCTTTCGGGGCGGCGTCATGGTTCATGGCCTCGTGGTTCATGCCCTCGTGATCCGCGGAGCCCGCAGCCGGGGTGGCGTGACCACCATGGGACATGCCGCCCATGAACTTGTTGATGATGTTGACGAACAGCTTGGGATCGGCGCTGGCGAAGTACTCCACCGGGTGGTTTTCGCTCTTCTTGGCCAGGGCATTGAACTCATCCATGGTGCTCAGGGCCTTGGAAGAGGCCTTCACCTTGGCTACCCAGGCGTCGAAACCGGCTTGGTCCTGGGTCGCGATGGCCTTGAACTTCATGCCGGAGAAACCGGCACCGCTGTAACCGCCGGAGATGCCCTTGTACTCGCCCGCCTCGTTGGCAATCAGGTGCAGCTTGGTCTGCATGCCGGCCATGGCGTAGATCTGGCCGCCCAGTTGCGGGATGAAGAAGGAGTTCATCACGGTGTCGGAGGTCACCCGGAAGTTGACCGGGGTGTTGACCGGGAAGGCCAGCTCGTTGACCGACGCAATGCCCAGCTCCGGATAGACGAACAACCACTTCCAGTCCAGGGAAATGACATCCACCTGAACCGGTTTGACGTCCGATTCCAGCGGCTTGTAGGGGTCGAGGGAGTGGGAAGTTTTCCAGGTGATCACCGCCAGGATGACGATGATGATGACGGGTACAGTCCAGACGACTGCCTCAATCTTGTTGGAGTGGGCCCAGTCCGGCGCATAGGTGGCACTGGTGTTGGACGCCCGGTATTTGTAGGCGAACGCCACCGCCATGACAATCACGGGCACCACCACGATCAGCATCAAGCCGAGTGCGGTGAGTATCAGTGACTTCTGCTCCATACCGACCTGCCCCTTGGGGCTCATCAGTGCCATGTCGCAGCCACTCAGCAAGCTGGCGGTCGCGAGCAGCAGCAAAGCGCCCAAGCCCCTCTTCACATCAAAGAGTCTCATGCAATGTCCTCATCTTTTGAAGGCTTATTGGTATAAAAAAATGCAGTATTTTATTGCATCAGACCGGCATGTGAACAACATGAAAAATTAATCCCAAAAATGTTCAAAAGGTGATGGAAAGCGGTATCAGATGTTAATCCCTTGACAATGACCAATTTATTCAAGTTACACCGCGGCAATTCATCTTCCGTTAATCTCTTGCGCCACCAAAAGTGACCACCAATTAACCAAAAAGATCCATCTGGTCTGTTTTTAACCCGCCATTGCGATCAAAAAAGAGCCATACAGCCCCTTTTCGACTCACAGGTCATTTCTCCACACCTTGATCTGGATGGGTATTTTTCTGGGAAGATTAAAAAAATAATTAATCAAACGAATGTATGATTAACTTCCCGTCCCCCGACAACGGTCGCAACCCCTGGCGCCAGAAGGCACACTTCGTAACAAAACGGGCCCTTGTGCGGGCCCGTTGACAATCGTTTTCTCTCCCTCACTCGGAGTCGGAGTCGGAGTCAGGAGTGATCGTGTTCCATCCGGGTCGCCACGGCGATCCGGTTCCAGGCGTTGATGGTGACCACCTGCATCAGGCACTGGGCCAGCAGGGTTTCCCCCAGTTGGGCCAGCGCCGCCTCATAGGTCTGCGTCGTGAGCCCCTTGTCGGCGATCAGGGTCACCTCGTCGGTCAGGGCCAGCACCGCCCGCTCCCGGGCGTCGAACAGCGGCGACTCCTGCCAGGCGGCCAGCGCCAGCAGACGCTGGGCGCTCTCCCCGTGCTTCATCGCCACGTCGGCGTGCATCTCGATGCAGTAGGCGCAGCCGTTGATCATGGAGGCGCGCAGCTTGATGAGCTCCTTGAGCGACAGGGGAATGTCGGTGCCCCCGAGGTAGGACTCAAGGCCCATCATGGCCGAGACGGCGGCGGGCACCTGGTTGGCGAGCTGGATACGGTGTGACATGGCAAGACTCCGGTGATGGACCCCGGATGGGGCGGTGAGCTGATTGTTCACTTTTTCATTGTTGATTAGAATATCGTCATAACCTGCAACAGTTTTGCGTTTATCGCAAAGGTGAATCCATGCTGGATCGCATCCGCATCCTGGCCCAGGTGGTGGAATCGGGCAGTTTCTCCCGTGCCGCCCGCGCCCTCAAGCAGGCCCCCTCCTCCGTGACCCGTGCCATCGACGCCCTGGAGCAGCAGCTCGGGATCCCGCTCTTCAAGCGCAGCACCCGCCAACTGGTGCTGACCGAGCAGGGCGCCTATTTTCTCGCCCGCTCCCTGCCCCTGCTGGAGGAGGCGGATCAGCTGGTGCAATCCCTGCAACCCCTCTCGGTGGCGCCAGAGGGGCCGCTGCGGGTCTCGGTGTTCGAGAGCTTCGGCGCATCCTGGCTCTCTCCCCGCCTGCCCGACTTCCTCGCCCGCTACCCCGGGGTGCGCCTGGAGGTTGCGCTGGACAACCGCATGGTGGATCTCGATGCCGAGAACGTGGACGTGGCGGTGCGCATCGGCAAGCCCGCCGACAGCAGCCTGCACACTCGCCATCTGCTCACCAACCGCTCGCTGCTGGTCACCTCCCCCGCCTATCTGGCCCGCCATGGCGAACCTGCTCATCCCGCCGAGCTGGCCCACCACAACTGCCTCATTCGCGGCCATGGGCGCCAGCGCCAGCACTGGTACTTCCAGCAGGGCACGGAGCGCGAGAAGGTGGCGGTGCAGGGCAACCTTGCCTCGGTCGGGGGCACGCCCCTGCTCTGCGCCGCCCTCGCGGGATGCGGCGTGCTGCTGCTGTCGAGCTGGATGGTGCAGCAAAGCATCGACGAGGGCACCCTGCTGCCGCTGCTGCCAGAGTGGCTCGCCTCCCCCTACGAGGATCGCCAGGACGAGATCCACGCGGTGTTTCGTGGCGGCCGCTTCCTCAAACCCCAGACCCGTGCCTTCATCGACTTTCTAGTCGAGGCGATCAGGCCCTTGCAAGGGCCGCGCTGACCGCAACAGGGCCTCCTGGCGAAACGCTGAAAACGCAGACGCCGGGCACAGGGCCCGGCGTCTGGAAATGAGGGTCGCCACGGCGACCGCTCAGCGTGATTTTCGCCCGTCAGGGCTCGGGGAGAGCCCCCGATAATCCCCGTAGGGGAAGATGTTGCGCAGGCGCTGGGCCACGGGCTCGGGGATGGAGCGGGAGAAGACCAGCCTCACCCCGTTGCCGTCCCGCAGACCCAGGATGCGCCCGCGCACCGGCTCATGGTGCAGGATCTGGGTCGCCTGGGTCACAAAGCGCGGCGGCACCGAGCCCCGCTTCACCACCACCTTGCCCGGCGCGAGCCGGACCTCGAACAGGGCACCGCGCCCCAGCGTCATCAACCACCCGATCAGGGCTATCGCCACCAACAGAGACAACCAGGCCATTGCGTCTTCCTCCCGTCAACCCGATGTTCGCCAGTATAACCGGGGGCGCCCCACCATGACCCGGCCGCCATCACGCTTTCACTCACTGCCGGGCCTTATCGGCGCCCCTTGCCCCAGGCCACCAGGGTATCCCGATAGAGGGCGAGCAGGGCCTGATCCCGCACCGCAACCCCGACCTGCTGGGCCGGGCATTGGGCCCACTCGTCATGGGGATGGCGGGTGTCGTCAAACTTTTGCAGGGTATGGCCGATGGCGGGCCCCTCGGTGATGACCCGCACCGGCCCCTTGCGCAGGGTGAACAGCGCAGGATCGATCACATAGGCGATGGCGGAGGGATCGTGCACATGGCACCCCGCCATGCCGATGCGCTCGGAATAGAAGCGCAGGTAGAAGCGGCTGACATCCCACAGGAAG
The DNA here is from genome assembly GCF_027707425.1 of Aeromonas sp. QDB63. Taxonomy (NCBI): domain Bacteria; kingdom Pseudomonadati; phylum Pseudomonadota; class Gammaproteobacteria; order Aeromonadales; family Aeromonadaceae; genus Aeromonas; species Aeromonas sp. QDB63. The sequence continues at coordinate 17,293 of NZ_JAPCIS010000050.1, forward strand.
CGGCCCGGCTCCCCCGCATCATCCCGCAGGGCATCCAGATAGTCGGCGGTGAAGATGCTCTGCTGGGTGACGTCGAGCCCGATGATCACTAGGGGCCAGGGGGCGGTGAAGACCCGGTCCGCCGCATCGGGATCGTCGTGGATATTGGCCTCGGCATAGGGGGTCACGTTGCCGCGATGGCCGTTGACGCCAAAGGCGCCGCCCATCACGACCACTTCTTTCACCAGGGTGGCTACCTCGGGGGCCGCCTCGAGCGCCAGCGCCAGGTTGGTGAGGGGCCCGATGGTCACTAGCGTGATCTCGCCGGGGTGGGCCTTCACCGTCTCGACGATGTATTGCCAGGCCGGGCGGGGATCCGGGATGAGGGTCACCTCCCCCGCCTGGACGTCGCCAAAGCCGCTCGGGCCGTGCACCACTGTCGTCGGCCCCACGGGCTCGCGCAGCAGCGGCGCGGCGGCGCCCCGGGCCACGTCCGCCTTCATGCCATATTTTTGCTTGAGCCAGAGGGCGTTGCGGGTGCCATTTTCGATGGTGGCATTGCCAAACACCGTGGTGATGGCGAGCAATTCGATGGCAGGGTGCGCCTCGGCAAACAGAATGGCCATGGCATCGTCGATGCCGGGATCGGTATCCAGAATGATCTTGTGGGTCATGGGTCCTCCGTGAAACGAGCTGCCAGTGTAGCGGGCCGCCGCCGCTTTGACAGCACCGGGATCACAACCTCGGGGCTTCCTTTGCATCAGGCATACTGGCGGGAGCACTCACCCCTGGGGTCAGGGCAGGAGTCACTCGGAAGGGGCGACCACGGCCTCCTCTCCCCTGGCGGTGCGTTTCAGTTGCCCCATGAATTGCTTGAAATGGGGGAGAAACCCCTTGAACAGCTCCTCTTTGCGATGCTGCATCATGACTTCGCCAAACAGCTTCAACCCGACGATAAACGCCTGATGTTCCTGCTCCGACATGGCCAGCTTCCCCTTGCTGAGCGCCAGGATGGCAAAGATGTCGTCGTGATTCTGGCAGTCGAACTGCAACGGGGGCACCTCGCGGTCCAGCGCCTGGACCTGTACACGATAGGTGTGTGGCATCTTTCATCTCCTCTCGGGCTGGGCTTTTGCCCATATGGTTGATAAAATCAATTAAACCCTTTCAAGTTGACTTTATCAACCATGAAGTTATCAAACCGCCTCTTCCGGATCCTCGATCAGTACAAAATCGCCATGACGCAGCATTTTCGGGCACAACAGATCGCCCTTAGCCCCCTCCATTACAAGGTGCTGCAACTGATCCATGCGCTGGATCCCGCCACGCCGCAGCTCATCGCACAGCGGTCGGGCCGCGACAAGGCGCAGGTGACGCGCCTGCTGCAGGAGATGGAGAAACAGGGGCTCATCGAGAAGCGGCCCCATCCCACTGACAGACGCAGCATCTGTCTGGCCTTGACCCCGCTGGCCTGCGAGCGGGTCAGCCAGGGGGAGCAGCAGGCCGCACGGCTCGACGAACGGCTGTGTTCCCTGCTGACGCCGGCGGAGATAGCGCAGTTGCAGCAACTGCTGGACAAGATAGAAAAAGGGCTTGAGTCAACCGATTAGGGTCAGCGTCAGGGGGGCCGCTGCCTGATTTGTGGCCAACCAGCGCGGCCTGCGCTGGCGGCGCCTTGTGAGCCACTCCCGGAGATGGTATCACTGGCCCCACTCTCCCCTTCCCGCCGAGGCGCCATCGTGATCACCCTGATTAAAGAGTCCGACCAGTTGAAAATGCCCTGGAAGAACAGGCAGGGCACCACGGCCCAGATCCTGATCTCTCCCCCTGGTTCGACCCTGGACAAGCTCGACTTTGACTACCGGCTGAGCTCGGCCCCCATCAAGGAAGCGGGGAGCTTCTCCCACTTTCCCGGCTACCAGCGCATCCTGCTGCCCGTCAGCGGTGCCGGTTTCGTGCTCAACGGCCACCCCTACGCCACCTTCGAGGCGGCCCACTTCAGCGGGGATGACGAGACCCGCTGCGAGCTGCTGAAAAAAGAGGTGACGGATCTCGGGCTCATCTACCACCCGGCGCGCATCAGCGCCAACGTGCGGGTGCTGAACCTGCCCTTCCCCCTCAGCCTTACCCTGGAGGCGGACAAGTGCTACCTCTGCCACCTGCTGGAGGGCCAGCTCACCGTGCAGGGGCAACAGGTCGCACCGGGCGAGACCCTGGTGGTGCAGGGGGAGGAGAGCATCCGCTTCGAGTGCGGCAAGAAGACCACCCTCGCCTTCTTTACCCTGCAAGCAAACGTACAATAACCGCAGCCCATTTATGACTAGGCCAAAAAATCATCTGAAGATTGATATTTGGCCTCATGGGAGTAGTATGGGTCTCTCTGGTTTATGTGATGAGAGATCCTATGCAATACACATTGGACGGATTTGAAGCACCACCTGAGCTCAGTACTGAAGAAGAAAAAAGTAATCAACAGTTGCAGACAAAAATAAGGGGCATCTTAGAGGAATTTAAATATGCAGAAGGAAATAACCTTGCTATTCCCAAGACGTTCAAGACTAAATAACTGATCCCAATAGTGCTACACCTTCGCTGTGCCATAGCCATTCCCCGGGAAAGGAGACACGGTATCCA
>NZ_JAPCIS010000051.1:0-17524 GCF_027707425.1 Aeromonas sp. QDB63
AAGATCGGCTCAAACTGAAAAAATGAAATGACTGAGTCAGCCGAGAAGAATTTCCCCGCTTATTCGCACCTTCCCTAAAATAATGTGGGTGGATCGATTTGAACCGCTCATCCACAGATTTCATTGTTGGCACGATGATACTGTCAAATGTGCTGGTCGATATTGGCTGTCCTTGAGTTTTCCCCTTCCTATGTGTAACAAACAAGTATGGATGCTTGTTCGCGTTCGGAGTCTTTGCCCGTATGTTTATGATGTAGTCATCAATGAGTGCCGCAGTTTCATCTCTAATTCGCAACATTCTTTCTTTCGTCTTTGCTACAGGCTGATTTTTGCGAGGATCATATATGTCATCATGGTGGCGTTTTACCCATATGAATTTTTGGGGGCCGTGAAGCATTAGAAAGTTCGATTCAATAGATAGTGAGAGTAACTCACCTCTTCGTATGCCTAGTTCTTTTAAAAGTAAAAACATAAGATGATTTCGCTTTTTTGTCGAAGCGTGTTTGAACGGATTTTTTGGGTGGTCAAATTGTGCCACAGCCATAAATTCCTCAATTAATCCATCTGGCAAGTCTTTACCATCTAGTTTATCTAAAACATTCTTACCTTTGCCTTTAGGGCGAACAGCAAGTATGCGCTTATTCATACTGTTAATTTCTGTGAGCAGTTTAGTGCTATTACAGTTCTGTACAGCTACTCTAGCAATGAAATCTAAATAACTTGCAATAGCTGTCACACGATTGTAAATGTTATTACGTCCCACTGTGGGGGTGACACTGATTAGTCTTGGGGTGTTAAATAAATCAATGACCTTATCTCTGGTTTTTTTGCTTTTAGCTAAGCCTTTGAAATGAGAAATATCATGACTGAGATGTTCTCTGATGTTGTCAATGTCAGTGTCGCTAAGAAACTTACCTTTCTGAAACTCAGAGAACAGGTCTCTGTGTTTATTTTCTTCCCATTGAAGAAACCACTTTAATGCACCTAGGCGATTTGAAATGGTATTCACCGACAAGCTGCTACGAAGTTTTGTTGTCACCCAGAGGGTTGCAAGAAAATGAGGCATACCATCATTGCCCATTAAGACTGGATAACGTTCACCATTTGCAAAAATCAATCTATCTAGCTTGTACACTGTGCATCCTAATCTTACATTTTCCTCATACATAAAGTTATAGTGCTGAAAATCGCGATGGCAAGTGAAATGCAAAAATAAAAAAACCCAGCATTTCTGCTGGGTTGCTTTGCACTCAAGATGGTGAAAGTGATTTATTCTTACACTTTCATCTTTTACAAGATCTAGAACGGAATATCGTCGTCGAAATCCATCGGCGGTTCGTTGTAGACCGGCGGGGCGGATTGCGGCTGCTGGGCCGGACGGCCGTAACCGCCTTGCGGTTGCATGTTCTGCTGCGGGGCAGCAGGACGTTGCATGTTCTGTTGCGGTGCAGCCTGTTGCGGCTGGCCCCAGTTGCCCTGGGATGACTGGCCGCCCATGCCCTGGCCACCGCCCTGCGGACGGCCACCCAGCATCTGCATCACACCGGTGAAGCTGTCGACCAGCACCTCGGTGGTGTAGCGCTCCTGGCCGCTCTGATCCTGCCATTTGCGGGTCTGGAGCTTGCCTTCCACATAGACCTGGGAGCCCTTCTTCAGGTACTCGCCGGCCACTTCGGCCAGCTTGCCCATGAAGACGACACGGTGCCATTCGGTGCGCTCTTTCTGCTCACCGGTCTGCTTGTCGCGCCAGGTATCGGAGGTGGCCAGGGTGATGTTAGTCACGGCACCGCCGCTCGGCATGTAGCGCACTTCCGGGTCTTGCCCCAGGTTACCGATCAGAATGACTTTGTTGATGCCTCGACTGGCCATAATCTCTCTTCCACCCTTATGTATACCGGCCAGGCCAGATGCCTGGGCCCATTCAATAATGTGTTTGTTTGCAACGAGATGCGCGCCCTGGCTGGGTGTCATCTCTCTTCAGTGTCCTGGCTGCGCCGGAGCTTGCCGGCAGAGGCGTCATGGATCGGCCGCAGCGTTTGGCCGCCATAGTACCAGTTGGCGGGCATGAGCGCACATCTTCCCTGCCACTGTGGCGTCAATGGATCGCCACAGCCTGAGTAACTTACCCGAGGTCAGGTGTCACCAGCAAGGGGAGGCGGCTGGGGCAGGCTGCGTGAAGAGGGCGGAGCTGTTATGGTGCGCACCGGCACTACTTGACCCCCCAAATGGGGGGGGCGTGCTAGCCAATTGTATTGGCTGGAAAATTGCTGGGCTTCAAAGGAGCCACCGATGCGTCTAATACTTTTTTAATGCTGCAGCCAGGAGGGGGATTGGTACTCTTCCTTGCCAAAAAGCCCCGACTCGAATGTGCAAGGAAGTTCTCTTGATGACGCCCGACTCCCTCCTGGTGCTGATCACCGAAAATAACGCACAAGCCTCCCGTTTCCAGCGTCACCTCAGTGAAGAGCTTGGTCTGCCCATCTTGCTGGTGGGGGAGCTGAATGACCTGCCAGACGTTGCAGAGGGCGCCCCCAAAACCTTGCTGCTGATCGATCTGGACTACCTCAAGTCGACCCAGCAGGAGCTGTGGAGCAATGCCATCTGCCAGCGCTTTGGCGAGGCCAGTGCCGTGTTGCTCAATGCCCCGACCAGCACCAACAAAGAGCTGCTGCTGATGTGGCCCCATACCAGCGGGCTCTTCTTTCGTCAGGACACGCTGGACAGGCTGGTCTTCGGCATCCGCAAGGTGTTGCAGGGGGAGTACTGGATCCCGCGCCACCTGCTGTGCGACCTGGTGGACTACTACCGCAAGGGGAGCGGGCAACCTCAGCGTCAGCAGACGCTGCTGACCGCCCGCGAGCAGGAGATCGTGCGTCACCTGATGACGGGGGCCTCCAACACCGAGATCGCCGACAGCCTGTTCGTGAGTGAACACACCGTCAAATCCCATCTCTACAACGTCTTCAAGAAGCTGAACGTCAAGAACCGGTTGCAGGCGGTGAGCTGGGCCAAGGAGTATCTCTGAGGAAGGGGGCACGGAAGGAAAGACTGTCTATTCATCCAGTAGTCTCTATGCCATACTGGCCCGCTCTGGTTCCCGTATCGAGCGCGCAACAAGATGGAAAAAATCGTGATCCGGGGTGCCCGCACCCACAACCTCAAGAACATCAACCTGATCCTGCCACGTGACAAGCTGATCGTGGTCACCGGCCTGTCCGGTTCGGGCAAATCCTCCCTGGCGTTCGATACCCTCTATGCCGAGGGGCAGCGCCGCTATGTGGAGTCGCTCTCCGCCTATGCCCGCCAGTTCCTCTCCCTGATGGAGAAGCCGGACGTGGACCACATCGAGGGGCTGTCGCCTGCCATCTCCATCGAGCAGAAGTCCACCTCCCACAACCCGCGCTCGACCGTCGGCACCATCACTGAGATTTACGACTACCTGCGGCTGCTGTTCGCCCGGGTCGGGGAGCCACGCTGCCCGACCCACGCCATTCCGCTCGCGGCCCAGACCATCAGCCAGATGGTGGATCAGGTGCTGGCCCAGCCCGAAGGCGCCAAGCTGATGCTGCTGGCCCCCGTGGTGCGCAACCGCAAGGGGGAGCACACCAAGCTGCTGGAGAACCTGGCGGCCCAGGGTTACATCCGCGCCCGCATCGACGGCGAAGTGTGCGATTTGTCGGATCCTCCCGCCCTGGAGCTGCACAAGAAGCACACCATCGAGGTGGTGGTGGATCGCTTCAAGGTGCGCGATGACCTGGCCCTGCGCCTGGCCGAATCGTTCGAAACGGCGCTGGCTCTCTCCGGCGGCATCGTGCTGGTGGTGCCGATGGACGGGGAGGAGGGGGTTGCCCCCATGACCTTCTCCGCCAACTTCGCCTGCCCCGAGTGCGGTTACTCCATGTCGGAGCTGGAGCCCCGGATCTTCTCCTTCAACAACCCGGCGGGGGCCTGTCCCACCTGTGACGGTCTCGGGGTGCAGCAGTATTTCGATCCCGCCAAGCTCATCCATGATCCGGGCCAGAGCCTGGCTGGCGGCGCCATCCGTGGTTGGGACAAGCGCAGCTTCTACTACTTCCAGATGCTCAAATCCCTGGCCGATCACTACAAGTTCGACCTGGAGACCCCCTGGGAGGATCTGCCGCTCAAGACCCAGGAGGTGATCCTGCGCGGTTCCGGGCGCACCGAGATCGAGTTCCGCTACATGAATGACCGCGGCGACGTGGTGGTGCGCAAGCACCCGTTCGAGGGGATCCTGCACAACATGGAGCGCCGCTACCGGGAGACCGAATCCAACGCGGTGCGGGAAGAGCTGGCCAAATACATCGCCAACAAGTCCTGTACCAGTTGCGGTGGCAGCCGACTGCGGGAAGAAGCCCGCCACGTCTTCGTGGACAATCGCAACCTGCCTGCCATCGCCGAGCAGTCCATCGGCGATGCCCTGGCCTTCTTCGAAGGGTTGAACCTGTCCGGTCAGCGTGCCCAGATAGCGGACAAGATCCTCAAGGAGATCGTCGAGCGGCTCGGCTTCCTGGTGAACGTCGGCCTCAACTATCTGAGCCTGTCGCGCAGTGCAGAGACCCTCTCCGGTGGCGAGGCGCAGCGGATCCGGCTGGCCAGCCAGATCGGGGCTGGCCTGGTGGGGGTCATGTACGTGCTGGACGAGCCCTCCATCGGTCTGCATCAGCGTGACAACGAGCGGCTGCTCAAGACCCTGACTCACCTGCGTGATCTCGGCAACACCGTGATCGTGGTGGAGCACGATGAGGATGCCATTCGCCTCGCCGACCATGTGCTCGACATCGGCCCGGGGGCCGGCGTGCACGGCGGTGCCATCGTCGCCCAGGGGACGCCGGAGGAGATCATCGCGAACCCCGAGTCCCTGACCGGTGACTACCTCTCCGGGCGCAAGCAGATCGCCATCCCGGCCGAGCGCACCCCGCTCACTGGCAAGTGGCTGAAATTGAAAGGGGCGAGCGGCAACAACCTGCGCAACGTCAACCTGGATCTGCCCATCGGAGTGATGACCTGCGTCACCGGCGTCTCCGGTTCCGGCAAGTCGACCCTGATCAACGATACCCTGTTCCGCATCGCCCACCGCGAGCTGAACAAGGCCACCGAGTCCACGCCTGCGCCCTATCGCAGCGTCGAGGGGCTGGAGCATCTGGACAAGGTGGTGGATATCGACCAGAGCCCCATCGGCCGCACCCCGCGCTCCAACCCGGCCACCTACACCGGCCTGTTCACCCCGATCCGCGAGCTGCTCTCCGGCACCCAGGAGGCGCGTTCCCGTGGCTACCAGCCGGGCCGCTTCTCCTTCAATGTGAAGGGGGGACGCTGCGAGGCGTGCCAGGGGGACGGGGTCATCAAGGTGGAGATGCACTTCCTGCCGGACGTCTACGTGCCGTGCGACGTCTGCAAGGGCAAGCGCTACAACCGCGAGACCCTGGAGGTGAAGTACAAGGGCAAGAACATCCACGAAATCCTCGAGATGACGGTGGAAGATGCCCGTGCCTTCTTCGATCCTGTGCCGGCGGTGGCGCGCAAGCTGCAGACCCTGATGGACGTGGGCCTCTCCTACATCCGGCTCGGTCAGTCCGCTACCACGCTCTCTGGCGGCGAGGCGCAGCGGGTCAAGCTGGCGCGGGAGCTCTCCAAGCGGGACACCGGCCAGACCCTCTATATTCTGGATGAGCCGACCACGGGGTTGCACTTCCACGATATCCAGCAGTTGCTCAAGGTGCTGCACCAGCTGCGGGATCGGGGCAACACCATCGTCATCATCGAGCACAACCTGGACGTCATCAAAACCGCGGACTGGATCGTTGATCTGGGCCCGGAAGGGGGCGCTGGTGGTGGCCGTATTCTGGTGACGGGTACGCCTGAGGAGATGAGCCGTTGCAAGGAGTCCCACACGGCGCGCTTCCTCGCTCCTCTACTGGAGAAATAAGCGTCACTCGAGAAAAAGGGGCCAGGGCCCCTTTTTTGTTGGCCGGTGGGCGAGGTGCGCCGGTCTGGCGCCCGGCCAGGGATGAGAGGGAGAAAAGAGGGACTCGTCCGGCAGACTCAGTGTGTCAGCATCAGGAAGGCGAGGGCGAACAGGAAACCCAGCAGAATGAAGAGGAAGGAACCTATCCCCCAGATGGCGGCAAGAATGCCGAGAATTTTGTCTTTGCGTGTCTGTGGTTTCATAAAATTCAAATTACAGCGTGGTTACATCGCCTTAATAAAATACGCCCCGGGGCATAATTAAACAACAATTGAAAGGTGATATGAAGGTGTTTAAGGTGTATTTAATTGGTATTTTACATTTCATGATGATGCGGTAATTTAAGGCATCATCATGTATTTGAATGACTTTTTATTTTCATCTGCGGTTTGATTGTCCAATCAAAGCTGCCGTGTACATCTATCTATTTCTTGATAACTATTGAGCTAAATCAATAACCGGCCATTCACATCCTTTTATAGTTTTCGGGCTTGCAACATAGAAAGAAAACAAAAAAGGAATAATGTGATGAAAAAGATCCTTCCTCTGTTAATCGCAGCCGCTTTTGCTTCCCCCGTCGCCATGGCACATCAGGCCGGTGACATCCTGGTCCGTGGTGGCCTGGCGTTCGTCTCTCCCCAGACCAGCAGTGACAACGTGCTGGGGACGGGCGAGCTGGAGATCGACAGCAACATGCAGCTTGGCCTGACCCTCTCCTACATGTTGACGGACAACTGGGGTGTCGAGCTGCTGGCCGCGACCCCCTTCTCCCACTCGGTGTCGACTGCCGGCCTGGGTGAGGTCGCCAAGGTCAAACACCTGCCGCCGACCCTGATGGCGCAGTACTACTTCGGTGATGCCAACAGCAAGGTGCGCCCCTATGTGGGTGCCGGTATCAACTACACCACCTTCTTCGACGAGGAAGGGCGCGGTGCCCTGGCCGGGACGGATGTGAGCGTGGACTCCTCCTGGGGGATGGCGGGTCAGGTGGGCCTGGACATGGCGATCAATGACCGCTGGTTCGTCAACGCCTCCGCCTGGCTCATCGACATCGATACCGATGTGCATACCGCCGTGGGCACCATCAACACCTCCATCGATCCGGTGGCCTTCATGTTCGGCGTCGGTTACCGCTTCTGATGACAAACGTGGCCGGTGCACGGCCATGACAACAAGCATGTCTCTTTGGCCCGGCTCTGTTCGGGCCCTTTTCTGCCTGCCATGTCACGCCAACTGTGATCTGGCCCGCCATCGCGTCACGAACCGCTATTCCATTGCATCCCGCTGCCGATAACCTCGGCATTCACCCCTTTCCCCAACGAGTGAGGATGCCTCCATGGGTTTATCTATTGTGCAGCGGATCATCGCCGGCTTCGTGCTGATGCTGTTGTTGCTGGTTCTGCTCGGCTTCATCAGTATCTTGAAGATCCGGGGGATCAACGAGGGGCTCTCCCAGGTTTCTGATCGTGCCACCCCCCTGGTGATCGCGGTCGCCGGGCTCAAGGGCGCACTGCAGGACAGCAACCGCTGGGTGCTCACCTACAGAACCAGCGAGGAGGCGGCCCAGTTGCCGCAACTGGCCAGCCAGTTCAAGGCGCAGCAGGAGCGTTTCCTGGCCCAGAGCAAGGAGATGGCCCGGTTTGACGGGGTGGCCGAGGCGAGCGAGCGGTTCCGCCAGGTCGACGGGGCGACCCGCGAGTTCTACGGGTTGGCGGATCAGGTGCTGACCCAGCACGGTCAGTGGGTGGCCGCACTCGATCGGCGCCATGAACTGGAGCTGGCGTTCATCCGGCTGGAAGATACCTACCAGTGGGCCGCCGACCTGTTGTTGCAGCAGACTGCGAGCAAACGCTCCATGCGCAACAAGGCCGAACTCATCACCTCCGGCATTGCCCGGGATCTGAAAAACATCCGCCGGGCCGATGCCAAGACCGATCTCAATGAATTGGAGAAGGTGCTCGGCAAGGATATCGAGATGGCACGCAAACGGCTCGAACGGGTGCAGGTGCCCGATGACGTGAGGCAGCGTTTCATCGTCAACCTCGATCGGATGCAGGAGCTGGCCCTCGGCCCGAAAGGGTTGCTGGCGACCATGCGCAATGGCCAGCAACTGGCGGCCTCGCTGCAGTCCCTGAACCAGCAACTCGACACCAGTCTGGTCAACAGCCTGGCGCTGCTGGACGAGATGGCCAAATCGGCGGGCAGCATTGCCAGCGCGAGCCGGGTCGGGGCGGATGACGCCGTCAGCAGCGCCAGCGCCTGGATCCTGATCGTGTCTGCCATCTCCGCGACCGCCGCGCTCCTCATCGGTTACACCACGGCCCGCAGCATCCAGCGTCCGCTGCAACTCATCGATCGGGAGCTGGATCGCATGGCCACGGGTGACATGACCCGGCGCATCGACTACCAGAGCCGCTGCGAGTTTGGCAGCCTGACCCGCTCCATCAATACCCTGGCAGACAAGACCGGCGAGCTGCTCGCCCAGATCAATGCCGGCTCGCGCCATCTGGTGGACGAGGCGAGCCGCGCCGCCGAGATCAGCGAGCGGGCCATGTCACGGGTGCAGGATCAGAAGAGCCAGACCGATCAGGTGGCTGCCGCCATCACCGAGCTGGAGGTGAGTGCGACCGAGGTGGCGCGCTCCACTGACGGCACGAAGCGCGAGGTGGACCTGGCGGACGAAGAGGCCCGCGCCGGACGCAAACAGGTGGCGACTACGCGCCAGATCACCGAACAACTGGCGGGTGCCATGGAAGAGGCGGTCGGCATCACCCACAAGCTGGGGGAATTCAGCGACAACATCGGCAGCATCCTCGACGTGATCCGCAGCATCGCCGAGCAGACCAACCTGCTGGCGCTGAACGCGGCCATCGAGGCGGCCCGGGCGGGGGACGCCGGTCGCGGCTTCGCGGTGGTGGCGGACGAGGTGCGGGCACTGGCGAACCGGACCCAGACCTCGACCGAGGAGATCCAGGCCATGATCGAGAACCTGCAAAGTTCCAGCAAGCACGTGGTGGCCGTGATGGCACGCAGCCAGGAGCAGACCCAGGATTGCGTGGCCCAGACCCGGGTGATGGACGAAGCACTGCAATCCATTGCCGAGCGGATGAGCGCCATCAAGGCGATGGCGGATCAGGTGGCTCATGCCGCCCAGGAACAGATCTCCGTGAGTCAGGGGGTTGCCCGTCATGTCGCCGGCATTGCGGATGTGGCTTACGAGACCGAGCGGGAGGCGCGGGAATCGGCCAGCAGCAGTGAGGTGCTGGCGGATCTGGTCGCCAAGCAGCAGCAATTGATCGCCCATTTCAAGGTGTAGGAGGACTTATGGCTAACAAATGGATCGGGGCCCTGAGTCTCCTGTTGTGTGGCCAGCTGATGGCCAGCGAGCTGGTGATAGAGAGCTGGCGCATAGATGACAAGGCCTTGTGGGAACAGAAGATCATTCCTGCATTCGAGGCCGCCCACCCGGGTATTCAGGTGAAATTCAACGGGGTGCAGAACGTCGAGTACATGCCGACCCTCTGGGCCAGCCTCAAGGCGGGCAAGGCGGGGGATCTCATCACCTGCCGCCCGTTTGACGATTCCCTGGCCCTGTTCAAGGCGGGCCATCTGGTGGAGCTGAGCGAGATGGCGGGGATGGAGAACTTCCCGAGCTTTGCCCAATCCCCCTGGCAGACCGACAGTGGCGCCCAGACTTTCTGCGTACCCATGGCATCGGTGATTCACGGCTTCTTCTACAACAAGAAGATTTTCAGTGAGCTGGGGCTGACGGTTCCCCAGACCCGCGAGGCATTCTTCGCGGCCCTGGACAAGGTGAAGGCGGATGGTCGCTATGTTCCCCTCGCCGTGAGTGGCTCGGAGAGCTGGGTTGCCTCCGAGCTCGGTTTCCAGAACATAGGCCCCAACTACTGGAAGGGGGAGGATGGTCGATCGGCGTTGATCGGGGGCCAGGAGCGCTTCAACAACCCGCAATACGTCAAGGTGTTCGAGGAGCTGGCCCGCTGGCGTGACTACCTGGGGGAGGGGGGCGAGAGCCGCGACTACGCCACCACCAACGAGCTGTTCACCTCGGGCAAGGCTGCCTTCTATGCGGCGGGATCCTGGGAGATTGCCCCCTTCACCGGCAAGGTGGACTTCGGTGTCATGCGCCCGCCCGTGGCAAAGCAGGGGGATGGCTGTTTCTTCACCGATCACACCGATATCGGTATGGGGATGAATCCGGCCAGCAAGAACAAGGAGGCCGCCATGACCTTCCTGCAGTGGCTGACCACTCCCCAGTTTGCCGAGCTCTATACCAACTCGCTGCCCGGCTTCTTCTCGCTCTCCAACCACTTCTTTGAAGCCACCAATCCGGCGGCCAGAGAGATGATGGAGTGGCGGGATCAGTGCGATTCCACCATCCGGGTTGCCACCCAGATCCTCTCCCGCGGCACTCCCAAGCTCGGGGATGAACTGGCCGAGGTGAGCCAGCAGGTATTGCTGGGAACCGTGGCACCCAAGGCGGCGGCCGATCGCCTGGAACAGGGGTTGAAAGGGTGGTATGCCCCCCATCAGGGCAACCAGGGCAAGGGACAGGAGTGTCAGTGTGAGGCGAGCGTGCCTGCCGTCCCTGTGTCGGGTGCCATCGGGACCGAACCTGCTGCACCTGTGGTGCCGGATGGACAAGCGCCTTCCGGAGCAAGCGCGACCCAGCCTCCGTCAGTACCGGTGTCCGGAGCCGTCGCTCCAGCGCCTCCTGCCGAAGTGGAGGAGGCGCTCGCCAGCGAACTGGAGGGGGCACAGCCCTGATGGTTCACCATGAAGAACGGGAGGCCTTGGCCTCCCGTTCTTCATCTGCGTGATGACCTGTCATTCCCGTGGCAAGCGGCACAGGCTGCCAATACGGGCCACCGGCACGAAACCCAGAGTGCGATAGACCCGCTGGGCGTGATAGTGCTCGTCTGCCACTATGATGAGCGAACTGGCCCGTGCCAGTCCTTGGCGTGCGACCTGGCTCAGCAACAGACGACAGAGCCCCCGGTTTCGCCACTCTGCGTGCGTGCGCACCAGTTGAAAGCGTCCCAGGGTGCCGGTGAAGAAGAGTCCGCAGCTGGCAACCAGTTGATCCTGGTGCCATAACCCCCACCACTGTCCGAGCCCGTCATCGATCATGGCCTGATAGAGCTGGCGGCGTGACAAGAGATAGGGAAGATAGCGCTCCTCCGAATGGGCGGGATCCCGCTCTGCCAGCTCGAAGGCGAGCCACTGATCCCAGTCTGCCGCGGTGAACGGGCGAGCCGGGGCCATGTCGCTGCCGGTGGGGGCTTGCCACTCCATTGCACCCAGCGCCAGTACCACGCACTCCATGTATTGGTACCCCGCCGCCACGAACCCGGCGACCCGGCTGTTCTGGCCTGCGGCGAGGGGCCACTGGAAGGTGCGGTGGCGGATACGGGGATCCCAGCCAATCAGCCTGTCGAAACTGGCCTCGAGCCAGCCCTTGTCACGATCGCTTGGGGGGGTGGGCAGCAGCAGGTAGTTGCCGAAGTAGTAGTCTGGAGAGCCCGGGGTGCGCACGGTCCAGAACGCATCATGATCCGTCACCTCGCCCTGATAGCGATCGAACAGCAGATCGGTGGCAAAACCGGGGTGATCTTCCATGATGGGGCTCCTGCAAACGCTTGAATTGCTTATCGGCAGGCGGGGAAAGAAGTTAAAAAAAGGCCGGGAAACCCGGCCAAACAATCACACGCAGATTCAGAACGTCCAGGACGATCCGCCCGCATCATAGCGTGCCTGACAGCATTTTGGGATGGGGTCGCTCATTACTTAGGTTGAATTGCAAAATAAAAAAATCGGCAATCCCCCTTGTCGCTGACAAATCGGTATTGACTTTGATCCGTTTTCTCATAAAGATAGAAAGACGTTTAGACGTCCAAACATCCGTTTTGGCGTGAAGGAATGGGTTGCAGGACAGGGAGAGAGCAGATGGGATTTCACAGCGCGCGTCAGGTTGAGGCACTCAACCAGAGTTTGGCGGATCTGGGTGGCGACATATCGGTCAGTTTCGAGTTTTTCCCGCCCAACAGCGAAGGGATGGAGAACACCCTCTGGCAGTCCATCGAGCGCCTGCAGGTGCTGGAGCCCAAATTCGTCTCTGTGACCTATGGCGCCAACTCGGGCACCCGTGACCGCACTCACAAGGTGATCAAGGACATCAAGGAGCGCACCGGCCTCATCGCCGCCCCGCACCTGACCTGTATCGACGCCAGCCGTGACGAGCTGCGCACCATTGCCCGTGACTACTGGAACAGCGGCATTCGCCACATCGTGGCCCTGCGCGGAGACTTGCCCCCCGGCCTCGACAAGCCTGACATGTATGCCACCGACCTGGTTGCCCTGCTCAAGTCCGAAGCCGATTTCGACATCTCGGTCGCCGCCTATCCGGAAGGCCACCCCGAGGCTCGCAGTGCGCAATCCGACCTGCTCAACCTCAAGCGCAAGATAGATGCCGGTGCCAACCGGGCCATTACCCAGTTCTTCTTCGATGTGGAGACCTATCTGCGTTTTCGGGATCGCTGCGCCGCCATCGGTATCGATGCGGAGATCGTGCCGGGGATACTGCCGGTCTCCAACTACCAGACCCTGGCCAAGTTTGCCGGTTTCACCAACGTGAAGATCCCGCGCTGGATGCACCAGCGTTTCGAAGGGCTGGAAAACGATCAGATGACGCGCAACATGGTGGGAGCCAGCATTGCCATCGACCAGGTGCGTGTGCTGAGTCAGGAAGGGGTGAAGGATTTCCACTTCTATACCCTGAACCGCTCAGAGCTGACCTACGCCATCTGTCACACACTGGGTGTGAGGCCGAAAGGTCAGGCCTGATCCGCGGCTCTGATACAGAAAAGCCAATGAGTCTACTCATTGGCTTTTTGTTTTGAGCGACAGTCAGGGCCGGGTTGGCTGGATCTCCCTGGGTTCGAGATCGATGACTGCATTGCCGGCGGCACCGGGATACTGGTGATAGCTCTGGTCCTGCTCCAGGGTATAGAAGGTGTCGAGGTAGTCGTCGTTGTTGGTCATTCAGGAGTCCGGGAGTGCCTTGACGATACGACCGCCGAGGTCGAGGAAGGGCAGGGCCTCAGGTACGCCGCCCGCAGTGAAGCCGAGTTTGAGTGCGTCAATCAGGAGGGCGCTCAGCTCCTTGTAATTGACGTTGTCATCCTGCTCCATCATGACCACGTCGACGGCTCCCCAGCGGTAGCGATCCCAATAGACCAGGATCTGGTTGGGGGTGTAGTCGGTGTTGTCGTAGTCGAGATAGGGCATGTCGACGATATCCACCACGGGCTCGTCCCTGCCAGGATTGACCCCGGCCACGACGGCATAGACCTCGGCGGCGCCCAGCAGCCAGGGCTCCTGATCATCGTTGAGCCTGATCTTCTTGAGAATGCTGGTCTTGAGGGGCGTGGTGTTGCTGGTGGCACGGGGCGTCACCTGCATGTCGGCGGCAGCCAGCGCCTTTCGCATCACCTTCAGGCCGGCATTCTTGGCTTTGACCGGATCGGCCTCCACCACCAGTACCGGCCGCGCCGGCGGCTGGTTCACATCGAGATAGATCGGGCTGCCGGCGCTGTCGAACGCCTCGATGGCGCTCCAGCTCTTTTCGTCACCACTTGGTATGTAGGCAACCAGTGGCTCAACCCCTTGTTGCAGTGCATCCGCCTGATCCGGATTGGCCAGCCGCAGTTGCATCAGTTCCCTGACCTCCCTATCCAGCCCTTGCCGACGGATGGCCGCCTGGTTGGCATCCCGAGCCTGGCGCTTCAGGCGCGGGCTGGCCTTTTGCAGCAGGTTGGGCAGTGGACTCTGGTATTCCTGATTGTTCAGGAGCGGCAGCAGGTTCTTCTGCTGCAGCGCGAGCTGGCGTGCCAGCTCCCGATCGGTGTCGGCAGCCTGGGTCGTGGTGGCGCCCAGCAGTGCCAGTAACAAAATGACAGCCTGATTCCTCATCTTCGTTCTCCAGTATTGAGTCTGACAACGGCGCTTGTCGGGAAGGATCTGCGCCGTTTTGTCACTAGAAAGGAATAAGGTTCATATGTGAACGCTCTTCTCAGGATTATGTGCTGCGTCTCACTGGAGTCTCCCCAGATGGTCAGGTCAGGCGCGGAGCCGGTTGACTTGATGCAATGTCACTCCGATCAGCAATCCCCAGCAGGCAGACCCGACCCCGAGCAGGGTGATCCCCGAGGCAGTCACGAGGAAAGTCAGTAGCGCGGCTTCCCGCTCCTCGTCCTGCTGCAAGGCGCTGTGCAAGCTGCTGCCTATGGTGCCGAGCAGCGCCAGCCCGGCCACGCAGGTGACCAGCACCGCAGGGAATGCGCTGAACAGGGCAACCACGGTGGCACCGAAACAGCCTGTGAGCAGGTAGAAACATCCAGCCCACACGGCAGCAGGCCAGCGTCGAGTGACATCGTGATCCACTTCCTTGCCCATGCAGATGGCGGCAGTGATGGCGGCCAGGTTGAAGGCATAGCCGCCAAACGGTGCCAGCAGCACGCCGATGAATCCGGTCCAGCCAATCAGGGAAGAAGTGGCCGGTTGATAGCCGTGGGCGCGCAGGATGGCAATGCCCGGCATGTTTTGCGAGGTCATGGTAACGAGAAAGAGCGGGAGTGCGATGCCGAGCAGGGCGTCGATGGAAAAGGCTGGCGAGATCCAGACCGGGGTGGAAAGTTGCCAGTGAACCTCGTTGAGTTGCAGCTCGCCCCTCAGGGTGCAGAGCAGCATGCCGGCAGCCAGGACCAGCACCATGGTGTAGCGGGGCCAGAGGTGGCGACCCAGCAAGAAAGCCAGTAGCAAGGTGCCAAGCAGCAAAGGATCTTGCGGTGCCACCTTGAAGAGATCCAGCCCGAACCTGAGCAAGACTCCGGCCAGCATGGCGGCCGCCAGGGGGGCGGGAATGTGACGCATCAGCCTGTCGAACCAGCCGCTGATACCGCAGAGGGTGATCAGCAGTGAAGAGATGATGAAGGCGCCGATGGCCTCCGCCAGACTGAAGTTCCCCAGGCTGGTGATGAGCAGGGCGGCACCCGGGGTAGACCAGGCCGTCAAGACAGGCATCCGGTAATAGAGGGAGAGGCCGATGCAGCTGACCCCCATGCCGATACCCAGTGTCCATAACCAGGAAGAGACCTGGGCTGCATCGGCACCGGCGGCCGTGGCGGCCTGGATGATCAAGACGACAGAACTCGTGTAACCCACCAATACGGCGATGAGTCCCGCGACCATGTGGGGGAGGGCTAGGGGCATGGGAAACTTCCTTGTGGATGCTGATAGCTTGTGCGCTATTGCGTACAATGTGGTTTTGACTATAACGCTGTGCGTTATGGCGCACAATATGGCTCAAAGAAATCGGAGAACAGATGCAGGAGATGAGTCGCTATCTGGCCCAGCGATTGAAAGGGCTGCGCACTGAAAGAGGATGGAGCCTGGATATGGCCGCCCGTGAAACGGGGGTGAGCAAGGCCATGCTGGGACAGATCGAGCGAGGTGAATCCAGTCCGACGGTGGCAACATTGTGGAAGATTGCCACCGGTTTTCGGGTCTCTTTCTCCAGTTTCATTGAGCCGACACCAGCGGCGCAGGGAGAGACGGTATACCGTATTGCCGATGATATTCGACAGCAGCCGGCGGGAGAGGGGATGCAGGTTGCCCCGCTTTTCCCCTATGAGGCCCGCTTTGGTTTCGAGTTGTTCGAACTGACCCTGCTACCTGGCTACCAGCGGGAGTCAGAACCCCATGAACCCGGGGTGACCGAACATGTCATCGTCATCAGCGGTGTGATGGAGGTGCTGGTGGACGGGGCGTGGCGTTCCCTCGATCAGGGTGAGGCCGTCCGGTTTGCAGCGGATCGTCCCCATGGCTATCGCAATCTTGGGGTCGCTCCCGCCATCTTCCACAATCTGATCCACTATCCGGCCATGGCCACGCGATGACTAGCCGGGGCGGCCATCCGCTCTGGGACTGGTCAGTATGGGGGTATAGACCCAGACAAAGAGACCGTAGGCGGCAACCCAGCTCCATCCGCTGAGGTTCCATCCCGTGAGGGTGAGGTCTGGCCAAAAGAGGGGGAGCAAGACCCGCAACAGTGCGGACAGGATGACCAGTGCAAATGCCGCCGTGATCCTGCGTCCTATCTGCAGGGCTCTGCCACTGTGTCCGAGGGATACACGGGCTATCATCCCGAGGATCATGGCCCCCATGCTGCCCGCGCTGAACAGATGGCTGGCCAGTGACAAGGCAATCGGCCAGCCAGCCGTGCGTGCCGCCAGGGCGGTCAGCCCCAGTGGGATAAAGAGGTAGGCCAGGTGAAGCGACCACAGCAGGGGTTGGGCCACCGTGATGCCGGGTCGCCAGCGCAGCTGCCTGTAGAGGTGAGCCCCTGCCGCCACTATATATAGAGGGAACATCTGAATTCCGATGACCCACTGGGTCGGGAGTACTAACCAGAGCAGCAGGATGAGCCACAGAGACGCGAGGGCAATGCGCTCCAGCCACGGCAGTGGTAATGCTTTTTCCGTCTCAGTGGCTCTGGCGGTAAAAAAGGGAATGACACGTCCTCCCATGACGGCAATCAGGGTCGTGAAGAGGAGCACGGTTGCAAGCAGGATATGTTCCACCAATGGCCATTCGGCATGCCACCGCCAGCAAGCGGTATTGAGCAGGGTCAAAACGAGAAGCAGGGGAACAAAAAAGAGATTGCGCCACTGGCGCGTCACTATGATGGGTCTGGCGAGAAACCACGTACAGAGGGGCAACCAGGCCAGGTCCATGACCATCAGAGTGACATTGCTTTCTCCAAACCAGGGGAGCAGGCCTCTCGGGATGGCCCACAATCCCACGACCAGTGCCAGCGGCCAACCGCGTACACCTGGGTGAGCGGTCCAGTTCTGGACGGCGGTAAGCAGAAAACCCGCCACTATGGCGGCACCAAAGCCGAACAGCATTTCATGTGCATGCCACCAGATGGGGTTGCTAATCCCGGGCAGAGCGAACCAGCCGTTGAGTTGCCCCAGCCAGCCCAGCATCGCCAAAGCCGAGAACAAGGCGCCGAACAGGAAGAAAGGCCGAAACCCGAGGCGGAACAGAGGAACGATTCTCTCCTCTTTGCGGCTATCCAGGATCTGGTGCATGAATGAAACCTTAATTGGACATTTGAAAAGCCAATTATAAAGTGGCTTTTCAAATGTTCAATTTAAATCCAATGACAGCCCGAAATGGTGGTGATGCGAACGAAATAGAACCGCTTTGCTGTATATCTGAGCGAACGGTTCTTTTCGGTGAAAAAGCCCTTGTCATCACGGCGCGGCTCCCTATAATGCGCCCCTACCAGCACGGCGGACCACGCCGAACTGATGAGCCAGCTTCCTAGCGAAGTGGGCGCCGAAAGAAAAGCGAAAACAACCGCTTGACTTTCGAGGTGAGGAGCGTAAGATGCGCCTCCTCAACGCGATAAGCGTGACGCTCTTTAACAATTTGAATCAAGCAATCTGTGTG
>NZ_JAPCIS010000052.1:0-17329 GCF_027707425.1 Aeromonas sp. QDB63
GAACCAGTGATTGGTTCCGGATTGTCCTACAGCAGAAGGATCGGTCAATGGATCCTTAACTGATCAGCATTGCGGCCGATGGCCGGGCTTTCAGGCGCAAGCCTATCCTGGGTGAGGTGTCGGTGGACTGGGTCAGCCGCGTTGGTGCGGGATCCCTGTAGCAAGGCGCATGAAGCGGTCAAATGCACGATCCGGCAACAAGCGGCGCAGGAAGATCATCGGCCTGGCCCCAAAACCAACGGCATAGCGGGTCTTGGGGCGACGGGTCTGGACCGCCTTGGCGATGGTATCCGCGATGAGTTCCGGCGGGGACTGGCGCTGGCGGCTGGCGCGTCCGATCATGGACTCCCCCATGGGGAGGGCCTGGTGACCATAAGGCCCCTCGCCGGAGACCTCGCGCAGTTTTTGCGCGGCAATGTCGGCCCACTCGGTCTTGATGCCACCCGGTTCTACCACTACTACATTGATGCCAAAGGGTTCCACCTCCATGCGAAGGCAATCGCTGATGGCCTCCAGTGCGAACTTGGTTCCGTGGTACCAGGCTCCTAGCGGGGTGTGGATCTTGCCGCCCATGGAGGTGATGTTGACTATGGTGCCAGTCTGTCGGGCGCGCATGTGGGGCAGCACCAGCTGGATGAGGCGAACGGCGCCAAACACATTGACGTCAAACTGGGTGCGACCCTCCTCGAGAGAGACTTCTTCAACCGAGCCGTAGGAGCCATACCCGGCATTGTTGACCAGTACGTCGATCTTGCCGGTTTCGGTGATGATTCTCTCAACTCCTGCCTGCATAGATGCATCCTGGGTCACATCCATGGCGATGACGCGGATCCCCGCGTCTGTCAGGCATTGCATGCGTTCGATGCGCCGCGCTGCGGCATACACGGTGAATCCTAGAGCCTTCAGTTTCATGGCGGTGGCCGCTCCGATACCGGAGGAGGCGCCGGTGACGAGCACAACGTTTGAGTTCATATGGAAGATCCTTGAGCAAAATGAATCGCATGCGAGTCCAGAATCGGCTTGCCTGCGGTATCGATACCATATCCGACCCGTGATGCCATGGTTCTGGCAAACGGCGCCATGACGCCATCGAACTGCGCCATCCCTATTGCTTTCGAGTCAGCCTGTGCGGCGATCACCGTCCTTGACCGCGGCCCTGGCGGCGGCCAGATTGGCCGTGAAGTCGACGGCGCTAAATGCCTCCCGGCTGCCAGCGACGGCGAAGGTGGCCCCGGCGAGCAGCACGCGACGGGATTGATATGGGTGGTCATGAGGCTGACCTCAGTTGAATCGATATGACTGGCGAGTGCTTTCCAGCGTCCGCCCGGTCCAATCCTGGAATGCGCGGTAGAAGGAGTTGGGATCTTCGAAGCCAAGCAGAAAGGCTATCTCCCCTCCAGACAGGGTGGTGTGCTCAAGGTAGTGGCAGGCGAGCCTTCTTCGCGTCTCGCTGACCAGGGCTCGAAAGTTTTCCCCTTCCTCTTCCAGCCGGCGTTGCAGGGTTCTCTTGCTCATGCCCAAGCGACTTGCCGCCACCTCAATGGTGGCCGAGTTGCTTGGCAAGAGCTCGAGCAGAACGGCATGCACCCGCTCCGCCGTGGTGGCGGCAGAGTCCATTTCGCACAACTGGCGACGCAGCTCGGGCTCGAAGGCTTGCCACATCCCCTCGTTGCTCGTGAGAAAGGGGCGCAGCACGTCCACGGCAGAAAACGTAATGCTGGCATGGGTTCCAAGTGTGATGGCGGTGCCGAAGAAGCGCTCGTAGCGCTGCAGTGCCTTTCCAGCAGGGAGCGCAGGCAGTGTCACTCGCACGGCACAGATCGCCTCACGTGTGGCGATCTGTGCCAGTCGGACAAAGAAGGCGAGTTCCACCACCTGCAGGGAGACCGGGACCTCGGTGTGCCCTCCTTGCCAGCGAGGGGAGAGCGTCATCTCTCCCCAGGGGCCTACCGAGATCTCGAGGCTCATGGGGGCAACGAGCGCCTTGTATTTGGCCAGCCGCTGGACAGCCCGCATCAGATCCGGGCTGCACAGGGCGGCAAACAAGGGGGGACTGAAGACTTCGCTGGAAACGGTCTCGATGAGCCGCAAGGGAAACAGGACGTCATTGGCTTCCTGCTCCAGCGCCCGCCAGAAACGGAAATACTCATCGGTGGTCAACCCATGATTCTCGCGCGACAACGTGTCTTCCGGCAGCAGTGCCCTGCGCAAGACATGCCTGGATGGCAGGCCAAGGTCTTTGAGCAGTAGCTGCCATCCGACGTCCAGGGAAAAGTGAGATTTGTGTGCCATGCGTGCGCCTTTGCCGTGCGAGGTGAAGTCAGTGCTAGCGGAATGAGGACCAGTATAGGGGGCAGGGCGAGAGCATTGACATGCAAAAGGCGCCAATGTGGTGGCATTGGATGCCAGAGACAGGCAAAACAAAAAGGCCCGATCTTGCGATCGGGCCTTTGAGGCATGGAATATGGCTCCCTCGACAGGACTTGAACCTGTGACATACGGATTAACAGTCCGCCGTTCTACCGACTGAACTACGAGGGAATTGGCTCCTCCTACTGGACTTGAACCAGTGACATACGGATTAACAGTCCGCCGTTCTACCGACTGAACTAAGGAGGAATTGCCTGTCTCGTCGAGACGCAGCGGATATTAATGATCCCCCGGACGGGTGTCAACCCGCCACTCCACGGAAAAAGGGCTTTTCGGCCCGTTTGCCCAAAACTTGGGCGCTGTGGACTATTTTCAGCACAATCAGCAGCTTGAGATGCCCTGCCTGCGGCCACGGTCGGGCTGGCGATGAAGGTGCCATCGGCCTGGAGGGGGCGAGGCAATGGATAAGCCGATCATGGCGGGAACCGATGAAAATCGGCGATGTCGCCCCTGTCGATGGGCTTGCCTCTGAGGTGTGGGGGATGCGAGGGAGGTGCCGGTTCGCGATGACCAGGGATCTATTAAAGGAATGGCAGGGAAAATCGGCGATATGCGAGCTATCGATGACAATAATGCGGGGTAATGGCCATTTCTTGATCCTGCCCATCGAATTATCTGGCCGGGTCGGGTATGGTTGCCTTCGATACCATCGCCGCGTCGACAGCTCTGCCGGCCCTTGATGATGATCGGGTGCCGGTTCACCCCGGCCTTTGTCTCCCTCTTCTGGTATTACCCTAGACATGCACAATCAAGCTTCCTTACAAGGCGTGAAGCTGGCCATCGCATTGCGCCAATCCTGCATTGACGAACCCTACAGCGTGGCGCGCTTTGGCCGCGACCTCATCGCCGGCATCACGGTCGGCATCATCGCCATTCCCCTTGCCATGGCACTGGCCATCGCCAGTGGGGTGCCGCCCCAGCACGGGCTCTACACCGCCATCATCGCCGGTATCGTGATCGCCGTGACCGGCGGCTCCCGCTTCTCCATCTCGGGGCCCACCGCCGCCTTCGTGGTGATCCTCTACCCGGTGGCCCAGCAGTTCGGGGTGGGGGGGCTTTTGATGGCCACCCTGATCTCGGGCTGCTTCCTGGTGGCCATGGGGATGGCGCGCCTCGGCCGCCTCATCGAATACATTCCGCCCTCGGTGACCCTGGGTTTTACCGGCGGTATCGCCATCGTGATCGCCACCCTGCAGATCAAGGATTTCTTCGGCCTGCAGGTGCCCGAGATGCCGGAAACCTACCTCGGCAAGGTGCAGGCGCTGGCTCATGCCCTGCCCAGCTGGCAGTGGGGGGACACCCTGGTGGGGGTGGCGACCCTGGCGGTGCTGCTGCTCTGGCCTAGGCTGCGTCTGCCGGTCCCCGGCCACCTGCCCGCCGTGCTGGTGGGGGTGGGCCTGGGCTTTGGCCTGCACCAGTTCGGGGTGGACGTGGCCACCATCGGCAGCAAGTTCAGCTATACCTTGGCCGACGGTACCCAGGGCATGGGGATCCCCCCCATCGCGCCGACCCTGGTGATGCCCTGGGCGCTGCCGGGGCCGGACGGGGCACCGGTGGAGTGGAACCTGGCCGCCATCCAGAGACTGCTGCCCGCCGCCTTCTCCATGGCCATGCTGGGGGCCATCGAATCCCTGCTCTGCGCCGTGGTGCTGGACGGCATGACGGGTCGCAAGCACAGCTCCAATGGCGAGCTGCTGGGGCAGGGGCTCGGCAACATACTGGCGCCCTTCTTCGGCGGCATCACGGCGACGGCCGCCATCGCCCGCTCCGCCGCCAACGTGCGGGCCGGGGCCACTTCTCCCATCTCCGGTATCGTCCATGCGCTGGTGGTGCTGGCCGCCATCCTGGTGCTGGCGCCCTGGCTCTCCTGGTTGCCGCTCTCTGCCATGGCCGCCCTGTTGCTGCTGGTGGCCTGGAACATGAGCGAGGCCCACAAGGTGGTGGATCTGGTGCGCCGGGCGCCCAAATCCGATGTACTGGTGCTGCTGGTCTGCCTGTCGCTGACCGTCATCTTCGACATGGTCATCGCCATCACCTTCGGGGTGATCCTGGCCTCTTTGCTGTTCATGCGCGAGATAGCCAAGATGACCAGGCTGCACAACCTGGCGGATCACAAGCGCTATGCCAGCGAGGTGTCCCCCTCGACCCTTGTCTACAAGATCAACGGGCCACTGTTCTTTGCCGCCGCCGAGCGGGTCTTTGACGAGTTGCTTGCCCAGGTGAAGGACCACAAGGAGTTGATCCTGCAAATGGAGGCGGTCTCCATCCTGGATGCTGGCGGTCTCACCGCCTTCCAGCAGTTCGCAAAACGCATGGCCAAGGCGGGGGTCCGTCTCAAGGTGGCTGAATTGCAATTCCAGCCCCTCAAGACCCTGGCGCGGGCCAAGGTGCGTCCGGTGGCGGGAGAGCTGGAGTTCTACGGCTCGCTGGAAGAGGCGATTCGAGGAGAACATTTGCACGAAGCGGTTGAAAATTGATGGAAAGGGATAGGAAATGGCATATTTTTAGTCACTTGGTTCGCTTATTGAGCAAACAGTGGCAAAAGATAAAAAATTGCATTGACCGCCTCGCGCCTATCCCTTACATTACGCCCCGTTCCAGCGCAACGGCGCAGCGAATTCGTGTTGGCTGAACACGTTAAAGCACAGACCAAAATTGGGTGCGGTGTCCGAGTGGCTGCCCACCGACGAAGTCGGCAAGATGCACGCGCAGCGTGCTCCGAAAGCCACTTCAAGCAGTGAAAATTTGGTGAGGTGTCCGAGTGGCTGAAGGAGCACGCCTGGAAAGTGTGTATACGGCAACGTATCGAGGGTTCGAATCCCTCCCTCACCGCCAAATAAAACAAAAGGCCCCGTCGAAAGACGGGGCCTTTTGTTTATCAAGGGCTGGTTTGACACTTCTCTGTGGCCGGTCTCAGACCGCTTGCTCAGGCCAGCTTCAACATCGGCATCTGTTCGCGTTTGTCACAGTGCGTCAGATGGACCCGGCTGGTCAGGCGGGTCAGCAGCTCGTAGGGGATGGTGCCTATCTTTTCGGCCACCTGTTCCACCGGCAACCCTTCCCCCCACAGCGTCACCTCGTCTCCCACCTTGTCGCTGGCCGCCGGCCCCAGATCGACGGTGATCATGTCCATGGAAACCCGACCCACGATGGGCACCCGGCGGCCATTGATCAGCATGGGGGTACCTTCGGGCGCCATGCGGGGGTAACCATCGCCATATCCCGCGGCCACCACGCCGAGGGTAGTATTTCGATCCGCCACCCAGTGTCCTCCATAGCCGACCGCCTCGCCCTGCTGGCAGGCGCGGGTGGCGATGAGCTGGCTCTTGAGATTCATGACCGGGCGCAGGTCATGGTCGGCGGCAAGCTGACCGGTAAACGGGGAGGCGCCGTAGAGCATGAGGCCGGGTCGGATCCAGTCGCTGCGCGATGCCGGCCAGGCGAGGATGCCGGCGGAGTTGGCCATGGCCCGCTCGCCCGGCAGATGAGCAGAGAGGCGGTTGAATTCCTCGATCTGCAGCCGGGTGGCCTGGGTATCCTGCTCATCGGACTGGCTGAAGTGCGTCATCAGATGGAACGGCTGCACCACGTTGCGACAATGGCTCAGCCGCTCGATGAAGGCGGGCAGCTCCAGGGTGCGCAGCCCGAGCCGGTTCATTCCGGTATCGAGCTTGAGCCACACCTTGATGGGGGCGGGCAGACTGGCCTGCTCGAGCAGTGCCAGCTGCTCCCAGGTATGCAAGGTGGTTTGCAGTTCGTGTTTCGCCAGCAGCGGCAGCGCCTCGGCACTGAAGAAGCCTCCCAGCACCAGAATGGGCTTGGTGATGGCGTTGGCACGCAGCACCAGCGCCTCCTCGACCCTTGCCACCGCATAGGCATCGGCCTGGGCGAGGGCGTGGGCCACCTGCAGCAGCCCATGGCCATAGGCATTGGCCTTGAGTACCGCGATGATCTTGCTGTGGGGGGCATGGCGGCGCACCACGGTGAAATTGTGCTGGAGTGCATCGATATCGATGCTGGCCGTAACTGTGTTCATCATGGGTCGGGTGTCTGCTCGATGAGTAGTTGGCTGATGGTTTCAATCCCGATCCGGTGATCCTGGCTGCCGGGACGAGCAAACGGGGGTCACTGAATCATGTTTTTATATGCTTTAAAATGTAAAAAGATGTTATCAGTTGTTTTTTTGTTGGTAAATTATGTGGCGAATAGGAATGCGTAAATGCGCAAAATACGGAATATTCCTCGGTATAAATTTCCCTGCCAACGCTTTCTCTGGCTCCCTATCGGGCAATATTTATCACTGGTTTTTCCCCTTAAAACGGGAGGGGGATCGAGCCGTTTTCGCACATTGTTGGCGGTTTTTCGCACCGGCTGCGTGCAGGTGGGGTTGCCGACCCCTGGCCAAGGTGCGGGGAGGGGCAGGTGCATGGCAGAGGAGAAAAGCAGGCTACCAGCTCCATGGGGGGTGAAGGTGGAACTGCCGGATTAAAGAGGGCATCTCGTCGAACCGGCGAGTGGTGTACGCCACCAAGAAAGCTTGTGGCCGGCTTGGTGGCGCACGCGGCCGGAGAGACAGGTCATCCGTGGCCAGGGATGGTGAAGCATGGATGTGGGCCGGTTAATTAATCAAGCGGCGAAGATCAGCCTTGAACAGCAGGGCGGTTATTTCTTAAAAGCTGATAATAAATATCGTTTGCGCGTTCATTTTGGTTGGTGACATATAATTAAATGAAATTTAAAGGTATATGTTTTTAGGGAAGGTGCTAACAAGTCACTTGGCACAAAAACACACCATTCTAAATTATTGATATTAAATGGCTAAACTTTTTAGTTTTGGCACATAGGGTACTTATTCGCACCTTCCTAAGTTCATTCCCACAGCCCGCGCCTTTAGTCTGCACTGCAAAATCTTGCCGTTCCCTAGTAACGGCCTCAACGGAGCTGGTTGTCGCGTGAGTCATACTAATCGGCCGGTGAAAAAACAGAAGGGGGAGCCGTTGAAAACCGGCGCAACGTCATAAATCGGGACCTCAAGAGGGCATTTATTGTTTGGTTTTGTTAAACGATAACTGGTTATCGAATAGAAAAACCAAACAATGTGGGCCTGGTTTCTGGCCGTGCTGGCTTGTCTGGAGGCTGGTGGGGAGTGAGTTGGGGCAATCTGGGAGGGTTTCCCGGTTTCCCCGGAATTGGTTTGGCAATCATGGCGTGATCTGGGTTGTGGGAAGAGGGGAAAGGGAGGTTGCCGCTCAGTGCTGCGCCCCGACCGGGGTGATGTTGGGCCGTCAGGCACTATGGCGGGATCGGCCATTGGCGCCCGGGGCCGGCTCGGGTATAGTCCTGCGCCAACAAGATAGGTTCGGATGGAGGAGTCGGCGCCGCTTCAGACAAGCGGGTCGAATCACTCCTTCGGCGCGGCTTTAAAGGATATCCCCATGAAATTCAGTCCCCTGCTCGATGAGATGATGAAGGCGCTGCAGGTCTTGCCGGGCGTGGGCCCCAAGTCGGCCCAGCGCATGGCGTTCACCCTGCTGGAGCGCGAGCGCAGCGGCGGCCTGCGTCTCGCCTCCCTGCTCAACCGGGCGCTCACCGAAATCGGTCATTGCAGCCACTGCCGCACCTTTACCGAGAACGATCGCTGCGAGATCTGCGCCAATCCCAAGCGCGAGGAGAATGGCCTGCTCTGCGTGGTGGAGAGCCCGGCGGACGTGGCCGCCATCGAGCAGACCGGCCAGTTCTCCGGCCGTTACTTCGTGCTGATGGGGCATCTGTCTCCCCTTGACGGCATCGGCCCCGAGGAGCTGGGGCTCGATATCCTGGAGCGCCGCCTGCAAGAGGAGCAGATCAAGGAGCTGATCCTCGCCACCAACCCCACCATCGAGGGGGATGCCACCGCCTGGTACATCGCCGACATGGCCCGCACCGCCGGGGTGGAGGTGAGCCGCATCGCCCACGGGGTGCCGGTGGGCGGGGAGCTGGAGCTGGTGGATGGCACCACGCTCTCCCACTCCCTGATGGGGCGTCAGCGTCTGAGCTAAAGAGGCCACGGACCCCACCCCGGCCCTCCCCTTGGCAGGGGAGGGAGCAATGGATCTTGCCCCACTCCTCCCTTTGGCAGGGGAGAAAGCAACGAACCCCGCCTCAGCCCTTCCCTTGGCAGGGGAGAAAGCAACGAACCCCACCCCGGCCCTCCCCTTGGCAGGGAAGGGAGCAATGGATCTTGCCCCACTCCTCCCTTTGGCAGGGAAGAAAGCAACGAACCCAACCCGGCCCTCCCCTTGATAGGGGAGGGAGCAATGGATCTTGCCCCACTCCTCCCTTTGGCAGGGAAGAAAGCAACGGAGCCCGCCCCATGCCCCCTTTGGCAGGGGAGGGGGCAACGGATCCCACCTCATGCCTCCCCTTGGCAGGGGAGAGCAAGGCTGACCTCGCCATTGGCTCCACGCTCGATCCCAATCTGACCCTCCTCGCCAGACTGGGGATGGCAGTTCACCTCCCCCTTGTGAAGGGGGAGGCCGTGAGGGGGTTGCCTGTGTGGGCCAAGCGAGGGGCCGGTGTGCAAATTTGCTCTCAAGTTTGCACGCAAGCCCCTTGATATTTGAAAGGCCAACCCCATCTAGCTTGGGAATCTGTTCAACCCGACGTTTTGAGGACTGGTCGATGACCCAAAGTGTTCACGCCGAAACCCACGGCTTTCAGACTGAAGTCAAACAACTGCTGAGCCTGATGGCTCACAGCCTCTACTCCAACAAAGAAGTATTCCTGCGCGAGCTGATTTCCAACGCCTCCGATGCGGCGGACAAGCTGCGCTTCAAGGCGCTTTCCGATGCCTCTTTGTTCGAAAACGACGGCCAGTTGCGCGTGCGCCTGGTGGTGGACAAAGAGAACAAGACCCTGACCATTTCGGACAACGGCATCGGCATGACCCGTGACCAGGTGATCGAGCACCTGGGCACCATCGCCAAGTCCGGCACCGCCGAGTTCTTCAAGCACCTCTCCGGTGACCAGGGCAAGGATTCCCAGCTGATCGGCCAGTTCGGGGTGGGCTTCTACTCCGCCTTCATCGTGGCCGACAAGGTGACCGTGGTCTCCCGCGCCGCCGGCACCGCGCCGGAGCAGGGCGTGCAGTGGGAATCACAAGGGGAAGGCTCCTTCACCGTGGCTGACGTGACCAAAGCCGGTCGCGGCACCGACGTCATCCTGCACCTGCGCAGCGATGAAGAGGAGTTCCTGGACGACTGGCGCCTGCGCTCCGTGGTCAGCAAATATTCCGACCACATCAGCGTGCCGGTGGAGATGTTCAAGGAGGGCACTCCGGATCGGGAAGAAGACGGTGAAACCATCGTCGGCACCCCGGGGGAGTGGGAGCAGGTCAACCGCGCCACCGCGCTCTGGACCCGCAACCCGAAGGACATCAAGGACGAGGAGTACCAGGAGTTCTACAAGCACGTCGCCCACGACTTCGAAGATCCGCTCCTGTGGGGTCACAACCGGGTGGAAGGGGCCCAGGAGTACACCAGCCTGCTCTACATCCCGGCCCGTGCGCCGTTCGATCTCTACAACCGCGAGCAGAAGCACGGCCTGAAACTCTATGTGCAGCGCGTCTTCATCATGGACGACGCCGAGCAGTTCATGCCGACCTACCTGCGCTTCGTGAAAGGGGTGCTGGACTCCAATGATCTGCCGCTCAACGTCAGCCGTGAAATCCTGCAGGACAACAAGGTGACCGCCTCCCTGCGCAAGGCCTGCTCCAAGCGCGTGCTCACCATGCTCAACAAGCTGGCGAAAGAGGATGGCGAGAAGTACGCCAAGTTCTGGAGCGAGTTCGGCAATGTGCTCAAAGAAGGCCCGGCCGAGGATTACGCCAACCGGGAAGAGATCGCGAAGCTCTTGCGCTTTGCCAGCACCGCCGGCGAGGGCGAAGCCCAGACCGTGTCGCTGGAGGATTACGTTGGCCGCATGAAGGAAGGTCAGCAGAAGATTTACTACATCACCGCCGACTCTTATGCCGCTGCCAAGAACAGCCCGCACCTCGAGATCTTCCGCAAGAAGGGCGTCGAAGTGCTGCTGATGTGGGAGCGGGTGGACGAGTGGCTGATGAGCCACCTGACCGAGTTCGACGGCAAGCAGCTGGTCTCCGTCACCCGAGGCGAACTGGATCTCGGGGATCTGGAAGACGACGCCTCCAAGCAGGCGCAGGAAGAGGCCGAAAAAGCCAACGCCGGTCTGGTTGAGCGGGTCAAGAAGAGCCTCGGGGAGGCGGTGAAAGAGGTGCGCGTCACCCACCGTCTGACCGACTCGCCGTCCTGCATCGTCACCGACGCCCACGGCATGAGCACCCAGATGATCAAGCTGATGCGCGCCGCCGGCCAGCCGGTGCCGGAGCAGAAGTACATCCTGGAGCTCAACCCCGACCATGCCCTGGTGAAGAAGCTCGGCACCATCGAGGATGAGAGCCTGTTTGGCGAGTGGGTCTCCCTCCTGCACGAGCAGGCCCAGCTGGCGGAGCAGGGCGGTCTCAATGATCCGGCGAGCTTCGTCTCCCGTATCAACCGTCTGCTACTCCAGGCGTGATGTGATTGTGATTGGCCCACTGCATGACAGTGGGCTTTTTTTTGGCCGTTCCCCTCTGGTGCGCTGCTGCATTTTCAATCATTTTTCGTGGTCGTCGTCTGCGTCTTTGGTCGCAGAGACGGGGCGGGAGTGTGGTGATAATCTGGCCACTCACACGGGGCGAGCTTGTTAATACGGGCGAAAACGTGTAGTTTTTTGCCTTCTCAAGAATTGAATAACCAATCAACTAGGAGCGTGTATGCGCATTGTTCTGTTGGGAGCTCCGGGCGCCGGCAAGGGTACCCAGGCTCAGTTCATCATGGAAAAACACGGTATTCCGCAGATCTCCACCGGCGACATGCTGCGTGCGGCGATCAAAGCGGGTACCGAGCTGGGCCTCAAGGCCAAAGCCGTGATGGACGCAGGTCAGCTCGTCTCCGACGACATCATCATCGGCCTGGTCAAAGAACGCATCGCGCAACCGGATTGCGCCAACGGCTTCCTGCTGGACGGCTTCCCCCGCACCATTCCCCAGGCGCAAGCCATGAAGGATGCCGGTGTGACCGTGGACTTCGTGCTGGAATTCGACGTGCCGGACGAAGAGATCGTCAAGCGCATGAGCGGCCGCCGCGTGCACTCCGGCTCCGGCCGTACTTACCACGTGGTGTTCAACCCGCCGAAAGTGGAAGGCAAGGATGACGTGACCGGTGAAGATCTGGTGATCCGTGCCGACGACGAAGAGACCACAGTGCGCAAGCGTCTGGATGTCTACCATCAGCAGACCGCGCCGCTCATCGGTTTCTACGGCAAGGAAGCGGAAGCGGGCAACACCCGTTACGTCAAGATCGACGGCACCCAGCCGGTGGATCTGGTCAGCCAGCAACTGGCCGCCATTCTCGGTTAAGCCGTTCAGGGCCGGCAGGACGCAGCCGTTCGCCGGCTGGCGACGAGAGTGAGAAAAGGGTCCATACCGGGCCCTTTCTTGCATTCCATTCCCACGACACAGAACGACAGGATGCTAACGTGACCACGAAAACCGGGATCTTGCTGGTCAATCTGGGTACCCCGGCCGCGCCGACCACGGCGGCGGTCAAGGCGTTTCTCAGCCAGTTTCTGCACGATCAGCGGGTCGTCGACCTGCCGCGCTACCTCTGGTGCCCCCTGCTTCACTTCATCATCCTGCCGACCCGCTCCCCCAAGGTGGCCAAGCTCTATCAGCAGGTGTGGACCGAGCAGGGCTCCCCCCTGATGGTGATCAGCCAGCAGCAGCGCGCGGCCCTGGAGCACGAGCTCAAGCGGGAAGGAGTCGAGGTGCCGGTGGCGCTCGCCATGACCTATGGCGCCCCGTCGCTGGCCGATGGCTGGCAGGCCCTCAAGGCCCAGGGGGTCAACCGGGTGATCCTGCTGCCGCTCTATCCCCAGTATTCGGTCAGTACCACCGCCTCGGTGTTCGACGCCTGGGCCAGGGCGATGAAAACCGAACGCAATCTGCCGGTGGTGCGGCTCATCCGCGATTACCATGCCCACCCGGAGTACATCCAGGCGCTGGCCATGAGCGTGCGTCGCCACTGGGAGCAGCACGGCCAGGGGGAGCATCTGCTGATGTCCTTCCACGGCATTCCGGAGCGCTACGAGCGGGAAGGGGATCCCTATGGTCATCAGTGCAGGCGCACCGCCGCCCTGCTGGCGGAGGCGCTGGGGCTGGCCCCGGAGCAGTGGACCGCGAGCTTCCAGTCCCGCTTTGGCAAGGAGGAGTGGCTCAAGCCCTACACGGACCTGACCGTGGGCGACTTGCCCTCTCGCGGTGTCAAGCGGCTCGATGTCATCTGCCCGGCCTTCTCGGCGGATTGCCTCGAGACCCTGGAGGAGATCCAGGTGCAGAACCGGGAGATCTTCATGGCCGCCGGTGGCGAGCAGTTTGAATACATCCCGGCCCTCAACAGCGATCAGGCCCATATCCGCATGATGGTTTCCCTCATCTGTCGCGAGCTGGCATGATGGCCGTTCTCATCCGGTGCCCGACGTGGCGGACGTTCGGATTCAACGATAAAGGAGTGTCCTGATGATGCATATCACGCTGATTTACGCCGGCCTGCTCGGGCTCTTGTTCCTGCTGCTCTCCTTCTGGGTGGTCAAGCGCCGCGCCCAGTTCAGGGTGATGATAGGGGAGGGGGAAGCCCCCGAGATGCTGGCCGCGATCCGCGCCCACGGCAACTTTGCCGAGTACGTGCCCCTCACTCTGCTGCTGATGGCCCTGTGCGAACTGGCGGGGGTCGGGGCGCTCTGGCTGCACCTGGGCGGTGTGCTGCTGCTGGTGGGGCGCATCCTGCATGCCATCGGCATCCAGATCCCCCGGGCTCCCAACATGCCGCGCCTCTTCGGCACCCTCTTCTTCTGGCTGTCGCTGGGGATTTTCTCGGTGCTGGCCCTGGTGCAGGGGCTCTCGGCAAGCTGAATGTCATCCCGCAACGCCACCCCGCCACGGGGTGGTTTTTTGTGGCAGGCAAGTCAAACGTTTTCCTCGCAAGCCCTTGTCTATACTGACCTCAAAATTCAATCGTGCGACTTTTCGGCGTGGTGGATTGTGTTAAAATCCCGCCCCTCTTTTCCCCAGAGCACAGAAGATTGCCATGAAATTTCCCGGTCAGCGCAAGTCCAAACACTACTTCCCGGTCGACAGACGTGATCCCCTGATCCCGCAGAATTCCCAGCTCACCGAACTGGGCAAGGCCTATGTAGTGGGCATCGATCAGACTCTGGTGGATATCGAAGCCCATGTGGACGAAGACTTCCTGAACCGGTACGGCCTGAGCAAGGGCCACTCCATGCTCATCTCCGACGAAGTGGCGGAGCTGGTCTACGACGAGCTCAAGGCCAACAACATGGTGGTGAGCGAATTTGCCGGCGGCACCATCGGCAACACCATGCACAACTACTCCGTGCTGGCGGACTCCCACTCCATCCTGCTTGGCGTCATGAGCCAGGACATCCGCATCGGCAGCTATGCCTACCGCTATCTGTGCAACACCTCCTCCCGGGTCAACCTCGACTACCTGCAGCCGGTGGACGGCCCGGTCGGGCGCTGCTTCACCTTCATCACCGAAGGGGGAGAGCGCAGCTTTGGCATCAACGCCGGCAAGATGGATCACCTGGATGTGGACCACATCCCCGAGACCATCATCAAGGAGGCCTCGGCCCTGGTGATCACCGCCTATCTGGTGCGCGGCGCCGACGGCACGCCCATGAAGGAGGCCGCCATGGCCGCGGTGCGCTATGCCCGCGAGGCCGGGGTGCCCGTGGTGCTGACCCTGGGCACCCGCTTCGTCATCGACGAGAATCCCCAGTGGTGGCGCGATTTCATCAGCGAGAACGTGACTGTGCTCGCCATGAACGAGGACGAGGCGGAGGCCCTGACCGGGATAAAGGATCCCCTCGGCGCGGCCGACAAGGCGCTGGACTGGGCGGACATGGTGCTCTGCACCGCCGGCCCCATCGGCCTCTACATGGCGAGCTACACCGACGAGGACTACAAGCGCGAGACCACCCACACCCTGCTGCCCGGCGTCATCCCCGAATTCAACATGTACGAGTTCAGCCGCCCCATGGCCCGGGACAAGTGCCGCAAGCCTGCGCGTATCTACTCCCACATCTCCCCCTACATGGGCGGCCCGGAGAAGATCAAGAACACCAACGGGGCAGGGGACGGTGCGCTGTCCGCCGTGCTGCACGACATGGTGGCGAACGCCTACCACCGCATGAACGTGCCGAACTCCGCCAAGCATCTCTCGGAATTCCTGACCTACTCCTCTCTGGCCCAGGTGTGCAAGTACGCCAACCGGGTGAGCTACGAGGTGCTGGCCCAGAGCAGCCCGCGCCTCTCCCGCGGGTTGCCGGAGAAGGAAGACAGCCTGGAAGAGGTGTACTGGGAGCGGTGATACCTCTTCCTGTCGACCACGAGAAAGGGTGCCACTGGGCACCCTTTCTTGTTTTTGGGGCTGGATCATGTTTTTGGCATCGCTTTTGCTGACATCGTGGACAGCCCGCGTCGCGGCGACATACCTTGTGTTAAGGATATGTAGCTGCTGCGGGGCGAGGGTATGTTGAGACAATGGAGTATCGGTCGGCGTCTGTCGCTGGTGACCCTGATGGTGCTGGCGCTGCTGGGACTGCTGCTGTTCTTCTGCCTGCAGATCTATCAGCAGGGGCTGATGGGTGAGAAGAGCCGCCAGACCCAGGCCCAGGTGGAGACCGCCTACAGCCTGGTGGCGGGGCTGGAAGCCAGGGTGCGCAAGGGGGAGCTGGACGAGGCGAGCGCCAAGGCCGAGGCGCTGGCGCTGATCAAGGGGTTGCGTTACGGCAACGATGACTACTTCTGGATCAACGACAGCCACCCCACCATGGTGATGCACCCCATGAAACCCGAGCTGGACGGCAAGGATCTCTCCGGGGTGGAGGACAAGCAGGGGCTCAGGCTGTTCGTCGCCTTCGCCGATCTGGCCCGGGCCCAGGGCGCGGGGGAGGTGGCCTACTACTGGCCCAAGCCGGGGGTGGACGAACCGGTACGCAAAATCTCCTACATCAAGCGCTTTGCCCCCTGGGACTGGATCATCGGCACCGGCGTCTATGTGGACGACGTCGAGGCCCAGTACCGGGAGGTGCTGCACACCCTGCTGGGGATCGGGCTGGTGCTGGCCCTCCTGCTGTTTGCCGTGGTCGGCCTCATTGTGCGCAGCATCGTCGTGCCCCTCTCCCGCTCGGTCTCGGCCCTTGGCAACATCGCCAGGGGGGAGGGGGATCTGCGGGTACGTCTGCCGGAGTCGGG
Organism: Aeromonas sp. QDB63; assembly: GCF_027707425.1. Lineage (NCBI taxonomy): Bacteria > Pseudomonadati > Pseudomonadota > Gammaproteobacteria > Aeromonadales > Aeromonadaceae > Aeromonas > Aeromonas sp. QDB63. The sequence goes on from NZ_JAPCIS010000052.1 coordinate 15,806, forward strand.
GCGTGACGAGCTGAGCCAGCTCAGCATCAACTTCAACCTCTTCGCCAGCCAGATGGCGCAGCTGGTGGCCCGCAGCCAGCAGATAGCGGATCAGAACCGGGTGCATGCCCACCAGCTGGCCGAGGTGGTGGAGCGTACCGGCGCCATCGTCACCGGCCAGGAGCAGGATACCCTGCGGGTGGCCAGCGCCATGGAGCAGATGACGGTGAGCAGCCGCGAAGTGGGCCAGCACGCGGCCCAGGCCGCCGACGCGGCGGACTCGGCCCTCAATCTGGCCCAGCATGGCCGCGAGGTGGTGGTCCAGACCCGGGAGTCCATCAGCCAGCTGGCGGACGAGATGGTGGAGACGGTACAGGCGGTGAGCCGCCTCGAGCAGGAGACTCAGCAGATTGGCTCCGTGCTCGACGTCATTCGCGGGGTGGCGGAGCAGACCAACCTGCTGGCCCTCAACGCCGCCATTGAAGCGGCACGGGCCGGGGAGCAGGGGCGCGGCTTTGCGGTGGTCGCCGATGAGGTGCGTACCCTGGCGACCCGCACCCACAGCTCCACCGACGAGATCCGGCAGATGATCCAGCGGCTGCAGGAGGGGGCCGGCAAGGTGGTCAGCGGCATCAGCCAGTTGCAGCAGCTCTCTCGCGCGACGGCGGACAGGGCCGGCGATGCGGATGTCGCCATCAATGCCATCGATGGATCCGTCCACACCATTACTGCCATGAATGGGCAGATTGCCACGGCGGCGGCGGAGCAGAGCCGGGCGGCGGAGGAGATCAACCAGCGGCTGGTGGCCATCACCCAGCTGGCGGCGGATGCCCTGGCCCAGAACCGGCTGACCGAGCAGGCATCCGGGCAACTGGCGCTGGCCTGCGACGAGCTGGGGGCCCTGGTGGCGAAATATCGCATCTGACGGCCTTTCTCCCCGCTTTTTCGGGATAAGGCTTGAGTCTGGGGGGCTTTTGGGACACCATCTGCCCCATTCTCGGCCAGCCCTGGCCGACAGCCTGCCATTGCTTTGCAAGAGAGAGACCCCATGAGCAAACTAACTGACAATCTTGACGCCAATTTCCAGCTGTTCATCGAAGAAGTCCGCGAGTCGGGTCAGGTGTGGGGTCTGCGCTACGGTGAAGACTGGGTGGTGTGCCGCTCCGCCGAGTTCGAAGATGCGGACGTGATGCCGCTCTGGTCCGCCGAAGGGGATGCCCGCCTGCACTGCGTGGACGAGTGGGCGGATTACGAGCCGGAAGTGATCGAGCTCGAAGAGTTCCTGGACATCTGGATCAACGATCTGGACGAGGATGACGTGCTGGTCGGCCCGAACTGGAACGCCGATCTGGAAGGCCAGGAGCTCGAGCCCATCGAGCTGGCCAAGGCGCTGGTGGAACTGGACGCCTGAGTCTGCCGTCCTGCCGGATTGTGATGAACCGGCCCCCTTCGGGGGGCCGGTTTTTTTAGGCGCTGTCCCAATTACATGTTGAAAGGCTAACCTTGAAGTAGGTCATCACCCTGAGGGCCTCCATCATGGATACC
>NZ_JAPCIS010000053.1:0-14278 GCF_027707425.1 Aeromonas sp. QDB63
AATTTTAGTCATTTAATATCAATGGGTTACCAGTAAATGCTCTCGTGCCATATGACTTATTCGCACCTTCCCTAGAGGCAACCATTAATAGTGTGCTCAGGCACACCAGTCAGGAATTTCTGTCCTTACGAGGACGGTTGGCAGCCGTGGAGGAGGTGTTGAGGGCGTTGGGGGGAAGCTAACGTATTGAGTAAGCAGAGGCTAGGCTAGGCTAGGCTAGGCTAGCCTACCCAACTGTACTTACAATGCTAAGAGTCGTGCAAATGGAGCCGCTAAGCCTTGCTTGGCAAGGGCTCCATCGAAGTGTAAACGGTTGAGAGTCAAAATACATGCCTATTTACACATTCCAGTGCAAACTCAGCATAAATCGTACACAAAAACAAAGCAAATACTTAAATTACATAGACTTATAGCCAACAAACCAGTGTTTACACTCTAGTTAAGAGTATAGAACAAGACGATCTGGCGATTCAGTTGGGGTGTGCTCATGATCAAATCCATGTCAAACTTCGGTTTTACTCGCTAGTTTACCCCAAGCCTCTCGCTAAAACAGATTGATTGCTCATGTTGAAACAGATTGATTTATTCACGGATGGCTCCTGCTTAGGCAACCCGGGCCCCGGCGGCTATGGTGCCGTCATGGTCTATGGCAAGCATCGCAAGGAGATCTCCGCCGGTTTTCGATTGACCACCAATAACCGGATGGAGCTGATGGCTGCCATCATGGGGCTGCGGACCCTGAACGAACCCTGCCAGGTGCGGCTCACCACCGACAGCCAGTATGTGCGCCAGGGGATCACCCAATGGATCATCGGCTGGAAGAAGAAGGGCTGGATGACCGCCAACCGTCAGCCGGTCAAGAACGTCGATCTCTGGCAGGCCCTTGATGCGGAAGTGGCCCGTCACCAGATCGAATGGCTCTGGGTGAAAGGACACTCGGGCCACCCGGAAAACGAACGCTGTGACGAGCTTGCCCGTGAGGCCGCCAGCGGCAAGCAGCTTGCCGAAGACAGCGGCTACCAGCCCTGATGCCCGCTATCCGCCCTGGCGCGCCATTCCTGGCGCAGCCATCGACTCCGGCAGCCGCCAGCGGCGACGCACCGGTGTCACGGGGAAACGCCGCTTGCGGGCGGCAATCACGTAAACAGACGCCAGGGAGCGGCAATAGTCCCGCCCCAGACTCTCCCGCCACCAGCCGATCTTGCTCTGCCTGCCCATGAAGGAGAAACCGAACCGCTCGTCGAACATCACCTCGCAGCCGAGCAGTTGCAGCCAGTCGGTCACCCGTGCGGGCGTGAACATGCGGGCAGACCAGGGCAGATGCCGCCGCATGAAAGGCAGATAGTGGCCCAGCCCCACCAGGCTGAGCGGGTTGTAACCACTGACAATGAGCCAGCCATCGTCGGTCAGCACCCGTTCTGCCTCCCGCAGCACCTGATGAGGATCCGGCGAGAAATCGAGGCAGTGAGCCAGCAGGCAGGCATCCACGCTCCCCGATCGCACCGGCAAGGCGAGCGGATCCCCCTGGATGTCCAGCAGCCGTCCGCCGGGGGCGACACCGATTTGATGACGAATGGTGGAACAGCCGCAGGAGAGTTCGACGCTCAGGGCTCCTATCTTGAGCAAGTGATAGCCAAAGAGGTGCGGGCACCAGTTGTCGAGGCGCTCCTGAAGCTCGGCGGCCACCCAGTCCCCCATGGGCAGTGCGGACCAACTGGTCGGAAGCGCGATCTGTTGTTCGGTACGTGCCAGTTGCATAATGGGACCAACTCGGGGGCGAATGCCATCCAGTTATATAAGATCCCTTCCTTAAAGAGAACACAAGAGACCTCGACCCATGTATACCGTCATCACAGTTCCCGCCTTCAGCGACAACTACATCTGGTTGATCCGTCATGAAAATCACTGCCTGGTCGTCGATCCGGGCGAGGCCGCTCCCGTGCTGGAACGGCTGGCTGCGCTGGATCTGGTGCTGGATGCCATCCTCCTGACCCATCACCACCGCGATCACGTCGGGGGCGTACCCGAGCTGCTGCAACACTTCCCCCACGCTCGCCTCTATGGCCCCAAGCATGACCCCATGCCGGACCATCACGGCCAGTGGCTCGACGATGGGGATCAAATCAACTGGCATGGCCTGAGTCTGGATGTCCTCCATGTGCCCGGTCATACCCTGGGGCACATCGCCTATTACGGCCAGGGCATGCTGTTTTGTGGCGATACCCTCTTCAGCGCCGGTTGCGGCCGTCTGTTCGAAGGGACCCCGGCACAGATGCACACTTCCCTGCAACGGCTCGCGGCACTGCCCGATGAGACCCTCCTTTATTGTGCCCATGAATACACGCTCTCCAACCTGCGTTTCGCCCATGCGGTCGAGCCCGACAACCTGGCGATCCAGCGGCAGATCGGCGTGATCAGCAAACTGCGTCAGCAGGGCCTCCCGAGTCTCCCCTCCCGGCTGGGAGATGAGCGGAATTTCAATGTTTTTCTGCGCTGCGAGCAGGACTCGGTAAAATTTTCTGCTGAGAAATACGCCCTTAAATGCTTGGAAAATCCAGAGGATACCTTCGCTGTTCTGCGGGCCTGGAAGGACGTTTTTTGAACAAACCTTGATCAGGGGGGCATTGCCCCTTATGATGCGAGCTGTTTTTCCACAGATGACCTGAGCGAGATGAAGCTACGAACGGCCTTATTGGCAGCGCTGTTTCTCAGCGGCTGTCAAAACCTGAGCCATCAGGATGACCGGGCGGTAACGGCAATCGAGCCGATCAAATCCCCCCAAGTCAGCAAGAAAACGTACAAAAAACACTCTTCGCGGATGCTGTTCGGCGACGAACAGATAGAAGAGCTGGATGACACTGATAACCTGTGGGTGCGTATCAGCGATGATATGCAGCTGGACTCGCACGATAATGCCCGGGTTCGCCAACAGCGTGATTGGTTGTTGCGCAATGATAAGCATATGGCGACCATTGCCAGCCGGGCTGAGCCCTACCTGTATCTGATGGTAGAGGAAATCGAACGGCGTGAGCTGCCAATGGAGCTTATTACCATCCCTATGATCGAGAGCATGTTCGATCCCAATGCCCGCTCCCGCAGCAATGCGGTCGGTCTTTGGCAGTTCGTTCCTGCAACCGGCAAGAATTTCGGCCTGCGCCACGACAACTGGTACGACGGTCGACGCGATGTCCTGGCATCCACCAATGCCGCACTGGATTACCTGGAGTACCTGAACCGGTTCTTCGACGGTGACTGGCTGCAGACCCTGGCCGCTTACAATGCCGGTGAAGGTCGGGTGCGCAACGCCATCACCCGCAACGAACGGGCTGGTCGTCCGACCGACTACTGGTCGCTGGACCTGCCCCGCGAAACCCGGATGTATGTGCCCAAGATCCTGGCCATGGCCGACATGATCCGCAATGCGGACAAATACAATGTCACCCTGCCGGTGCTGGCCAACAAGCCGCAATTGCGAACCATCAATACCGGTGGTCAGATTGATTTGAATGTGGCCGCCCAGCTGGCTGGCGTTTCCGCCTCCCAGCTCAAAGCGCTCAATCCTGCGCTCAAGCGTGGCATGACCTCGCCGCAGGGCCCTTACAACCTGCTGGTCCCCGTCGAGTACGCCGACACCCTGGAGCTGGCCCTGGCCGATCTGCCCCAGCGTGAACGTACCCGTGGTGTGCGCTCCTATCAGGTCACCAGTGGTGATACGCTGTCACGGATCGCCCAGAATCACGGGGTGACCGTGCAACAGCTCAAGCTGGCCAACAACATGCGCGGCAACAACCTGCGCCGTGGCCAGAGCCTGATCATCCCCAATGGCGGGCGCGCAACCCAGGTTGCCCAGAGCAAGCCGCAGCAGCTCGCCAGCCGCAGTGGTGGCAAGGTGAACTATCAGGTGCGCTCCGGTGACAACTTGTGGAGCATCAGCCAGGCACACGGGGTCACCCACGCCGACCTGGCCAAGTGGAACGGCCTGAACGCCAAGTCAGCCCTCAAGCCTGGCATGAAGCTGGTGGTCTGGCCCAAGCAGGGCAAGAGCAGCAACAAGTCCATGGTCTATCAGGTGCGCCGCGGTGATTCCCTCTCCTCCATCGCAGCCCGCTTCCAGGTCGCCGTCAACGATGTGATGCGCTGGAACCAGCTCGGCAAGAGTGACTATCTCAAGCCGGGTCAGGAGTTGACTCTGTTCGTGAAGAACAACAGCTGATCGCTCGTCGCAATCCAAAAAATACCCCGCTTGATGCGGGGTATTTTTTTGTCTGCATGAACCAGCGGCGACGCCGCTCTCCCCTGAGGGATGACTCAGGGAGTGATGGCCTGGGCCGCAAAGCGCGCCAGAATGGGGTTGTGATCAGAGGCATCGGTAGCCGGTGAACTCACCTCCACCAGATCCAGATTGCGATAGTAGAGGTGATCCAGCGGGCGGCCAAAGGCGGTGCGACGCAGATCAGGCACAGGTATGGCCTCCTGCAGGCCAAGCTCGCCCACCAGCTTGTTCAACCAGAACGCACGCTTGTCGCTCCAGGTATTGAAATCGCCGCCCAGGATGACCGGCCCCTGGTGGCGATGGATCAACGCAGTCAGATCGTTGAGCTGCTCGCGAAAAGTCGCCATGCCCAGCTCGAAATTGACCGCATGGAGATTCACCACCAGCACGCCGTCAGGATCCCCTTGCAAGGGATAGAGACTGACCAGACCTGACTTGGGGATGCGTAGCAGGGGTTCGGGGGAACGGACGCCACAGACAAACGCCTGCGGCGTTTTCGCCACCGTCATCACGCCAAAGGAGACACCTCCCTGGGTGAAGGCCTGCAACTGCTGCCACTGGAAATCGCCTCTCTTCAGCCAGTCCAGCATCTCGGGCCGGGTCGCCGACTCTTGCAGCAGCACCAGATCCTGGGACTTGGCATACTCATCCAGCCCTTCCCGCCAGCTCTTGCGTTGTCCCTTGTAGAGGTTCCAGACGGTGATGCCAAACTCCCTCGGCAAGGCCGTGGAGGCGAGCGCCACCAGAGGCGGTCTGTCACAGCTTGCGCCAGGTATGATGCCTGCCGCAGTCACCAGATGATCTTGATCAGGTACCTCGAAGCAACCGACCAGCCCCAACGTCAGCAGGGACGTTCCCAGAATCCGATAACTATTTTTCATTGGCTAACAATCACCTGCCTCTGCAAGACGACATGGCCCTCACACAGGCCACGGTCGCCGACTAGTCTCATTATTCGTGTCCGGCCCGACTCATCCAGAAGGAATTCAACGATGGCGAGACAGCACCAGTACCGCGTGACATTTTACGATCAACAGGGAACCTGTCATCAAGTGGAGCTTTCCACCGTCTATCAAATCAGGCGGGATCCCCAATGTGATCTCTGTCTGTTCGACACCCGGCAGTGCGTGGGGTCGGAAGAGATGCTGGAGCGCATGATACGGCAAAAAACCGGGCTTGAGCAGGAAATATCCATCATCAATGCCCGGCTCATCTGAGCAGACTCAGACCGGGACGGGGCGGGATTTGCCCTGATCGTCGATGGCCACATAGGTGAAGACGCCCTCGGTCACGCAGTACCGCTGGGCTTCGTTCTCCCGCAATACCGGCTTGACCCAGACCTCCAGCTTGAGTCGCATGGAGCTGCGACCAATCTTGAGGCAGCGACCGTAACAGCACACCACGTCGCCCACCTTGACCGGGCTGTGGAAGGTCATCCCCTCCACCGAGACGGTACAGATGCGACCTTTTGCCAGCTCCTTGGCCATGATGCCCCCACCTATATCCATCTGGGACATGATCCACCCGCCGAAGATATCGCCATTGGGGTTGGTATCGGCTGGCATTGCCAGGGTTCTCAGCAACAGCTCCCCATCGGGGTGGCGCTTGGTCTCTTCCATCATTACCGCTCTCTTTATCATGGATGGCGGCATGATAGGGGGCGATCCCCCCCTTGGCAAACCTCAATTGTCCCGGAGCGCGCGCCGTATCTGGTTTGCACGCCAGATGACCGACTCCGGGGCCCGGATGGCGACGACCCGTTCAACCCTTCAAGGCCGCCCCGTCCGCAAACCAGTGGGCCGGATCCGGCCAGCGATAGACGAAACCAAGCTGCTGGCAGATGCGCTGACCTTCGATGGGAGCAAACTCCCCCGCCGGCTCAACGAACTGCGGCGGCACCAGCCCGAGCAGGCGGCTCGCGAAGGGGTAGAGCTGCTCCCGGCGCGGGTGAACGGGGGCACTCAGATTGTAGGCATCCCCATCCTGCCCCCGGGCCAGCATCAGCTCACAGGCGGCCACCACGTCGTCCAGATGCACCAGGTTCACAGCCTGGCCTCCCCCGGCCAGCGTCTTGCCCGCCAGAAAACGGCCGGGGTGACGGTCAGGACCATAGAGTCCGGCCGGGCGCAAGATCATGGCGCAGTCAACATGCCCTTCCAGTACGGCAAGCTCGGCCGCCCGCATCCGCGTCCCTCTGTCATGAGCTGGAGCGGGCGTATCATCCTCCCCCTGTCCGGCCCCCCAGACCGAAGTAGCGCTGATAAACAGAACCCTCTGAACACCCGCCTCCCTCGCCTGTCGACACAGGCTGGCCACGGACGCCGGGTAATCACCGGTCTTGCTGGGGGGCACACAGATCACCAGGTCATGACAGCGAAAAGGCAGTGATCCCATGTCAGGGGTAAGCAACAGCGGCCAGGCGGCAATACCCTCCCCCCGCAGCCGTTCAGCCTTTTCGGCCGTACTGACCGTCACCGCGACAGATTGCCCCTGCTCTTGCAATGCCCTGGCCAGGGGCAACCCCAGCCAGCCGGCGCCCACGATACCCGTCTGATACTCAAATTCGTTCGTCATACCCGGATCCTGACAAAAAAAAACGGCCATCCAATGATGACCGTCGAAAGTAACGAAGGAAATAGCCGGATTAACCGGTTACCTCCCACAGCGGGAAAATCGGGAGCGCACGCTCCTAATTCGTGGGCCTATCCTAGTGGTAGCGCGGTCAAAAAGCTTTGAAGCGGATCACAGTTGAAAAGGATTTCTGAAAGCGCTTTCAATGTTTTGCAATAAAGTCGACCCGCACGGGGCCAACTTCATGACTCAGGCCACAGATTCCCGCCGTACCAGTTCGGCTTCGAATTTGAGCGCCAATCCCTCTACCGGCTTGTGATCCAGCAGCCTAAGGGCCAGCTCAGCAGCCCGCTCTCCCATCTCCTCGATGGGGTAACGTACCGTGGTGAGCTTGGGATAGATGTATCGGGCATAGGGGATGTCATCAAAACCGACCACAGAGACCTGCTGGGGTATTTTGTAACCCCGCTCCAGCAGACAGGAGATGGCCCCCGCCACCATGGCATCGTTGAAACCCAGCACAGCGCTGAACTCGACGCCGCGCGCCAGCAGCTCGCTCATGGCCACATAGCCACCTTTTTCGTCGGCATAGGCACGGCCGATGAGGGCAGGATCCAGCTCGATACCTGCCCGTTGCAGGGCGAAGCGATAGCCGGCCATCCGCTGCTGACCATCCACAAACTCCTCGTCATCGGAGGTGACGAAGGCAATCTTGCGATGTCCCGCGTCCAGCAGATGCTGGCAAGCCGTGGTGATGCCGGCCTGGTTGTCCAGCCAGACGCAGCGATCCTCGCAGCCTGGCACCTGACGGTTGATGAAGACGATGGGGGTCGTGCCCGACGCCAGCTCGCTGAGCTCTTCGTCAGGCAGCGCCTTGCTGTGAAGGATAAGGGCATCACACTGGCGCTGCAGCAGCGCCTGGATGGCGTGCCGCTCACGGGTCGCGTCGTGGTTGCCGGACACCACGATGGTGAACTTGTTCGCCTTGTCGACCATGCTTTCGATGCCGCGCATCATCTGGGCGAAGAAGGGGCCGCCACACAGATCCCCCACCAGCACACCGATACAGTTGGAGCGCTTGCTCACCAGGGCCTGGGCGAAGCTGTTTGGACGAAAGCTGAGTTCCTTCATGGCCGCGAGGACAGCCTCGCGCTTCTCGGGCGCCACCTGCGCCGTGTTGTTGATCACTCGAGACACTGTCGAAATGGAGACATTCGCCAGCTGAGACACATCTTTGATCGTTGCCACTCTCGATTCCTTTGTTGGAAAAGCCTGTCAGTGATTATCGGGCATTGTATCGAACCTGACAGACCAAGACGCGGCGCCCGATCACCTGGCAGGTTTCCTTTTGTAACAAAGCTTAAGGGATGATAACCATTTTGGGGCAAGAATGGGAGGCCGCCGCCACAACGACTGCCCCCCGAACTCAATAGGCGTGATTCAGCTCGCGTTCCGACATGAAACGCAAAGGCTGCTGCAGCTTGTGTTGATAGATGAGATCGAAAGAGAGCACGTTCTGGACATAGTTGCGCGTCTCCCGATAGGGGATGCTCTCCACCCAGACATCCATCGGCTTGTTGTCGCTCTGCTCGCGCCAGCGCTTGACCCGGCCAGGACCCGCATTGTAAGCCGCCGCCGCAAGGATCCGGTTGCCGTCATACACATCCAGCAGGCGCTTGAGGTAGGCGCTGCCAAGACGAATGTTCATGGCCGGGTCGAACAGTTGCTGCTCGTTGCGATAGGGCACCCCAAGCTTGCCGGCCGTCTCTTTCGCGGTGGCAGGCATCAGCTGCATCAACCCCCTCGCCCCGACCGGTGACTGGGCCAGGGGATAGAGTGCGCTCTCCTGACGGGAGATGGCGTAGAGCAGACTGGTGTTCATGGTGCGCTCTTGTGCCATCTGGGAGAAGGTGCGCTTGAGGGGCAGTGGGAAGCGCAGGTCCAGCGCATCCCAGGCCTCGGCACGGATGCTGGAGAGGATCGCCAGCTCGTGCCAGCCCTGGTTGAGGGCGATGTGGCCAAACTCCAGGCGCTGGGCCACGCTGTTGCGATCCATGTTGTGGATCCACTCAGAGCGGGCCGCCGTGATCTCGTTCATCGCCAGCAGTTCACGCACCCGCAGCAGGAAGGGCCAGCGGCGGCTGGCACTTTGCCAGTCCGGCACCTTGTGCGCCACGCTCTGGTTCTTCATGCGATAGGGCACACCGGTGCGCTGGGCCGCCATGAAGCCGTAGAAGCCGCGCAGGTTTGCAGTCTCGAGATAGAGGTCCCGCGCCGGTTTCTGCCGCCCCTGTTTCTCCAGCGAGCGCGCCATCCAGTAACGCCAGCGATCCTCTTTTTGCAGCCCCATGGGCATCCGCTTGACCCAGCCTTCGAGGCCGCGCCAATCCTGCTCCCAGATGGCAAGACGGGCCCGCAGCTCCACCAACTCCGGATCCTTGAGCCGCACCAGAGCCGTATCCAGCCAGGCGCGCTGGTCAGAAGATCGGTCCAGCAACAGGCGGCGGGCGGCCGCCTTCTCCACCCGATTCACCTCGGCATGGTTCAGGCCGAAGCGACGGGTCATCTCCCCCAGCTGGCGCAGAACCGCGTCGGGCTCCTGATTGGCGTAGCGGGCCAGCCCCAGGGAGAGCAGATGCCGCGACGGGGGCGCCGCCGTGAAGTTGGCCGGATTCATCGCCCGCACGGGTTGGTCATACAGGGCGATCATCTGATCGCCATACCCCTTCATGCCGCTGCCGAGCTGGGCACCGAGGTGGCGAATGAGGTTGGGGTTCTGGGCCTCGAAAGCCAGGTTCATGCGCTCCCAGATCTTCTCCTGAGTACGCAGACCCGCTTGCTGCCAGAGCTGGAACAGGGGATCGCAGGCATCGGGCCTGGATTGACCGCTCAACCAGAGCTTGCCTGCCTCCTGCAGGGCTTCACTTTGGTGCCCCGTGTAGTAGCGGGCCTGATAGTGCTGACAGAGCAGATCGGTGGAGCTTGGCTTGGCTGGATAGAAGCGCAGGAACTGGGACCACTGCTGGCTCTGGGCAAGATAGGTGAGATAGCTGCGCTCGAGCCGGTTGGACTGGGGGGTGTCCCCGTGCTGGCGGATGAAGCGGGTCACATCGTTGTAGTCTGCCGCCCCGGGACGGAACGCAAGCTGGTAGTAATCCAGATAGGGCAACAGAGGATAGTGGATCAGGCGTGCCCGAAGCTGGCTGAATTTGACCTGATCATTGGCACGCACGGCCTCATGGGCCTGGCGATAGAGAGACTGCTCCATGGTTTGCGCAAAGGCGGGTGCCACTAGCCCTGGCACGCACAGCGTCGAAAAGATGATTCCCTGCACGGCTTTCACGAAAGGTATTCTCCCTTGAGAGGCATAACCACCGCCCGCTGGCGGTGGTGAGATACCTTCATTCTACCCGTTAAATATGGGCGCTACGCCACACTATTTTTATCGGTGCAGACGGGGCGATCACCGCGTACCTGGCGGCTGACATAGCGTTCAAGGTAGGGAACAGGGAGCGGCTTGGAGGCGAGGTATCCCTGGAAGAAATGGCAGCCCTGCGCCTGCAGAAACTCCAGTTGCTGGCGGGACTCCACTCCCTCCGCCGTCACGTTGAACCCCATGTGGCGGGCCATGGCGATCACGGCCTCGACGATGGCCATGTTGTCACCATCCTTCGGAATGTCCTGGATGAAAGAGCGGTCGATCTTGAGCTCGTCCGCCGGCAGCCGCTTGAGGTAGCTCAGGGAAGAGTACCCCGCCCCGAAGTCGTCGATGGCAAAGCTGATGCCCAGGGTCTTGAGTTCCGCCATCTTGCTGATGGTGTCTTCCGCATGACCCAGCACCACCGACTCGGTGATCTCCAGGTTGAGGCAGGCGGGATCCATGCCGGTGGCCGCCAGCACGTCGTGAATGCGATCGACGAAGTCGGGAGCATGGAACTGTTTGGCGCTCACGTTGACCGAGAGCTGGGGGACGTGGATCCCGCTCTCCTCCCAGGAGACGTACTGGGTACAGGCTTCGTGCAATACCCAGTTGCCGATGTCGACAATGAGATCCGTCTCCTCGGCAATGGGGATGAACTCGGCGGGCGATACCAGGGCACGCCCGGGGGGTTGCCAGCGGATCAGCGCCTCGACACCGATGATCTCCCCCCCCGCCACCATGTGCTGGGGCTGGTAGTGGAGAGTCAGCTCCCCATTGTCGAGGGCACTGCGCAGCTCGTTGTGAATGTGCAGACGCCGGTCGGCCTGCAACTGCATGGAGGCATCGAAGAAGCGCCGGGTCTTGCGGCCCGCCGATTTCGCCTGATACATGGCGGTGTCAGCCTGCTTGAGCAGATCCCCCGCCTCCTGCTCCCGACCGGGGAAGAGGGTGATGCCGACACTGGCGCCGATGTGCAGCACCTGGCCTCTGAAATCATAGGGGGCGGCGATCTCCCCGATGAGCCGCTCCGCGATGAGGTCGGCCTGCATCTCCGCCTGGGGCGGGCTGATGGAAAGCGCTGGCAGCAACAACACGAACTCGTCGCCGCCGAGACGGGCCAGACAATCCCCCTGGCGCACCAGCCGCTTGAGACGGCTGGCCACCTCCTTGAGCAGCCAGTCGCCGGTGGCGTGACCCAGGGAATCATTGATGGTCTTGAAGTGGTCGAGATCGATGAACAGCAGGGCCCCTATGAGGTGACTGCGATTTGCATCGGTGAACGCCTGGGTCAGGGTTTCGTGCAGCTGACGACGATTGGGCAGGCCTGTCAGCTCGTCATAGAAGGCGAGATCCTGGATGCGGCGCTCCGCCGCCTTGCGCTCGGAAATATCCTCGAAGAAGATGACATAGTGGCTGATCCCCCCCTTCTCATCCTGCACCGGCGTGACGATCTCCCACTGGGGATAGGCGTGACCGTCGGCGTGCAGGCGCAGGGTTTCCCCCTGCCAGCGATCCAGGGCGTTGAGCTCGTAACCCAGCCCTCCCAGCCCCGACCAGAGATCGTTGCCAAGATGCAGACCAATCACCCCCTGGTTGTCAAAGCCGGTGATCTGGCTGAAGGCGTAATTGACCCGCAGGATCTTGAACTCGGGATCCGTGATGATGATCCCTTCGTGAGTTTCAAAGGCCACCGCAGACAGCCGCATCAAGGCATCGCTCTGCAGGCGCTCCAGCTCGGCCACCATGCGCACCGAGAAGATGGTCAGGACGGAGTCCAGATCCGTGGTCCGGGTCTGGCTCGGGAACAGCAGGGCGAGATGACCCAGGATCTGACCGTTGCGATCGAGCAGCGACTGGGCGTAATAGTGCTGGCCCGGGGGCAGGTCGGGATACCCGGTCAGGGGTTCGCTGATGGGGGTCGCACTGGCGGCGCCCCGATAGAGCTGCTGGCAGGGCATGTCACAGAGGGCGTACTCCTTGACGTCGATGCCGTGGCTCGCCAGCACTCTCAGCCTGTCGAGACCGACCCGCTCCGTCAGCCAGACGGCTGTGGCTCCCAAGATATGGGCCAGCTCGTTGACCAGGGTCTGGCAAAAATCGAGCCCCGTCTTGGCGGAGAGCGCCTGCGCCAGCTTAGCCAGCAAGGGGGCCTGCAACATGGGAAGCGGCGGTGTCACGCCTGCGGGGGAGTTGGCGCGATCCATCTCGCGATGCATCATTTCGAGGGGGGCAAGCCAGCCACAACAGAGCCCCTGTGCAGGCACATACTGACCGTACCAGAGCGCGTGGTGTACCTTACCGTCCTCATCGCGCAGGTGACCGATGAACTGGCCTGGCTGGCAGGAATCGTGGAGTCTTGCAAGAAAATCGGCGAAACCCGCTTCATCTTCCCGCTCAAGTTGGGTGGCCCAGGGGTGGGCTTCCTCCCCTGCCCAGGGTTCACAAGAGACATGATCAGACAGGCTCCATTGCCCATGCTGCCGATCATAAAACCACATCATCTGGGTGGCTTGCTGCTTCATCTACGACTCCAACCACTACAACCACGTTATCCACCCCGACTCCTGCAGAAAAGCATATCCGTTTGCGCGCATATCTCCACCGGCGCATGGCAATGATTTTGCGATGCGATGAGGCGATGTGGGTGGAGAAAATTCGAGACTATGCGGCAAAAACCAAACATCGGGTCGACACAAGGCGCTGCCGAGGGGGGACAGAAACGATCCTATTTGCTGATACTGCCTGCCTGTTTCACTGAGCTCAAGCGGTTTTTGGCATGAAACGGGAAAAGCTCACAATTTATGGACAGCGGGATTCCCAAGGGTATTTTTCGTGACACGGATCACATTTTGATTTGGCGACATGGGTAATCTGGAGGTGAAGACACAAGCAAGACGACCCGAAGGGGGCCATTATGAAAATCGAAATGACCAGTAAAATCATCGACATCACCCCAGCCATCCGCGAGCGCATTGAATCCCGTTTTGAAAAGCTCGAGCGTCTTCAGGTACCTCTTATCACACCCCATGTGATCATCTCCAAAGAGCGTTTGATGTATATCGTCGAAGCCACTATCGGCATTCCCAACGGCAAACTGTTTGCGCAGGCAGAGCACGAGGATCTCTATGCTGCCATCACGGACCTGGGCCAGAAGCTGGAACGCCAGCTCAACCGTCACACGGAAAAACCCATCGCCCGTCGTGCCGCCGGCAAGGAAGTGCCCCAACCGGACGAAGCAGACGCCTGACAAGGTTCACCACTCATAAAGCAAAAGGCGGGTTATCCCGCCTTTTTGCATTCTACCGTGCCGTCACCCCAGCCAGCGCAGCCTGGCATCCACCCCTTGCGCAAGCTCATCGAGCAGCGGCAGCATCATCAGCGGAGCCTCCTCCCTGGGGTCAGCGCCCATAGGTCGGGCCTGCCATCGCTCACGACCCAGTGCCGAGAGGTTGTCGTACACCGCGGGATCCAGCGCGGGCGTTCGGCTCACCAGTGGCGGGGAGCGCAGCGCCAGCCAGAGTCTCACATCCGTCATGCACCCGCCCTGTTGCAGACGCTCGTTGAGGCTGGTGGCATCGCTCTCTTCCACCCCGCCTTGCAGGGACGCCCGGGGCATCAGACCGAAACGGGAGCGCCAATCCAGCTCACCCGACGCAGGCTTGGGCGGGGCATCAAACCAGGGCTGTTCTTCCACCGCATCGGTCAGCAGCGCCAGATGCAGCCTGAAGTCGGCACGGTCCCCCGCACGGAGATCCTGGTTGAGCCGTTGGCCCAACTGGGCCTCATCCACGAGCAAGCGGTCACGAATCGCACTGGGCAGCATGAGATAAATCTTGGAAATGAAGGTTTCATTGCTTATCGGCCATCAACCCGATCCTTTAAGCATTAAAAATCCCGGCAGAGGGGTTCACAAGCGCGACAGATCTGTTAGTATGCGCCTCGCACTTGGGGAGGGGTTCCCGAGCGGCCAAAGGGATCAGACTGTAAATCTGACGGCTCTGCCTTCGAAGGTT
>NZ_JAPCIS010000054.1:0-13526 GCF_027707425.1 Aeromonas sp. QDB63
GTATCCATGATGGAGGCCCTCAGGGTGATGACCTACTTCAAGGTTAGCCTTTCAACATGTAATTGGGACAGCGCCATAAAAAAGCCCGGTAGTGATACCGGGCTTGGTGGTCGAGCAGTGCTTTAGCCTCAGGCGAGGTCGAAGCGATCCAGATTCATCACCTTGGTCCAGGCCGCCACGAAGTCCTTCACGAACTTCTCCTTGGCATCCGCACTGGCGTAGACCTCTGCCAGGGCGCGCAGCTGGGAGTTGGAACCGAACACCAGATCGACCCGGGTTCCGGTCCACTTCACCTTGCCGCTCTGGCGATCACGGCCTTCATAGACTCCCTGGCTGCCCGCCGCCGGTTTCCACTCCGTGCCCATGTCGAGCAGGTTGACGAAGAAGTCGTTGGAGAGGGTACCCGGGGCGGCGGTAAAGGCCCCGTGGCAGTTGCCCGCGTTGGTGCCGAGCACCCGCATGCCGCCCACCAGTACCGTCATCTCGGGGGCACTCAGGGTGAGCAGCTGCGCCTTGTCGATCAGCATGGTCTCCGCGAAGCCCGCGCACTCGCCCGCGTAGTTGCGAAATCCATCTGCGAGGGGCTCGAGCACCGCGAAGGAGTCCACATCTGTCTGGGCCTGGGAGGCATCCATCCGGCCCGGAGTGAAGGGCACGGTCACGGCGACACCGGCTCTCTTCGCGGCCTGCTCGACCCCCACGCTGCCCGCCAGCACGATGAGATCGGCGAGGGAGACCCGCTTGCCGCCGGTGGCTGAGGCGTTGAAGGCCTGCTGTATCCCGTCGAGGGCCTGAAGCACTTTCGCAAGCTGGGCAGGCTGGTTCACGGCCCACTCCTTCTGCGGGGCCAGGCGGATGCGGGCACCGTTGGCGCCACCGCGTTTGTCAGAGCCACGGAAGGTGGACGCGGAAGCCCAGGCGGTCGACACCAGCTCGGCCACGGACAGGGAGGCCGCCAGGATCTTCTCCTTGAGCAGGGCCACGTCCTTGTCATCGATCAGGGGATGATTGACGGCGGGGATGGGGTCTTGCCAGATCAGCTCCTCTTTGGGTACCTCCGGCCCCAGGTAGCGGGCGATGGGGCCCATGTCACGGTGGGTCAGCTTGAACCAGGCGCGGGCGAAGGCATCGGCGAAGGCCTGCGGATCCTCGTAGAAGTGGCGGGAGATCTTGCCAAACTCGGGGTCAAAGCGCAGGGTCAGGTCGGTAGTGAGCATGGTCGGCTTGTGGAACTTGCCCGGGATGTGCGCATCGGGAATGATCTCCGGTGCATCCTTGGCCACCCACTGCTTGGCGCCGGCAGGCGACTTGGTCAGCTCCCACTCGTAGTTGAACAAGTTTTCAAAGAAGTTGTTGCTCCACAGGGCCGGTGTCTTGGTCCAGGTCACTTCGAGCCCGCTCGAGACGGTGTCCTTGCCATGGCCGCTGCCGAAGTCGCTCATCCAGCCGAGGCCCTGGGCCTCCAGAGGCGCGGCTTCCGGCTCTGGCCCCTTGTGGGATTCGGGCGCGGCGCCGTGGGCCTTGCCGAAGGTGTGGCCGCCCGCGATAAGGGCGACCGTCTCTTCATCGTTCATGGCCATGCGACCGAAGGTGGAACGGATGTCCTTGGCAGCCTCCATGTAGTCACCGCTGGCGTTGGGCCCTTCCGGGTTGACGTAGATGAGGCCCATGTGGGTGGCACCGAAGGGGGCCGTGAGCTCGCGATCGCCCTTGACCCGATCGGGATCGACCCCGAGCCAGGCAATTTCATCCCCCCAGTTGACGTCCTGATCCGGCTCCCACACGTCTGGCCGCCCACCGCCAAAGCCGAAGGTGCGAAAACCCATGGTCTCCAGGGCGACATTGCCGGCGAGGATCAGCAGATCGGCCCAGGAAATCTTGTTGCCGTATTTCTGCTTGATGGGCCAGAGCAGGCGACGGGACTTGTCGATGTTGACGTTGTCCGGCCAGCTGTTGAGGGGGGCGAAGCGCTGTTGGCCACGGCCGCCGCCACCGCGACCGTCGGTGGTGCGATAGGTACCCGCAGCATGCCAGGTCATGCGGATGAACTGGGGGCCGTAGTGACCGAAGTCCGCCGGCCACCACTCCTGGGAATCCGTCATCAGCTTGACCAGATCTCTCTTGAGTGCCTTGTAATCCAGGCTGGCGAAGGCCTTGGCGTAGTCAAAATCCTTGTCCATGGGATCGGCGCCGGGGGAATGCTGATGCAGCAGATCCAGCCGCAACTGGTTCGGCCACCAATCTCGATTGGTTCTGCCGACGCCGGCGGTGTGGTTGAAGGGGCATTTGCTTTCTTCACTCATCTCTGTCTCTCCTTGGCAGTCATGTGCAATGCAGACAACTCAGTATGGGAACTTTTCCTGCAACCGGCGGGGCATGTGACAGGTTGGGCCTTGGACCGGCATCGGGGGGTTATCAATAACTCCTTATATTTCAGCTAATTGATTAAGGATGGGATGACCGTATTACGAAAAGATGAATCGGTGCCATCGAATTTGGCTGCTCCTCTACAAGGGATAAGAGAAGGAAGGAGCGTCCTGGCAGCCGTGTTATCAATCTTTTTATCCATAACACGAGGGATCAGACCTGGACTTGCGCTGGGTCATGGCATGAGGAGGGCTTGTCTTGAGCGGGGCAGAAAACCCCATTTTTGTGACGGCGGTCTGGATTGCGTCCTGAGCAAGGCGCCGAGCGCCAGAGGATGGGGTGGGGGCGTTGCGCCAAAAAGCGGACGGCGCAGAAACAAAAAGACCGGCCAGTGGCCGGTCCAAACAGACAGCGTGCTGCTGTCTCATCAGGCTGATCCCAGCCTGGAGGGGAATAATGGGGTGGCTGATGGGGCTCGAACCCACGACAACCGGAATCACAATCCGGGACTCTACCAACTGAGCTACAGCCACCACTGAAATCTGTCTTCGATACAGCAATCAAACTCATGTGTATCGATGGCGCGCCCTGCAGGATTCGAACCTGCGACCCACGGCTTAGAAGGCCGTACCTGTTAATAGAGTTAAAATGTCATCAGAATACGTCAAACATCAAATAAATATAATACTTTAAAATCAATGTCTTATTGCCGTTAAGTCTGTCTAGGTTAGCTGAGGAAATTTTATGTTGCCAAAATTAGCACTTCAGGCTTCTGCATTTTTAGTTGTTTTTTTGATCTAAAATGGATCATTCACTCGCTCGTACGCAAAAAAAATGAGCCTCGATAGAGGCTCATTTGGGGCGATGCAAGAGGCATTTGTCACATTGGTCAATTATCGTTTTAAGCGTTGCGCTTTCGAACTGAGTCCACCCAAAATTGAATCTGCAATCTCAGTGGGAAATGTATCAGGCAATTGCTGACGAACGATTGATATTACCTCATCCAGATTA
The DNA here is from genome assembly GCF_027707425.1 of Aeromonas sp. QDB63. NCBI lineage: Bacteria > Pseudomonadati > Pseudomonadota > Gammaproteobacteria > Aeromonadales > Aeromonadaceae > Aeromonas > Aeromonas sp. QDB63. The sequence goes on from NZ_JAPCIS010000054.1 coordinate 3,379, forward strand.
TCCGTCAGTTCGCTGATGATTTTTTCCATCTGCACTTGTTCAAAACCAATCGCCTTGGCCGTTTGATAAAAATGGCGAGGAAATATCTGCTCTATCGCGTATTTTTTGCCCTTGGTTGCAGTAAGCCCCATGGCCAACTTGGCATCACGGGGATGTAATCCTTTACCACCAAATGCAGGATACATGGAAAGGATGTCGTAAAACGGTGTAAGCCGGAAACGCCCTTCAGGTTCGATAAACACCGAGAAATTCTTGGCATGGCCATCAGTGGCAGCCAGCAGCCAGAACAACACCTGAGACTTCATAAACAGGTACCGATCCTGCTCCGGCGTGGCCGATCCCAGCAGGGTCGTCATGATGTCAGCAATGCCCGGTCCACCATGGCTCTCGTACTTGCGTGCTGACGGTACATTCAACACCTGGCAGAAGTCCTCTTGGGGCAGGCGCATGATCCAACTGCGATCCGTGGCGTAGCGCCGATCGAAGCGTTCCACCGCCAGAGCCTTGACCTTGCCGACCTGCATGATGAAGCAATGGGGAACCGGAAGACCCAATGCTTTGGCGATCAGGGTGCAGAGATATTCGTTTTCTACGCTCTGGGAGAGGTCTATCGAGTAGGAGTGGCTTTCGATCTTGCCAATGGGCAGCTTGATAATGTGGGTGGTTGGGGTCGCTGCATGCGGTAAGCACCAACGGTTGTCGAGGTAGAGTAACGCGGTCTTTTCCTGAGCCCCGGCGATGGATATCCGAAAATCGTCCTCTTCCCTCACCATACCAAGCGGGATCCCTTGCTGGTAGCTGGTCATGATCTGCTCCAGTTCGGCGTCAGAGAGCGGCTTGCACTCAATGCGCTTAACGTCTGGCACAGGTCTGCCCTGAGCCACCAGTTGCAATGCCCCCACGCTGTCCTGGCCAATACAACTGAGCAGATCAAAGGGTTGGGTGGAATCGGCTTGATAGCGCGCCACCACCCGGTTTCTTACTTCCGGGTTATCTGGCAGCAGATTATCGAAGAAGTTATAGGCCTCATCGCCCTGGTAGCGCTGCTGGCGTAATGGCATGGAGAGCGAGATGGGGCGGCTGCCTGGCAACTTCACCCACGATTCATCGTACTGAAATTGGTGAGCACCATTGGTCGCCTTGGTAAAGGTACCTACCCGGTATCCGTTCATGTAGACCGTCAGGCTGGCCATTACCACTCCTCCTTCCAGCCAGGCGTGGCGTTTTCCGCAGGATCGGTGCGGGGCCTGATATCGAGGGAGAGTTCCAGTGCGGCGAGGATCTTGAACAAGGTCTCCAGCTTGGTTGACTCGGGATTGAGCTCGAAGCTGGACACCGTGTCCTGCCTGATCCCCACCTTGCCGGCCACTTTGCCTTGGGAGAGCTTTTGCGAAAGCCTGGCATCCTTGAGACAGGCACTAAGTTGCTTGGCGCTGGTTACTTTCATGATTTGACTTACCTGGTAGCGTAATTTCTTTTAATTTACACGCTGTGGCAGGTATATCAATATTTACCTGCTTTAGGCGGTAAATGTTTTTCACACGCTAAAGGCGGTATTTAACCTTGATCCTCAGGTATGGGTGTCGCACTTTCGATTCAAGGGGCCATTAAAACAAGGTGTAACGAGTTTCAGCAGGAGTGCACTGGGGTTGGCGCAACAAAAGCCAAGGCGGCGATGGTGCGTCGGTTGATCGTCTCTGTCAGTGAGTCCATGATTGTTGCGATCGCTTCACGGGAGCTCACAAGTTCGCACCCGCGTTCGCTTCTTTAAATACCTTCTTGAATTGATGAGCACGAAATTTTGCCAATCTAGCCGAGGTTTCTCGGGAAAATTTGCAAATGCAGTGATGGTGTCATACCAAGCAGCCACCTCCATTGAAGATCTAAACTGGACAGGTCCCCAGTGTTATCGAAAACGGGGGGGCGCAACCAACAAGGTAACTCTGACATGTTGAAACCCATTCTGGTACAGCTCCGAGAGGCCTTGGCCGAGCTGCCCTACTTCACCCATATCGACAACCAGCATGACTACGAAAGTGCGCTGGCACTGATAGATGAGCTGGTGGATGACTACGATAACAACGTCCAGCTGTTAGACCTGCTGGCGGCCAGCATTGAGCGTTGGGAAGATAATGCTGAAGAGTTTGCCGAGTTTAACCGGCGGGTGGCGGCCATCCCTGCGTCATCATCGACATGAACCACTAGGCTAACGTCTTGCCGCCGGGCGCAGCCTACCGCATGAAGTCCGAGCACGACAACAAGCTGCTGATGGATCTTCGATCCAAAAATCGGATGGTTGCACACACTCCAGGGTGGTCAAAATTGGACGCTGAAAACCCCGGATGGATGAGTCAGACAGGAATGCCGCCTGACGGCCTTTGCTTTTCAGTGGTTCGTCTCCATCGGAAGCGCCCAAGTGAATTCCCCTTTATTACTACACCGGGGCCCAGATCAGCAGGCGCTGCCAGTTCGCTCACACAATGAGGGGAGGAGGGCCATGACACGACTAATGCTGCGATGACAATAAGGGGCATCGTAGCGTTGATCTCCAGCCCGCGCTTGATCAACGTTGATTTGCAAGAGCTGAGGGTAGTGATGGCAAGGATGGGATTCTAAATCATAGGTCCTCCAGGTTGACGCTGACGAACTCCGACCGTTTGACTCGCTCATCGACAATACGGTTCAGCTCGGCATCTTCGGCCAGTTCCAGATAGTAGGCGTAGAGCTCAGGCGGCACACAATAGAATGCTGGCTCGTTACGATAGAGGATGGCGACGGCATCGCCTTTTCCCTCTTTGATGGTCCCCATTGGATTGCGTCTGAGCTCTGTGATATTGGCAGTGGTGGCTGCCAGGCTTTGGTAACTCATGATGATGTCCTCGGCATAGAGCACCGCACTATGGAATACCTTAATAGATACTCAACTCGACGATTGTCACAGTATCAATCAGCGCCCATGTTGCGCTTTCCACGCGATAAACTCCGAGGGCCGTAAACCATAGCGTGCCAGAACACCTTCATGCAGCCTTCGCAACTCTGGAAGGTGCGAATAAGTCATATGGCACGAGAGCATTTACTGGTAACCCATTGATATTAAATGACTAAAATTTTCATTTTTTGTTCTTGGGATACTTGTTCGCACTTTCCCTAAGACTCAGCAGCCCCAGGCAGAGTCGGTATGCCTGCTCGGCATGGGCTTTCTCTTCCAACCGTTCGCTAACCCAGCACAAGGTGCTCGGTCCGATGTCAGCAGCCCACTGTTTAAGACGCCCTGGGGTCCAGCGTTGCTGCTTGCTGTGACGTTCCGGCATGTGCTCAGGGAGCGTGCTCATCCCCGGGATGGTTTTACGTGGATGGCTCGCGACCAGCTGTTGCTGGTGATAGACCTGAAGCAGTGTGTCGCCCATGGAGCTCCAGTTGCTGACCCACATACTGGTGTGGCACCGAGTAATGGTGCTGCTCATAGCTGACGTGATAGTCGATGTTGACCTTGACCGTTTTGATGGCGACATAGCGATAGGGATGCACCGGCAGTGGTCCCAGTGCCGGGCGGTCCAACTGCTCAAATGCGTCACGTCGGTTACCGGGCAGTTGCTTGAACGGACGCTCGTTGAGTTCGTTCAGCAAAGCACGGATGCACTGGTTGAGTTCGGCAAGTGAGAAGAAGGTCTGATGGCGTAGACGGGCCAGGATCCAGCGCTCGACGATCTGCACACCCACCTCCGCCTTGGCCTTGTCCTTGGGCTTGTAAGGACGAGCTGGCATCACCGCCACCTGATAGTGCTCGGCCAACTGCTGGTAGCTGGGGTTGAGCTCGGGATCGTATCGGCAAGCCTTGCTGACACCGCTCTTGAGGTTGTCGGGGATCAGCAGTGCCGGTGTCCCGCCGAAAAACTCAAAGGCACGGACATGGCTTTGCAGCCAGTCCGGCAGTGACTGTGACCAGGTGGCCTCGGCAAAGGTGTAGTTGGACGCACCGAGCACGGCGACAAAGACTTGTGCCTGACGGACCTCACCCGTGGTCGGCGACACGATGGGCACCGTGGGCCCGCAGTAGTCGATAAAGAGCTTTTCCCCCGCCTTGTGGATCTGGCGCATGGAGCGCTTTTGCGACTGACACCAGGACTTGTAACGGTCACAGAACTGGGAGTAGCTGTAACAGCTATTGGGATAGCGCTGGGTGTACTCCTCCCAGAGCAGCTGTTTGGAGACCCCTTGCGCTTGAGCTCCTGATGGACAGAGGGCCAATCCGGCACAACATGGCGGGCCGAGATGGTGGTATCGGCCTGCGGATAGAACAGGGCAGCCAGTCGGCCATCATCAAGCTCGGTAGGTAAGGGCCAGGTAAGGCCGAGCGCCTGGGCACTTTTGAGGAGTTTCTGGATGGAGCCGACACTGACCTTGGTACAGATACTGATTTGGCGAACAGAGAGGTCAGCTTCCAGCCGCAGTCGCAGTACTTCACGAATTTTACGCATTGCAATCCTCTTGGCAGACATAGGCTCTTCCCTGGCAAAAGGGAGAGCGTATCAAAGGTTTTTAAATCAATGCGTTAAGGATGATTCCGGTGAATGTGAACAGTGATTCCGGGATGTTGAACACTGTTTCCGGAAAGGAGGGGCGAAGTGTTCAGGTTGAACCGGAATGAGCGTTCACATTGGTCCGGAAATGGTGTTCACGTTGAATCGGAATTGGTGTTCATGATCGGCCGGAATATGCAAGCAGTCCCTATCTGGAAAAGGTACTGGATGCTGGGCTGGCTAAATTGAATCAAATTTAACAATTTATTCACGCTCTCGTCCTGCGGGAGACTCGCAGTTTGGACACTTTATGTTAATTGAAGACATAGGCATCAAAGACAAATAGGTCCAATACTCGCCATTCTTAATTAATCGTGTATGGCATGTACCACAGTGGGTATACACAGTAAACTGAGTACATTCACTGCACCTATACCAACGCTTTTGATGATTTGATCTCTTTGAAGTAGTTACATCAGCTACTTTTTCAGATCCGCAAGACACGCAGAAATTTATGGCTTGAGTATCATCAGACTCACCATGAAATTGCGTATTATCTTCAATGCCATATTGCAAAAACATCCCTAACATACGTTGAATTTCATCAAGATAGCGTTGCGACTTCATTGGATTGGCACATACTGCACCATAGTTTGTAGCTTGGCGTTCATGGTATGCAGGCTCCCAATCAAACATGGATAGTTCACCTAAATAACTGTCTTTAGCCCATTCCTGCGGGGAAACCACATTCTCAACCGCTTCTAACACAGGATGAAGAACAAACACGCTGTTCGCTTGACCTTCGCTATAATCCTTGCCGCAATAGAGTTCATGGATAACCCCACCAATCCCACCTTTCTGCTTGAGATAGGCAGCAGAATAGTACTTTGCATCGACTACTAACCGCTTTGAGATCTGGTTACCACTTTTAGTAGTCGCTTCCACATCCAAAACAAAATCAGGGCGCTTACCATTGGCTAAGAACGGTTCGTATTGCAGAGTGATGGTTCTTGAAACACTTGGGTTGAAAAAATGAATGCTGATTTGTTCTTCATTGCCTTGAATATTCGCAATCAATTTTCGCTTCCAGTTTTCCTCGGGCTGATATCGGAGTGCCTGAGTCAGCACTTTAATAATTTGAAGCAAACACCACCGCTCATAGAGTAGTGGCATGTTGAGTAGTCCAATCGCCTCAATCTTCTCCAGTGAAAGCAAAATGTCCTCATCTGCCAAACCAATCCGTTCTTTTAACTTCTTGAAACCTGAGTGGACAGCTTGGTACGCTGGATTCTGTACAAATGTCATTGAGTTGGGAAAGGTACTTTTACTTTTGACTTTGCATTGACGCCATTCCTTCTCAACTTGTTGGAAAGGCTTTATTTTTGGCGCCAATACCTGATGCACCATTCTTACTTTTTCTCGCTCAGTAGCAAAGTAACTAAGGCGCTTTCGAATTGTCGCTCGTTCCTTTTCCTGTTCAGAAAATTCTTCCGGTGTCAGCTTCGTTTTCCAGCCATTTTCATTGAGGATAATGCCTTGATCGCGTAATTTTTTAAAATTGTCTCTATCTCTCTGGAGTGACAGCGAATCTGAAAGAAGAGTCAGGCGGGATATGTACTTTGGAAACAAAATCGAGGCTTTTCCTCTTTTAGATGGCGCAGGAAATAGCGCATCTATTTCATAGCTACAATTAGATTTGAATACACTAGAATACATACTTCCAGAGCTGAGAATAGTATATCCATCGTGTTCAAATTGTTGCCATTCAGCATGTAAGGAATACTTAACTTTTGCCCACCACTTATTTTCCGAGTTTGTAGGGTTTGTAGGATTCTCGAGTTTGACGTAGCTTGTGGTCACGTTCAAATGCTGAAGTGAAATATTGGAGTTGATTTGAGATAACTTGTCCTCTAATTCATGGTTTATTTCTTTTATGCTGCATTGTTTTTTTAGTCTTTCCAAGTCTTTAACCACTAGGTCTCGGTTGATTGATCGATAGTCTTTTAAACTATCTAAACGCTCATTAAGCTTTTCGACGGCACTAGAGAAACGACTTGTTTTATTCTCAGCCACCCTAGCTAATTGCTTTACAATACTCAGGGTGCTGGACACGACGTACGAGACATATTGATTCTCTGGCACGTTGTAGCTTGGCTCAGACGCGCGACTGGTTAAATGCTTACGCGAACCTTTGGTGCATATTTCCATGAATGTACGCGGAACGGGGCGCACTTCTTTGGCTGGCTTTAATGCTTGAACTTCTTTCAACTCGACTTTGGGCTTTTTGAGGATGGTTTGCGCATTAGTCAGAATTGATGCAATCAGCGACAAAGCCTCTTGATCGATGGCCGCAACCTGAGAATTTTTAGCGTCGCCCGTAATATGACTGTTCTCATCGAGGATCAGCTCCCACAGATCCGCTTTAAAATCTAACAGATAGCGTGAAAGATCCGATTTTGTCTTCTCGGAGATATCAATATCCAGCTTTAACGTTGAGCTGCCAATCACAAAGGTAATCTGACCCGCTGTTCGCCTCGCTTCACTGCGCCAAACCCGTTGTTTTGCATCCCAATGAGCAGGCTCAACCCACCACACTGCATTAGAAGCAGGATCGATAATCGACTCTAACTGCCTTCTCTCGCCATTGGGCATGGCAATGTAAGGCGGTAACTGATCACCATGCTTAGTTTTTATCGCAAGTTGAGCAAAACGTAGTTCATCGACCTTAGGGTAGATGGTGGTGTGTGCGGAAAAGGCGTTGTTTCCAACCTGCTCAAGCTTTAGCGAGTACTTCGACTCGCTAACACTGACTAAGGTTTGCTTATCGTGCCATTTGGTCTCGATAAACTTGATAACAAATGGAGCTTCCATAATTATGCCCAGTAGTTCACAACGCCATCATTCGCTTCGGCATTTTTAACTAATCGCTCTACCGATTTGGTGCATGAAAACTGCGCCGCTATCTCCGTCTTGTTATCCAACAGCGATTCAAGGCGAGGCAAAAACACACGGTTAACAAGCTCAGCTTTACTGTAATCACCCACTTGCTTATCGCCATCAAAAGTGAACTTTGGCAGCACCTTATGAACAATAAAGTTGTTGATGGCCAGCGACTTATTGTCGTTTACATCGCTAAACAGACTTATATAGTTAAGCCCTTGTCGAATGGTGCGCATACCAAACTCTACGCCAAGTGGGTCAAACACTTCTCGGTTTAGGGTGGTGAACAGCTCGCAGAATTCATCTGAGCGTTCAAATTTTGGGTAAGGGGTACGCTCGCCAAGTTCTGCAATATCAAACACTAGTGGCAAAGTAACGTCATCTAGCCCGTAAGAGTCAATCTCATCAAAAATGGCATCCCAGTCGGTCAGCAAAGGGCTCTTAAACTTCATCACGTGCGCGCGATCGAGAATTTTCGGTGATAGGTAATGGGTCGTTTCATCGATGTTGATAGCACCAATGATTCTTACGTTAGCAGATATCGTGATCGATGATGGCGTACCGAGAACACCAGCCAACATACGTCTAATGTCACCGTGGTATTTGATTAGTGAGTCTTTATCGCTAAAACCAAATGCGCGTTTCATTTCAGCGTTAATATCTTCATCTTGCATAAGTGCAACAAAGTCCACGATGCCATTTTTGCTGAATTTTTCTTGCGCGTTAGAAATGATCGAAACAACCCCTTTTAGCTCAGCGAGAACATGTGCGGCTTCATCATCCGAGTAAAGTTGAATGGTCGGTTGCTCGTTACGCTCCTCTAGCTTAGAAAGAAAGTCGGCAAAGTAATATTCCACTCGTGCGAGATTCATTTCGTCTAAGCAAATGAAGTATGGAATATCAGGATTTTGTCTCGCCTCGATCAATGCCTCAAGGAATGGTGTCGCCAAGTATTTTTTCTCTAATGGGTTGTAATAACCCAGCAAGTCCTCTGAACTGGTCCAGTTAGGTTTAACGGGGATAATTTTCGATACCCCCCCAATTGCTTTAGCAAACGACTGAACCAGGTTCGTTTTTCCAGAGCCCGAGTCACCCGCCAAAATGATGAGATCATTGGTGCGAACAAGCGTTAGGAAGTTCTCGATGATGTGGCGAGGGTACAAAATGTCTCGATCTTTGAGGTACGCTTGAATGTAAGAAACTGCATCGCTGTAGTTCGAATCAAGGGATTGTGCAAAAGAGATATGTTCGCCAAGATCCTTATTAGACAAGGTGCTTCCAACAAAAAAGTCGAAATCTTCTTCATCCAAGAACTCAAAATTCTTTAGGAAGATGGCTTTCTCTTTGATAAAATCCGTTAGTTTCTCGACTTTTCTTGCCATATTTTCCTCTGCTCTCCTGCTCTTTTCGATAATGACGTCTAACTCAGCTTTGCTTGCTTGAATCTTCAGATTTAGCCGATGATTATCATTATTTAGTTCTTCATTTCTCTTAATTGAGCTTTCAAGCTCTGACGTTGATATTTTGATTTTATCCTGTGTACTTTTTAATGCGTCTGACAACTCCGCCAACTTGTTAGTCATATCCTTTTGCTTTTCTTGCAACGCTGACTCTAACGCTTCTGTTTCTGAGGCGATTTTGTGTTTAACGCGCTTAACTTCTGCGTCATAAATAACTTTGCGCAGGAGCGTTTCATCTTCATTATGAATTATGGCTTGCCGCTCTAAATTAGGCAATGCATCGGGCAGATAGGTCAAACGTTCTACCGTCTTGTCATTGACGGCTAATAGAAATGGGTTGTTTTTTTTAGCTCTTTGCGGGATGGACGCTAACATTAGTTCACAAGCAACCATCCCCTTACTGTCATTTCCTAGCACTATTTTTGCTACTGATGGGTTTAAAAACACACCTGATTGCAATTCATGCGAATCAGCCAAAGGGTATTCTATGTTTTGGTTGCCATTAAGAGTTTTAGCGTTACGAATACCAGCCCAGTTCCCTGCTTCGTTGATACTCAGTTCACCCCAGACATCAATTTTATGACTTTCCAAGCCCCAACTATCGTAAAGGCGTTGATAAAGCTCTTCATCAGAGAGCCCTTTAACCTCTTCGAGGTCATAGATAACTTGTTCTGAAACCATGATTTATATTCAAACAATAAAGGGATGACATACGTGTTGCAAACCCAACACATCTGTGGTTCGGGACATCTACAGCTCGAGAAAAACAGGTTTAGCTTTGCTGCTTATCTAGCACCTTTTATACGAGATAATCGCCAACGAGCATTTCAATAAATTCTTTAAGTTCCTGATACTAATTACCATAAGTCTAATATGGCAACAGTTTCTATAATCGCATTTCGCGAATCCGTGATATGAGCACCAATGTTGACCGTGACACTTATCACTAAAACTTCATACCGCGTCTACTCTATTGTTAGCAAACTGAGGTCATATGAAGCCCATCACCGCTTCAGTTACTCCCCATTACCTCTTTCACTGACAGTAGGTGGTGAATCGCATAGAGCTCAGCTGCAATTGGCTTTTGCTGCTCAGTAAGCGTGTCGTACTGCTCACCTAAGGAAAGTGCGAACAAGTATCCCAAGAACAATAAATGAAAATTTTAGTCATTTAATATCAATGGGTTACCAGTAAATGCTCTCGTGCCATATGACTTATTCGCACCTTC
>NZ_JAPCIS010000055.1:0-12917 GCF_027707425.1 Aeromonas sp. QDB63
TTATCGCGTTGAGGAGGCGCATCTTACGCTCCTCACTTCGAAAGTCAAGCGGTTGTTTTCGCTTTTCTTTCGGCGCCCACCTCACCAGGAGGCTAGCTCATCAGTTCGGCGTGGTCCGCCGTGCTGGTAGGGGCGCATTATAGGGAGCCGCGCAGCGATGACAAGAGCTTTTTGTAAAAATGCGCTCGTTTGCTGAAAAAGCAGGCTAAACCCCATGAAATGAGAGTTTACCCCAGTTTCATGCCGCTTTTTTGTTCATACCGTCAGTCTGGGCCTGAATGTAGTTGACCCAGCTGGTCGCCCTGTCTTGCCAGTTGTTCTGCTGTTGCAGCTCGCGAGCCAACACCAGCGCCTGAGCATATTGTTCTTTATTGAGGTGTGCCTGCACCAGCAGGGCCTTGGCTCTGTTGCCCTGCTCTCCCTTCACCGACTTGATGGCCACGAGCTGGGTCATGGCCGCATCCGTCTTGCCCTGTTGCAGCAGCAGTTCGGCGGCACGCATGGCGGCCTTGGGATGAGCATGTTCCCGGGCAAGCAGCTGCCAGCTGTCCACAGCCTTCGGCCACTCACGTGCCCCTTCCCACAACTGGGCCAGCAATTGGCGATTCTCGGCGTTCTGCTTCATCACCCCCTTGGCCATGGCAGACTCCAGCATACGCGCACCACGATAGGGCAGTCCCTGCCAGGCATACAGGCGGATCAGCTGGTTGCGGGCGGCGGCATCATCCATCAGTTGACGGTCGATGGCGGTTTGCAGCAGTGCAAGCGCTCGATCACCACGCTTGGCGGAGAGATTGAGCGACACAGCCTGCTGCCACCACTTGCTCTCTTTCGGCTCGCGGCGGATCAACTCTTCGGCCTGATCCGCAGCCACGCCGTAACGCTGCAATGCAGTGAGGGCGGAGAGGCGGATGATGGCTGCCTGCTTCTGCCAGCTTTTCTTCAACAGTTGTTCACTCTGGCTGGCTGCCTCGCCGTACTGCTTGTTGTGGTAATAGAGGCCAGCCAAGCGCAGACGCAAGGCATCGTCAGCCTTAATGGCCAATGCGGCCTTGTAGCTGGCGATGGCGCCGGGCCAGTTGGATTGCTGGGCCTGGATATCCCCTCGCAGACGCAACAACTGAAGTCGTTGCTGCTCTGGCCACTCTTTATAGGCCAGAGCCTGCTCCACGTAGCGACTCGCCTGTGCGGTCTGCTGCAGGTTGGCGGCCAGAGAGGCCTGTAACTGCGCCAGCCAGGCGTGCTCAGCCTCGGAACCGGGTTTGAGCACAGCCGCCTTGCTCTGGGCCTGTTGCCACTGGCCGGATTGATAGAGCTTCATCACGGGCTCCAGCTGGCGGGAGAAATGAGGGCTCACCTCCATCGCCAGACAGGCTTGGCTGACCAGGGCCAGCAGACAGATCCAGATCCGCAACATGGTTATGACTCCAATTTGAATTTGAGCGTGATGACTTGCACCAGCTTGTCGGTGGCGCCCGGCCTAGGCTGATAGCGCCACTTGTTGATCGCCTGAATGGCCGCTCGCTCGAACTGACGCTTCGGCTTGGCCTCGACAACCTCCACATCCTGTACCCGGCCGTCTGCATCGACGCTGAAACGCAAGGTCACGGACCCCTCGATGCCGGCCTGCTGGGCCCGGTAGGGATAAACAGGCTCAACCCGTTGCAGCGGCATCAGCATGTCGCCGGCACCGATCCCGGTACCCTGCTGCTGACCATGGAAATTGCCGCTCGCGACCGGAGTGGGACTGGTCGCCACGCCAGGGGCAGAGACCTGTACCGCGCTCAGGGTCGAGACCAGATCCAGGCTCGGCTGTACCGAAGGCAACGGGGCCGCCGCCGGCATGGGCAGCGGTGTCGAAGCCAGCGTGGCAGGCGGCTCCGGCAAGGGTTCCGGCTCCTGGGGTACCGGCCGCTCACGCACCTGTACCTCGGTCACCTCGTTCTGCATGTTGATGACGATGGATTTTTGCTCTGTGGCCGCCTTCTCCCCTCCGGGCGGCTCCACCAGGGTGGCCATGAACAACAGGATGCCCAGACTGAGGGCGATCCCCAGTCCCAGGCTCATCAACTTGTGTTTCATTTCGGTGCCACCGCCACGGCGATGTTGGCGATGCCTGCCGCCTTGGCTTCATCCATCACCCGCACCACCTTGCCGTGGGGTACCCGTTCATCGGCCTGGATCACCAGGCTTGCCTCGGGCTGCTCCGCCAACAGTCTGGCGAGGGTGGCCTGCACCCGCTCCACATCCACCTGTTTGCGGTCGAGGAAGATCTGCCCCTGAGCGCCGATCGCCAGCATGATGCTGGACGATTTCTGCGCCTTGGCCTGGCTGGCCTGGGGTCTGTGTACCTCAAGCCCGGCTTCGCGCACGAAGGAGGTGGTCACGATGAAGAAGATCAGCATGATGAAGACGATATCCAGCATGGGGGTCATGTCGATCTGCACTTCATCGCGCTGGCGTTTGGATTGCCGTCTCATTGCATTACCTTCTCTTCTCGCAGGCCGTCCCGGGTCTTGGCCAGCGCACGCTTGGCCTGACTCTCGAGCCGGCTCAGTAACAACACGCCGGAGAGGGCCACCACCATGCCTGCCATGGTGGGGATGGTGGCGCGGGAGATCCCGCCCGCCATGCTCTCCGGGTTAAAGCGGTTGGCCGCAGCCAGCGCATCGAATACGCCTATCATGCCGGTCACTGTACCCAGCAACCCCAGCATGGGGCAGAGCACCACCAGGGTGCGGATGAAGATCAGATGACGGTTGAGCGCCAGCTCCACTTCTGCCAGCCAGCGCCCGCGAATCGCGCGAGCGTGCCAACTGTGACGCTCGCGACGCGCCTGCCAGCGGCCCAGCAGCTCACGCTGCAACGGTGCAAACCCCAGGTTGAGGTAGAGCAGCCGCTCGATCATCAGAATCCACATCAGCACCAGCAAGGCCAGAATGACCCAGAGCACCGGGCCGCCACGGCCCATGAAGCTCTGCAACTGCTGCCAGATGTCGAGCATCATGCTACCCGCTCCACCCTGTCACCATTGCTTTCGGCCCGCTCGGCCAGGATCCCGGCCACCTGCTGTTCCAGCACGTTGGAGAGCTCGGTGAAACGGGACTGCAACAGGCTGTGGGCCAGGATCAGCGGAATGGCCGCTACCAGACCCTGCACCGTGGTGACCAGGGCCATGGAGATGCCGCCCGCCATGATCTTGGGATCGCCGGTACCGAACTGGGTGATGGCCTGGAAGGTGCCGATCATACCGGTCACTGTCCCGAGCAGACCCAGCATGGGGGCGATGGCCGCGATCACCTTGACCATGCCGATGCCGCGCTCCAGGCGAGGGGTCTCCTGCAGGATCGCCTCATCCAGACGCAGTTCGAGGGTCTCCATGCTCAGTTCTGGATGCTTGTCAGCCACCGTCAGCACCCGGCCGAGGGCGTTGTCGGCATGATATTCACCGCTCTTGAGCTGGCGACGAACCCGACCCAGTTCGCGAGAGAGGCTCCACAGCCGTACTCCAGCGATCCCCAGGCCGATGGCTGCCAGCAGCACGATGATGGCGCCGACCTGGCCGCCCTGCTGGACTTGCTGCCAGAAGGTGGGCGCCTGGGCCAGCATATCGAGCAGAACACCGTGGGAGGGATCCAGCGGCAACGCTTCTCCCTCCTGACCCTGATAAGCGGCCACAGCGGAAAGCACGCTGCCTGGCAGGCCCAGCACCGGACTCAGGCCTTCGGCCCCCGGTTGCAAGAAACCCGCATCGCCCAGCAGGGCGAAGCTGCCGATCCGGGTCAACGTCTGCTCGCTGGCAACGCCCTGGGCATCGAGCACCTTGCCGTTGAACTGGGCAACCCGGCCCGATTCGCGGATCTCCTGCAGCAAGGTGGCTGGCAGCAGGGCAAGGGCGGCACGATCAGGCACCTGTTTATCCTGTGCCATGGTTTTCAGCGGGGCGAGACGATCAGGATACTGGCCCTCGACGGCGGATTCGCTCAGCAACTTGACCGCATCGCTGGCGCCCTGACGGGTGACCGCAAAGATGTCGTTCATGTCGCCGGAGGCTTGATCCCACTGGGTATTGAGCTCCACCAGCTGCTTTTCATTGGCCGCGAACTGACTGGCCAGCTCCTTGCTCAGGCGCTGGGCCTCGGCCAGCTTGGCACGGGCACTGCTCAGCTCCCTGGAGACAGATGCCAGATCCTGCTGAGCCTTCTGCTCACGAGCCTGTTCCTGCTGCTGCCAGGCTTCCTCGGCCACGGCGGCTGTGGTGCCCAGAGAGAGGGCGAGGGCAAGGGGTAACCACTTCATGGTGACGCTCATGACTGGGCCTCCTGACCACGGCTGACGGAGAGGGGGACATTCAACAACTGGGGAACTTTCTTGTCGGCAGCCATTTCCAACGCCTCGGCGATGGGGGAGAGCCACTGGCCGTCGAGGGCTTGCCACTGCTTGTGCTCGGCAGACCAGCGCCACGCCTGGGAGCGATCGGCGGTCATCGCCAGCAGGGAGACCCGGCCCAGTGCCAGCACGTCGACCCGGCGCGGTGCGCCATCCAGCACCAGCTCGGCGGAATAATGGTCCAGCCTGCTGCCGTATTCGGCTTCAATCTGATAGGCCTGCAATAGCTGGCGGAACTTCTCCGCCTCGCTCACATCGGCTCTGGCCAGCGTCGCTTTCAAGGCAGCAACCCGCGCCAGACGATCCTCCCTGCGCAGCGGGATGTCATCCTGTACCAGCTGTTCCAGATCGGCTTGCATCTGCAGCATCAGGGGGACAAGCCCCTGTCTGGTCTCCTGTACCGCCTCCAACTGCTGGTTCAGCTTGCCCAGCTCGTTTTGCTGATCGGCCACCAGAGACTGCATGTAGCGGTTGTAGGCTTCCAGATCCCGCAGTTGCAGTTGGGCATTTTGCAGCTCAATCCTGGCGGCGACGGCTCCATCGGCGGCTTTCTCCACACGCAGCTGGGAGGCTTTCCCGTCGGCGATACTGTTCTTCAATGCTGGCGCAACTACCTCGTCGGCGGACACGACGCAATGAACGGCCATGGGTAACAAGGCCAGACCCCAAAACTTGTTCATGATATAAATCTTAACAATGATAACTATTCTCATTGTCTCAAAGAGTAAGGTCACTGGCAATCAGATGATTTTCTTGGCCTCTGGCCGAAAAAACAGGATACTTTTTAGACAAGTACGGGAATAACTGGCGTTGGTAGTCGCAACACCATTTTAAATAACTAAAAAATGTCTTTTCGATCAGCAAGATAAGTGATCGAAAAAGGAGACTTACATGTTTAACGATGCGATCTGGGAACACATAGATCGGTTCACCAAGGCGAAGAAGACCAGCGAGATCCAGCAACAACTGGAGCGCTTCAGTCATCAGATGGGGTTTGATTACTTCCGTTTGCTGATTATTTTCCCCATCAGTATGCAGAAATCCCATGTTGCCTTGTTCAACAACTGCCCCACCAGCTGGTTTGATGCCTATTCGGAACGGCACTACCTGACCCAGGATCCGGTCGTCTTCCTGGGGCTGAAGCAGACCCAGCCCATCTTCTGGAACAAGCTCGATTGCGATGCCCCCTGGTTGCCCAGCGCCAGCAGGGAGGTGATGAACCTCGCCGCCGACTTCGGGGTGAGGAACGGCGTCTCCTTCCCGCTGCACACGCCGCAGGGGGAACACGGCATCCTCTCTTTCATCAGCAAGGAGAAGTCCAATTCCGATCTGATGTTTGAAAACGTTCCCCTGCTGTCATTCTGCGCCAGCTACATCTTCAACTCGGCCCTGACCCTCATCAAGGCCAGGCCAGACCTGATGAAATACCTGGCCGAGCTGTCGGATCGGGAGAAGGAGTGCCTGTTCTGGGCCAGCGAGGGCAAGACCTCCTGGGAGATCGCCACCATCCTCGGCATCAGCGAGCGAACCGTGAACTTCCACCTCAATCAGGTCACCAACAAGACGGACTCGCGCAACCGCAACCAGGCGATCGCCAAGAGCATCTCCAGCGGCATCATAGTGCCCTCGCTGGACGATGTGACCATCACCAACCTGCGGCTGTCGTAGCCTGTTTTGCCAAAACAAAAAGAGCCGCAATGCGGCTCTTTTTTCATTTCCGGCGACGGCTTATTCCACAGTCACGGATTTGGCCAGGTTGCGCGGCTGATCCACGTCGGTGCCCTTGATGAGGGCGACATGGTAGGAGAGCAGCTGCAGCGGCACGGTATAGACGATCGGCGCGATCATCTCTTCCACGTGGTTCAGGCTCATCACCCGCATGGTCTCGTCGCTCTTGAAACCGGCGTCAGCATCGGCGAACACATAGAGGATACCGCCACGGGCACGCACCTCTTCCACGTTGGACTTGAGCTTCTCCAGCAGATCGTTGTTCGGCGCCACGACGATGATGGGCATCTCGGCATCGATCAGCGCCAGCGGGCCATGCTTCAACTCACCGGCGGCATAGGCCTCGGCGTGGATGTAGGAGATCTCCTTGAGTTTGAGCGCCCCTTCCATGGCGATGGGGTACTGGCTGCCACGACCGAGGAACAGGCTGTGGTGCTTGTCGGCAAACTCTTCGGCCAGAGTCTCGATCTGCTTGGCCAAGGCCAGGCTCTCCTTGATGCGTACAGGCAGGGCTTGCAGCGCCTTGACCAGTTCGGCCTCGGCGGCGGCGCTCAGGTTGCCACGGCAGTGACCGACTGAGGCCACCAGCATCAGCAGACCAGCCAGCTGGGTGGTGAACGCCTTGGTGGACGCCACCCCGATCTCGGCACCAGCCCGGGTCATGAAGGCCAGGTCGGATTCACGCACCAGGGAGGAGCCCGGTACGTTGCAGATGGCCAGGGAGCTCATGTAACCGGATTCCTTGGCCAGACGCAGGGCGGCCAGGGTATCGGCGGTTTCTCCGCTCTGGGAAAGAGTCACCAGCAGGCTGTTGGGGCGCACCACCGACTTGCGGTAGCGGAACTCGGAGGCGATCTCCACGTCGCAGGAGACGCCGGCGATCTCTTCGAACCAGTATCGGGCCACCATGCCGGAGTTGTAGGAGGTGCCGCAGGCGACGATCTGGACGTGCTCGACCTTGTCGAAGATGGCACGGGCGCCGTTACCGAAGGACTCGACCACCACGTGATCGCTGCCCAGGCGGCCTTCCAGGGTATTGGTGATGGCCTTGGGCTGCTCGTAGATCTCCTTGAGCATGTAGTGGCGGTATTCACCCTTGTCACCGGCATCGTGGGACAGCTCGGACTCCAGCTCCTCGCGCACCACGGCATGGCCGTCGGTATCGAAGATGTGCACGTCGCGGCGGGTCACTTCGGCCACATCGCCCTCTTCCAGGAAGATGAAGCGGCGGGTCACCGGCAGCAGGGCCATCTGGTCGGAGGCGATGAAGTTCTCGCCGATGCCGCGGCCGATCACCAGAGGGGAGCCGGAACGGGCCACCACCACGCGGCTGTCGTCACGGCTGTCCATCACCACGGTGCCGTAGGCGCCGCGCAGTTGCTTCACCGCGACCTGCATGGCCGCCAGCAGGCTGGGGGCGGATTTCAGCTCGTGGTGCACCAGGTGGGCGATCACTTCGGTGTCGGTGTCGGAGCTGAACACATAGCCCAGCGCCTTCAACTCTTCCCGCAGCTCTTCGTGGTTCTCGATGATACCGTTGTGCACTACCACGATATGCTCGGAGACATGGGGGTGAGCATTGCGCTCGGACGGCTCGCCATGGGTAGCCCAGCGGGTGTGGGCAATGCCGGTACCACCGTGGACGGACTGCTCCTCCAGAGCCTTGGCCAGTTCGGCCACCTTGCCAAGGCGACGCACCCGCTGCAGCGGCTGGTTGGCGCTGAACACGGCAACACCGGCCGAATCGTAGCCACGGTATTCCAGACGGCGCAGGCCCTCTACCAGGATTTCAGCCACATCACGTTGGGCGACGGCCCCGACGATGCCACACATAGACTTCTCCTTGAAACGTAAGACGTTAATTCGGTTGGATAATGGTTTGTTCAGGTCACACGGCCACGGGGGCGCAAATCAGCGTGATCCCCCTGGCCTGAATCTGTTCTCTGGCCGCATTGCTCAGCCCCTCGTCGGTCACCAGGGTATGGATGCCGGACCAGGGCAGCTCGAGATTGGGGATCTTGCGGCCGATCTTCTCCGACTCCACCATGACGATGACCTCCCGCGACACCTCGGCCATGACCCGGGAGAGGCCCACCAGCTCGTTGAAGGTGGTAGTGCCGCGCTCCGGGTCGATGCCGTCGGCGCCGATGAAGAGCTGGTCGAAGTCATAGGAGCGCAGCACCTGCTCCGCCACCTGCCCCTGGAAAGATTCGGAATGGGGATCCCAGGTCCCGCCTGTCATCAGCAGGGTGGGCTCGTTTTCCAGCTCGCGCAGGGCACCGGCCACATTGAGGGAGTTGGTCATGACGATGAGGCCGCGCTTGTTGCCCAGCATGGGGATCATGGCGCTGGTGGTGCTGCCGCTGTCGATGATGACGCGGTTGTGATCGCGGATCCGCTCGGCGGCAGCGCGGGCAATGGCAAGCTTTCGATTCGAAACTTGTTCCGGGTTGCTGTCCACCACCATCTCGCTGGGGAGGGGAACGGCACCGCCGTAGCGACGCAGCAACAGGCCACCGGTCTCCAGCACCGCCAGATCTTTGCGGATGGTCACCTCGGAAGTGGCGAAGTGTTTGGCCAGGGCATCGACGCTGACTTCCCCCTGCTCCTGCACCAGACTCACTATGGTGTGACGGCGCTGCTGTGTGTTGCGTTTAGTCATTTATAAGTTTCGATTCGAAAGAATGACGAAATATTAATGCCTTTTCGGGAAAAATCAAACGGCAAATAGGATCCGATTTGGTTCGATGCCAGAATGGGGCAGCTGATTTGCGACGAGGATGCCATGCAAAAACGACTCATCTGGCTGGTGGAAGATGAAGCCAGCATTGCCGATACCCTGATCTATGCCCTGCAGACCGATGGTTTCGAGGTGGAGTGGTTTCCCCTCGGCCAGCCGTTGCTGACGCGACTGGAACAGACGCGACCGGATTTTTTGATCCTGGATGTGGGGCTGCCGGACATCAGCGGTTTCGAACTGTGCAAGCGGGTGCGGGCACTGACCGATATTCCCCTGATGTTTCTCACCGCTCGCAGCGAGGAGATAGACAGGCTGATCGGGCTGGAGATAGGGGCAGACGACTATGTGGCCAAACCCTTCTCGCCTCGTGAGGTGTGTGCCCGGGTGCGGGTCATCCTGCGCCGCAGCCAGCCCGCCCCCTCCCAGCCGATACAGCCACTCGCCCTGGACGAGGAGCGGGCACGAATCTGCTTCCTGGGCCAGCCCCTGACGCTCACCCGCTATGAGTACCTGCTGCTCAAGACCCTGAGAGCCAAGCTGCGGGAGCGGGACCCTGACGCCAACCTGATCCTGACACACCGCGGGCTGGGCTACAGTCTGGAGCTGGCATGAACTCGGGGTGGCCGGGCATCGGTAGGGGGATGAGATGAGAATCGGATTGCAACTGCTGTGCGGCCTGGTGCTGATCTTCGCCCTGGCCGCCTGGTTCGTGCTGGAGATCTTTGTCGAAGAGATCAAGCCCGGGGTACGCAGCGCCACCGAAGATACCCTGGTAGACATGGCGCAGATGCTGGCCCCCCTGGCCCTGGACGACATGCAGGAAGGAAAGATGGCGAATGGCCGGCTGGCCAGCGCCTTCTCCCGCCTGAACCAGAGTCCCATCAATGCCCTCATCGATGGCCACCTCAAGCAGCAGGCGGAGTACCGCATCTATGTGACCGACGCAAAAGGCAGGGTGGTCTACGACTCGGACGGGGTGGATCTGGGCAAGGACTACTCGCGCTGGAACGACGTCTACCTGACCCTGCGTGGCGAATATGGCGCCCGCAGCACCCGCACCGATCCCGACGATGCTGCCAGCTCGACCATGTATGTGGCAGCTCCGCTGCGGGAAGGGGCCGAGATCATCGGCTCCCTCACCGTCGCCAAGCCCAACAGCACCCTGCAGCCCATGATAGAGCGCAGCGAACACCAGTTGCTGAAAGGGGCGGCCCTGCTGCTGTTCATCTCGCTGCTCATCGGCGCCTTGCTGGTGTGGTGGCTCAACCGCGCCATCGGCAAGCTGGTGCACTATGCGGATGCAATCAGCCAGGGTCAGCCCGCCAGCCTGCCGCGCCTCTACAGCCCCGAACTGGACAGGCTAGGCCACTCCCTGGAGACCATGCGCCGCCAACTGGACGGCAAGGCCTATATCGAGGCCTATGTCCACAGCCTGACCCACGAGCTCAAAAGCCCGCTGGCGGCCATTCGCGGGGCGGGGGAGATCCTGGCCGAGGCGCCGCCGCCGGACATCGCAAAGCGCTTTATCGGCAACATCAATCTGGAGACGGCTCGCATGCAGCAGCTGATCGAACGCATGCTGCAACTCGCCCGCCTCGAATCAGGGCAGGGGCTGGACAGACAATCCGTTGAGCCGGCCCGGCTGGGCAGACGGGTGCTCGACGCCCGCCAGATCCAGGCCCAGCGCCGCCAGATCGCCCTGCACGCCGAGCTGGGGGAAGGTCAGAAGCAGAAGTGGGATCCCCTGCTGGTGGAGCAGGCCCTTGGCAACCTGCTGGACAACGCCCTCGATTTCGCCCCCGCCGGCAGCACCCTGGTGCTGAGCGGCGCCATGGAGGAGGGGGGTTACTGCTACCGGGTGCGGGATCAGGGTCCAGGCATTCCCGACTTTGCGCTGCCCAGGATTTTCGAGCGTTTCTACTCCCTGCCAAGGCCAGACAAGGGAAAAAGCAGCGGCCTCGGGCTCAGTTTTGCCATGGAGGTGGCACGCCAGCATGGCGGCCATCTTGCTCTTGCCAATCAGCCGGGCGGGGGGGTGCTGGCCACACTCTGGCTGCCCGGCAACTGAGGACACTTCACACCAAGCACACAGAGCCGGGCTAAGCTGCACCTCCTCGATGACGACCGTCCCCGTCGATGCGCATTCATATTAATCAAGGAGATAGATATGCCCCGTATGCTGTTGTCCGGTCTGCTTGCCGCCGGCCTCTTCTGTGCACTGCCTGCCAGCGCCGCTTCTGGCTGCATGCTGTTTGCCGATGGCACCGGCAAACCCGTCAGCACCCAGGGGGACTGTGCCGCCCAGTTGACCCCGGCCTCCACCTTCAAGATCCCGCTGGCACTGATGGGCTATGACAGCGGCTTTCTGGTGGATGAACAACTGCCGGCCCTGCCGTTCAAGGCCGGTGACCCTGATTTCCTGCCGGAGTGGAAACAGACCACCACCCCGAGCAGCTGGATGCAATTCTCGGTCATCTGGTACTCGCAGCGCCTCACCGAGTGGCTGGGAGAAGCTCGCTTCCAGCACTACGTGGACAGCTTCGACTACGGCAACCGGGATCTTGAAGGCAACCCGGGCAAGCACGACGGTCTGACCCAGGCCTGGCTCAGCGCCAGCCTCGCCATCAGCCCCCAGGAGCAAGCCCGCTTCCTCGGCAAGATGGTGAGCGGCAAGCTGCCGGTCTCCGCCCAGACCCTGCGCCATACCGCCAACCTGATGCGTCAGCCCGACATCGACGGTTGGCAGATCCACGGCAAGACCGGCATGGGTTACCCCAAGCTGCTGGATGGCAGCCTGGACAGGGAGCAGCAGATCGGCTGGTTCGTCGGCTGGGCCAGCAAACAGGACAAAACGCTCATCTTCGTCCACACCGTTATCCAGAAGCCGGGCAAGCAGTTCGCTTCCCTCAGGGCCAGGGAGGAGGTGTTCGCCGCCCTGCCGGCCCGGTTGAAGACACTCTGATGCCAGCAACACCGGCGCCTTGCGCCGGTTTTTTTATCCCCCTTCACCACCACTTCACACTACCCCATCCTCCCTTCACGCGACCCCGGCACACTCCCGTTCAACAACAAGGAGACGTGTCATGGTCAAACAGATTTTCACCCACAAGATCGCCCTGCTGCTGTTGCTCTGCCTGCTGATGATGATCCCGGTTCACGCCATCATGGAGCTGAATCGGGAGCGCCAGGCCTATCGCAATCAGGCCATTCACAGCATCATGGCCAGCCACAGCGGGCCACAGCGCCTGATGGGGCCCGTACTGGTGCAGCCCTATACCCGAGCCGTCACCGTCGAGCAGGATGGCAAACATTTCGTGCGCAAGGAGCAGGTCTATCGCTACCTGCTGCCCCAGAGGCTGGACGTGCGGGCCAGCATGGAGGTGACCCCGCGCAAGCTCGGTATCTATCAGGCCCAGATTTATCACAGTCGCCTCTCCCTCTCCGGCCTGATGCCCACCAGCCAGGCCGACAAGGGGCTGGTGGCCGGCAACCCGAACCTGAGCTTCGACCCGGCGGATCCCGCCCTGGTGCCGGGCAAACCCTATCTCAGCCTGATCCTCTCCGATGCCCGGGGCATCAGCCGCGTACCCGAACTGCAATGGGGGGAGCAACGCATCCCGTTTGCCCCTGGTGCCCAGCTGGGGGACGGGCGAGTGGGGATCCATGCCCCGCTCGACGCCTTGCCAGACGAAGATGGCCGCTTTCACATCGAGCTGGATCTGCAGGGCATGAACGCGCTGGAAATAGTACCGCTCGGACAGGACAGCCGGTTTCACCTGAGCGGCAACTGGCCCCATCCCAATTTTCTCGGCGACTTTCTGCCCGGTGAACGCACCCTTGCGGATCAAGGGTTCGAGGCAAGCTGGCAGACCAGCTGGTTCGCCACCGACATGGAGAGCCGCTTCAACCGCATGATGAAGGGAGCCGGTACAAAACTGCCGTCATTCAGCGTCAGCCTGGTGCAACCGGTGGATCACTATCAGTAGATTGGCCCCTTGAAGATCCAGACACTTCGCCCCTCTTAACTTAAGAGGTAGTCTTGGAGCTATGTTCAGTACTA
>NZ_JAPCIS010000056.1:0-11550 GCF_027707425.1 Aeromonas sp. QDB63
TGACTCATGATGAACCCTTTTTCATGGCTCCAGATGACAAACATGATCTCATATCAGGGACTTGTTCGCACCTTCCCGAGGCGATGAACAATCGCGGCGAGCAGCTGGAAAAGCATGAAGTGATCAAAGCGCGGCTGATGGAGACGCTAAACAAAATCCCCGAGGAAGAGCATCGTCGCCAAAGTATTCATATCCTGACTCGGGTATGGGATGCCTGCGCCAATATGGAGCGCTATATCCAGTACGGCTTTACCCCGCAAGAGCGCCACCGTCTGTTTGGTGAGAGCGACTGGGGCCAGTTTGTGCCCCGTGATTTTGCCCATCTGCTTGATCTGCTAGGATCCCCTAACAAGGCCGACTCTGCCGATAAAAGCCGTGCAGCTGCCGGTAGCCAGGGGCGCACCTTGTTGGCCATTTTGCAGGATGACAAGCTCGATGGTGAGCAGACGGTGGAGGAGGAGAGCGCAGGCTCCGAACGCTTTAACAGCGTCATCAACTTCTCCAACTTCTTGCTCCATGTGCTGCGACTCGTTAGCCGCGACCCGGGTGATACGGAGGGGGTGCCGCTTGATGATAAACAACTGGTTGATCAGTTTGAGATCCGAGTGATAAGGCAACCGGATCCAGTAGCGGCAGTTAAGCGTTTTGTCTATGGCCTGTTAAAGAGCAAGTATCTGTTTGATCAGTTCATCATCAAGCGCGAGTTTGCCGATGGCAAGGATGGTTGGAGTCTGAAGCGGCTGCACTGGTATTCGGAAAAGAGCGTCAGTTACATCAATACCTTTGACAAGGATGAAAATGAGAATGGTTTCTCTGGTGTTAACCGGCGGATCCTGATGTTGCTGTCGGCGTTTCATGTGTCGACCCCGACCCTGGTTTACAAACATTGGCTGAATGGTGCACTGAGATATCTGTTCGACAATTGTCACCCTGATCAACCGGTAGAGGCAGGGGGTTATCTGTCCTATCTGGAGAGTCAGGCTCGCCGCTTTGTCTTCCAGCGCTTTTTGGCGCCGGGTGAAGGGGCTTCCTATTACCAGATGCTCTACCTTGATAACGCCCTGTTGCCCGCCATCAATATGGATGAGAGCTGGCACAAGGTGATTACATCCAAACTTCGCTTCGGTCATATCGAGAACAACTTTGTCTTCAACTTCCTCGACTATCTGCTGTGGGTTACGAATCGAAATCAAGATAAAGATCGTGATATGGAGTTGTATCGCCGTTTCGAGTTTACATTCCGCAGTTCGGTGGAACACTTCTCACCCCAGCATCCGATGGATGGTTATAAACCGGTCGAGCAGAGTGCACTCCATTCGTTTGGCAACCTTTGCCTTATCAGCCACAGCAAGAATTCGCGCCTGAGTAACTTCCAGCCCCAACAGAAGCAGGAGCACTTTGAAGCGAGCCTTGCCAACAACCAGATTGATAGCCTCAAGTTGCTCGCCATGATCCGTTTGATGAAAGAGAAAGGTCGCTGGCAGGAAACCGAGATCGCAGAACACCAGGAGCAGATGCTGGCCGTGCTGGCTGCAGAGGCTGCCAAGATGAGGGAACAACCATGAGTACGGTTGGACAGCGAGAACATGCTGCCCAAGATTGGATGGTCCGGTTTATGTGAGCGGTATGGGGTTCACTGTCTGTGGCACTGGAACGCTATTCAGAAAAACCGCAATATCGAGACCTTGTTGTTGATGGTTGTGTTATCAGTGGCGATCATGCGCCGCTAAGTATTACTGAAAAATAGACTTGGTTCGGACTCGATGTGGCCTTGTTGTTGGCCTGGGTTGAGAGTTCAAAAAATAATTGGAGAGCTGTATGTCGGTTGTAGAAGCATCATCCACAGGTGGAGTGATAGAGGGGGTGGATCCTTTTGTATTAACCTCCCTTGAGGCGATGCGAAAGAAGTTATTGGATCTCACCTCTCGCAATCGTCTGCTCAACTTTCCCCTCACCAATAAAGGTTCCGCACTGCGTATTGTTGATGAGCTGCCAGAGCAGCTCTATGAAACACTCTGCGCGGAAGTCGCAATGGAGTTTGCGCCAGTCCCTGAACCAACCCGCCAACAACTGTTGGAGCATGGCTATCTGAAGGTTGGTGAGGATGGTAAGGATGTCCAGCTAAGAGCCCTTCCGACGGCCAAGGATTGGGCACAGGTTTTGGGGATCAGCACCGAATTCGATTTACCCACTGGACAGCGGGTGCCTGCCTCAGAAGTAAACCGGCCACTGCTGGAGCAGGCCCATGAGTTTATCTATCAATATGGCCAGGCTAGAGATGGAAAACTGACCGGTATTCGGACCCAGTACGTTAAACAAGGCCTCAATTTGTCAGAACTGACCACAGCCTGCAATCTGGCGGGTTATGAAGGGCTTGAGGACTTTGAACGTCAGGCCAAGATAGGTAAGGCGCTCACTATATCGCCATCCTACCCCGGTCATGACGATAAGCGGATACAGGTTCTGCTCTTCCCCGGAGAGCTCGAGGCGCGTCTGCGGGCCATCCACAACAAGGCTCAAACGGCCATAGAAGAGAGTGGCGCCAATATCCTGTATCTGGCGCTGGGATTCCTCGAATGGTACGAGAGCGATACTTCGGATAAAGCACGCTTTGCCCCCTTGTTCACCATTCCTGTGCGATGTGAGCGTGGCAAGCTGGATCCCAAGGATGGCCTCTACAAATACCAGATCCATTACACGGGTGAAGATATCCTGCCCAATCTCTCCTTGAAGGAGAAATTACAGGCTGACTTTGGGCTGGCTCTTCCTATGTTTGACGAAGAGCAGACACCTGAGTCCTATCTCGCTGCGGTGACCAAAGTCGTTGGGAAGCATAAACCCAGGTGGTCGGTGAAACGCTACGGGGCGCTGAGCTTGCTCAACTTTGGCAAGATGATGATGTATCTGGATCTCGATCCTGCTCGTTGGCCTCAGGACAAACGCAACATTTTGTCTCATGAGGTGATCCGTCGCTTTTTCACCAGTCAGGGGGGCGGCGAAAACAATGCCGACTCAACAGGTGGATTAAGCCAACATGAGTATTGCATCGATAGTTACCCTGGGATCCATGACAAGATCCCGCTGATCGATGATGCGGATAGTTCGCAACACAGTGCGTTGATCGATGCCATCCATGGGAAGAATCTGGTCATTGAAGGCCCTCCCGGCAGCGGCAAATCACAGACGATTACCAACTTGATTGCTGCGGCCCTGCTCAATGGCAAGAAGGTGCTGTTCGTGGCAGAGAAAATGGCGGCCTTGGAGGTCGTCAAGCGTCGTCTGGATCGCGCCGGTCTGGGTGAGTTCTGCTTGGAGTTGCACAGCCACAAGACGCATAAGCGTAAGGTGCTGGAGGATATTGAAGCCCGCATGATGCGTCAGGCAACAATGCCGACGACGGAAGAAATTGACGCCCAGATTACGCGTTATGAAGAGCTCAAGAGGCAGCTCAATGAATATGCGGCATTGATAAACACCCCTTGGGAGCTCACGGGAAGGACTATCCATCAGATCCTGAGTGGTGCGACGCGCTATCGCCACAAATTGGATATCGATGCAACAGCACTCCATATTGAGAACTTTTCTGGTAAAAAACTGGACAAGGTGGCTCAGCTACGACTGAGCGACCAAGTGGTGGAGTTTAGCCGTATCTACAAGGAGGTGCGGGAGCAGGTGGGGGCCGATGCAGAAATATATGAGCACCCTTGGAGTGGTGTGAATAACACCCAAATCCAGCTGTTTGACAGCGCACGTATAGTTGATTTGTTACAAGCTTGGCAGGCGTCTATCCTCCATTTTCATCATTATTATCAAGGTTTTTTAGACAAATGGGCTCTGGAAGGTGAGGGGCTCGATACGCTCTCCCATATTGAGCAACTGGTACAGGATCAGAAGCATCTACCTAGCTTGAGCGGATCGGAATTATTCGCCGCACTTCCCGGGATGGATACCTCGGATGCGATAGCACGCGTTCGTCACTATCTGGCGAGATTTGACACCCTTCAAGGCTACTATGACACCTTGAGTCAAGCCATTGAACCCGAGAAACTCCGTCTATTAGAGCGAGGGGAGCAATGCGACTTTCCCAGTGAGGAGTTGGCAAAGTACGGTGTTGCTGAACATTTCTCTCTTCGTGACTTGATCAAGTGGCTCGAGTCTGTTCGATGCATCGAAGATGAGTTGTCATCCCTCTCTGGTCAGCTGAGCGACTTCAAGAGTGCGTTACCTGGCAACCTCTCTGCACACATCAATGATACCCAACCTGGCTTGGTATTCTGTGCAGAATTGCTGTCTATTGTGGGGGCCTTGCCGGCAGAGCTCATCAGGGTACGTGACCCACTGTTTGATGATGATGGCCTCGATGCTGTACTGCTCGAGCTGGTTCAGCAGATTGAAGAGTTGCGTCCCCTCAGGGATAACTTGTCCGAGCTGTATCAGTTGGACAGACTACCGTCCCAAGAGCAACTTGCGCGTGCTGTTGCGATTATTCAGCAGGGTGGTTTCTTCTCATGGTTCAAGAGTGATTGGCGTAATGCCAAGGCCTTGCTCACAGGGTTGTCTCGACAGCCAGGAACCAAGTTTGCCGAGTTGAAACGTTGGTCAACTAACCTGGTGAAGTACACGGAGTTACTGCAGCAGTTTGAGCAAAGAGCCTTCGGTAATCAACTCGGCAGCGCATACCGTGGACTGGACACGGATTGCGTGCAGTTGATGCAATTGCGCGATTGGTACAAGCAGGTCCGCGCTTGTTACGGCATCGGCTTTGGAAAGCGGGTTGCGATAGGCTCTGATGTGATGGCTCTGGATGGCGAAATCATTAAAGGAGTCCATCAGATTGAGAAGTCACAGTTCAGCGCGAAAATAATGGCCTTGGTGAAGCAGGCAGAAAATGAGACCAAGTTGCTGCCGCGCATTGCCCACCAACTGAAAGATCATCCTGTCTGGCTAGGTGAACAAGGAGCATTGAGACAGGCTTGCCAACAAGTGCAAGCGACGCTGACTGCTTTACAGGGGTGGTTTGTCAATACGGAGGTATCACTGGGTCAGATGACACATTTCTCCGATCTCTTGCAAAAAATGTCTGCCTTGCAGATTGACCTTGAAAATAAGAAACCGGAGTTGGGTGTCTTTGCGCAATCAGTCCCGTTGGCTTTTGGGTTGAATAAAGATAATCGACAGGCACTAACCATTATCGGCGACACGCTGAATCTGGCTGATCAACTGGTTGGAAACATAAAGTGTGCCTCTTTGGCCACCAGGATCAGGCATTTGGATAATGCGAGCGAGTATGCGTTACTTTGCCGTGATGGTGCTGAAGTTGGCTTGCAATGGCATGACCAGAAGCAGCATGCTGTGCGATTTGCACAAGAAACAATGTTGGATAACGGTCAGTGGCTCAAGTCGACAGACTGTTCACTGAACGCATTGCTGGAGCGGAACGAAAAGGCGATTCAACAGCCTCGCTGGTTGAATGGGTGGGTCAACTTTATTCGTTGCTACGAACAGATGCAGGAACGCGGATTGCAACGGATCTGGTCTGCAGTCCTTGCCGGAACGCTCCCTGTGGAAAAAATTGAACTGGGTTTGGCCTTGGCACTCCATGACCAGTTGGCCCGCGAGGTTATTCAGGCCCATCCTGAATTGATGAGGATCTCTGGTACCCAACGCAATGCCTTGCAAGCATCATTCAAGGAGTACGACAAAAAGCTGATTACGTTGCAGCGTCAGCGCATTGCTGCGCAGATTGCTCGTCGCCATGTCCCGGAGGGAAACGCGGGAGGTAAGAAGAGCGAATACACCGAACTGGCACTGATCAAGAATGAGCTGGGCAAAAAAGCAAGACATATTCCAATTCGGCAGTTGGTCAACCGAGCCTGTAGTGCTCTGGTTGCTATAAAGCCCTGTTTCATGATGGGACCAATGTCCGCAGCTCATTACCTTGAACCTGGACGGATGGAATTCGACTTGGTGGTAATGGATGAAGCATCCCAGGTAAAGCCAGAGGATGCGTTGGGAGTTATCGCCAGGGGCAAACAATTGGTGGTGGTGGGGGATCCCAAGCAGTTGCCGCCAACCAGTTTCTTTGATCGAAGTGTGGAGAGTGAGGATGACGATGATGCCGCCGCGCTCAGCGATACGGACAGTATCCTGGATGCCGCATTGCCGCTGTTCCCCATGCGGCGTTTGCGTTGGCACTATCGTTCCCGGCACGAGAAGCTGATCGCCTACTCCAACCGCCATTTTTATAACAGCGATCTGGTGATATTCCCCTCTCCTTATGCGGAGTCTCCGGAGTATGGGATCAAATTTACCTATGTTTCGAAAGGACGTTTCTCCAACCAGCATAACATCGAAGAGGCACAGGCCGTGGCAGAGGCTGTGCTTCATCATGCGCAGCACAGACCGGGTGAATCACTTGGTGTAGTTGCGATGAGTTCAAAACAGCGCGACCAGATCGAACGTGCTATTGATGAACTGCGCCGCAGTAGGCCGGAAGTCGATCGTGTTATCGATGGTTTGTATGCCATGGAAGAGCCGCTTTTCATTAAAAACCTTGAGAACGTGCAGGGTGACGAGCGCGATGTGATCTTTATTTCCTTTACCTATGGACCTGCCGAACATGGTGGGAAGGTTTATCAACGTTTTGGGCCAATAAATTCCGATGTAGGCTGGCGCCGTCTGAACGTACTCTTCACGCGTTCGAAGAAGCGGATGCATGTCTTCAGCTCGATGCGCTCAGAGGATGTGCTGACGAGTGAGACCAGTAAACTTGGAGTCGTTTCTTTGCGAGGTTTCCTCCAGTTTGCTGAAAAAGGAACACTGGACTCACAAATCACCCATACAGGGAAGGCACCAGATAGCGACTTCGAAGTTGCCGTAATGGAGGCGCTTAGGAAAGCCGGGTTCGAGTGTGAGCCTCAGGTCGGGGTGGCCGGATTCTTTATTGATTTGGCGGTGAAAGACCCTGGTTGCCCTGGTCGGTATTTGATGGGCATCGAGTGTGATGGTGCTACCTATCACTCGGCCAAGTCTGCCCGAGACAGAGATCGGCTGCGTCAGGAGGTTCTGGAGCGTTTAGGTTGGAAAATTAGCCGCATCTGGTCCACAGACTGGTTCAGTAATCCTGACGAGGTGCTCTCCCCGATTATCCGGAAACTCCATCAGCTCAAGACGTTGGAGCCTGAGGTTACAGTGCCTTCATATGAGTATATGGAGGAGAGCGAGCCTTCTGCAGAGGCAGAGGATCACCAAGAGACATCTTCTATACCAGAGCTGGGACTCAAGGAACAGCTTCGGTATTTTGCCAAGCATGTCATCGCGGTTGCGCTACCGGATGTTGATGATGATCGCCGTTTGTTGCGACCAGCCATGCTCGAAGCCTTGCTTGAGCATCAGCCTCTATCACGTTCCGAATTTGTTGAACGGATACCACATTACTTACGGCAAGCAACAGATGTACATGAGGCACAACGTTTTCTCGATCAGGTATTGGCATTAATTGATGGCGCTGATGTTGAAGCTGATGATGCTACGTTCGAGCCTGAATTGGCATAAGCAGAGGTAATTAGAACAGTGACAACTGTCGGTCAACGTGAACGTGCCACCCAGCAGCGAGTAGTCCGGTTTTTTATTGAGGAATTGGGCTACTGCTATCTTGGCGACTGGCATACCCGCTTCAACAATCGCAATGTTGAGCCCGCCTTGCTGACCAGTTGGTTGGCCGGGCGCTGTGTAGATGAAGCGCTTATTCCCCGAGTCCTGCGCCAGCTCGAACGGGCGGCCAGCCTGGGGGAGGGGCGTCAGCTCTATGATGCCAATAAAGAGGTCTACCGCCTGTTGCGCTACGGCGTGAAGGAGAAGATCGGGGCAGGTGAGCAGCATCAGACCGTCTGGCTGGTAGATTGGGCCAATCCTGAGGCTAACGACTTTGCCATCGCCGAGGAAGTGACGGTCGCGGGGGAGAATACCAAGCGGCCGGATCTTGTGCTCTACGTCAACGGTATTGCGCTAGGGGTGATCGAGCTCAAGCGATCCACCGTCTCTATCGGTGAAGGGATCCGGCAAAACCTCGACAACCAGCAACAGGATTTTATTCGCAATTTTTTCACCACCCAACAGTTGCTCATGGCAGGCAACGACAGCCAGGGCCTGCGTTACGGCACCATTGAAACCCCTGAGAAATATTATCTGGAGTGGAAAGAGGCGGGCTCTTTGCAGGATGGAAATCCGTTGGATCGCCACTTGGCCCAGCTCTGCGAGAAGGGGCGCTTTCTTGAGTTAATTCACAACTTTATTGTCTTCGATAGTGGGGTTAAGAAAACCTGTCGCCATAACCAGTATTTCGGGATCACGGCAGCCAAGCGGTTTATTGAACGTCATGAGGGCGGGATCATCTGGCATACCCAGGGCAGCGGTAAAAGCCTGACCATGGTGTGGCTGGCCAAGTGGATCCGAGAGAATGTCGCTGACAGTCGGGTCTTGATCATCACTGACCGTACCGAACTCGATGAGCAGATAGAGAAGGTATTTGCCGGGGTTGAAGAGGAGATCCTGCGTACCAAGAGTGGGGCCGATCTTGTATGCCGTCTTAACGAGGCACACCCTTGGCTGCTTTGCTCTTTGGTACACAAATTTGGTCGACACACGGAAGAAGAAGATGAGACGGCTGAGCGAGATGACGATGAATTTATCGCCGAGCTCAAAGCCAGCCTGCCAGCTGATTTTGCGCCCAAGGGCAAACTCTTTGTGTTTGTGGATGAGTGCCACCGTACCCAGTCGGGCAAGTTGCATGGGGCCATGAAGAACATATTGCCCGAGGCACTTTTTATTGGTTTCACCGGCACTCCCCTGATGAAAAAGGATAAGAAGAAGTCGGTAGAGGTGTTTGGCCCCTTCATTCACACCTACAAGTTTGACGAGGCGGTGAGCGATGGGGTGGTGCTGGACTTGCGTTATGAGGCCCGCGATATTGACCAACGGGTCAAGTCCCAGGCCAAGGTGGATGAATGGTTCGAGGTGAAGACCAAGGCGCTCTCCCGACTTGGTCGCCAGCAGTTAAAAGAGAAGTGGGCCTCGATGCAGAAGCTGCTCTCGAGCCGCTCACGACTCGAGCAGATCGTGGCCGATATCCTGCTCGATTTTGACCGTAAAGAGCGCCTGGCGGATGGCCGTGGCAATGCCATGTTGGTGTGCTCCAGTGTCTATCAGGCTTGCAAAAGCTATGAGCTGTTCAGTCAGGCAGGATTTGCTGACAAGTGTGCCATCATCACCAGCTATCAGCCCAATGCCAGTAATATCAAAGGACAGACGACCGGTGCGGGGTTGACCGAAAAGCTGGCGAAATACCATATCTATCGCAAGATGCTGGCGAACTTTTTCGGCCAGAGCGAGGATGAGGCCGGCAAGCGGGTGGAGGAGTTTGAGAAAACGGTCAAACAGCGCTTTATCAAGGAGCCTGGTCGGATGCGGCTGCTGATTGTCGTGGACAAGCTGTTGACCGGTTTCGATGCGCCGTCGGCGACCTACCTTTACATCGATAAAAAGATGGCCGATCACAACCTTTTTCAAGCTATCTGTCGGGTCAACCGGCTCGATGGTGCAGATAAGGAGTATGGCTATATCGTCGATTACAAGGATCTGTTTCGCTCTCTTGAGAAGACCGTCAAGGATTATACGGCCGAGGCGTTTGAAGGCTATGACAAGGAGGATGTCGCTGGGTTACTCAAAGATCGCTTGGCGCAAGGACGGCAGGATCTTGACGACGCTCTGGAGGTAGTGCGAACGCTCTGCGAACCGGTCAAGGCTCCCCGCGGGGAGTTGGATTATCAGCACTACTTCTGCTGTGCTCCGGGGGCAAACGAAGATGAGCTGCTCGACAAGGAGGCGCTGCGTCTAACCCTTTATCAATATGTCGCCAAGCTTATCCGTGCGTTCACCGCGTTGGCGGGGGAGATGGAAGAGGCCGGTTATAGCGCGAGCCAGGCTGCTGTAATCCGTCGTGAGGTGGAGCACTACAGCAAGGTGCGCGACATGATCAAAGTAGCCAGTAGTGATCACGTCGATATGAAGCAATTCGAGCCGGCGATGCGCCAGATGCTGGATCTCTATATTGATGCTGACCCCAGTGAAACCCTTATGGACTTTGAAGAGCTGGGATTGCTGGAGCTGATCATCGAGCGGGGAGCTGAAGGGCTTGAGGGGGCGCCTGAGGGACTGCGTAAAGACCCCGAGGCTATGGCTGAGGCGATTGAAAACAACGTGCGACGGACCATCGTCGACGAGAATCCGGTTAACCCCAAGTACTACGAAAAGATGTCGGTGCTGCTCGATGAGCTGATTGAGCTGCGTCGCTCTCAGGCTATCTCTTACCAGGAGTATCTGGAAAAGGTGCGAGAGCTGGCCATGAAGGTGAAACGTCCAGCCAGCGGGGGGGCACAGACCTACCCTGCGAGTGTAGATACCTCAGCCAAGCGCGCGCTATATGACAATTTGGGCTGCGATGAAGTGCTGGTGACCAAGATCGATACTGCCGTCAGATATACCAAAAAAGCGGACTGGCTCGGTGATCGCTTCAAAGAGCGGGAGGTTGCCTTTGCTATTGCCGAAGAGATCAAAGAGTACGATGTGACCGTCGCGGATGTGATGACCCTGGTAAAAGCCCAGCCGGAGTACCATTGATGGCGTTGGTTACCTTCGGTGAGCTGACGTTCGAGTTGCAGCGCAAGGGCATCAAAAACTTGCACATCAATGTATTACCCCCTGATGGACGGGTGCGTGTATCCGCGCCTGCTTCTTTGTCAGATACCGCCATTCGAGTTGCAGTGGTGCGAAGACTGGCCTGGATTCGACAGCAGCAGGCGGCGTTTGTTGCCCAGCCGCGCCAGAGCGAGCGCAAGATGTGTAGCGGAGAGACCCATTATCTTTGGGGACGAGGTTACCGGCTGGATGTGATTCAGACCGATGGTGACCATAGCGTCAAGTTACAGGGCGGCTGGATCCGTATGCGGGTGCCTGCACACTATGACGCAGACCGCCGCGAGGTGTTGCTCCTTGAGTGGTACCGCCAGTTGCTACGCCAGCGCTTGCCAGATCTTATCGCCAAGTGGCAGGAGACGTTAAAGGTGTCACCTTCCTTTGTGGGTATCAAACGCATGAAAACCATGTGGGGTAGCTGCAAAACAGATACTGCTCGCATCTGGATCAACCTCGAGTTGGTCAAGAAGCCCCCTGAATGCCTGGAATTTATTGTGGTTCACGAGATGGTGCATCTATTAGAGCGCAAGCATAACCAGCGATTTATCTCCCTGATGGATCTGCACCTGCCAAATTGGCGAGAGCACCGCGAGAAGCTCAACAAGATGCCGCTGGCGTTTAATCGGTGGGGGTATTAAATGTTTCTTTATGATCCATCGCAGTTTATCGAATGGCTTGGTTTTCCTTCACAAGGGGAATTTTTTCGAGGCGTGTTTACTTCCCCTAGGGAAGGTGCGAACAAGTCCCTGATATGAGATCATGTTTGTCATCTGGAGCCATGAAAAAGGGTTCATCATG
>NZ_JAPCIS010000057.1:0-11203 GCF_027707425.1 Aeromonas sp. QDB63
ACATGAAAGCCAGCATCCGGGCCAAGGTGGAGCACCCGTTTCGCATCATCAAGCGACAGTTCGGCTTCGTGAAAGCCTGATACAAGGGGTTGCTGAAAAACGATAACCAACTGGCGATGTTATTCACGCTGGCCTTAACAAGATATAACTCAAATGAATCAAAAAGTAATAATTATTGGGTATGGAATAGCATGAATTTAATCATTACAGCCATTGGGGCTTCAGCGGGTGGGCTTGAGGCGATTAGCGCACTGCTCACCCTGCTCACCAGAAACGATGACATGTGCTTTGTGGTGCTTCAGCATTTATCGCCCTCGCATCGCAGTATGATGGCTGAAATCTTACAACGTTCAACTGCGCTCTCTGTTAAAGAGATGGAAGATCAGGACGAACCCTTGCCCAATATGGTGTTTGTGGTGCCTGCGCACAAAAATGCCGGTTTTGAGAATGGTCGGTTTACCTTGTCAGCCATTTCGCAACCGAATAACCCGAAGCCATCGATTAACTATTTTTTTACAGCATTAGCGGAAGAAAAAAGAGATCGCGCGATTGGCATTATTTTGTCGGGAACGGGTTCTGATGGCTCATTAGGTTGTCGGCAAATTCACAATATGGGCGGCATCACGATAGCGCAAAACCCCGATGGTGCGAAATATGATGGAATGCCACGTTCGGCCATCGAATCGGGTGTAATCTCGCACATTATGAGCATTGCAGAAATAGCGCAATACCTGTCTAGTATTGAGGTTGCCAATAACGCAGTCGATGCGCTGCTGCATGATGATTTGCGGGTTCAACAAATCATCGAGTTGCTTAATGAACGCTTACAGCGTGATTTTACCGGTTATAAAAGTGCGACGTTGATTCGACGCATACAGCGACGTATCAGTGCCGTGCAAAGTGTTGGGTTAAACGAATATCTGGCCTTTCTAACCAGTTCAGACAGCGAAGCCGAGCTTTTAGCCAACGATTTGCTGATTTCAGTAACCGCCTTTTTTCGCGATAAAGAGGCTTACAAGGCACTTGAAGCAACGCTCAGGCAATCCAATACGGCAGCCGAAGACGAGTTTCGCATTTGGGTTGCCGGTTGTGCGACCGGTGAAGAAGCCTATTCGCTGGCGATCATGATGTATGAAATCTGGCTGGATAGAGATAAAAAGCCAACGTTGCAGATATTTGCTACCGACATTGATGATGCGGCCCTTGAAACCGCACGACGTGGGTTATATCCGGCAATTGCGTTAAAAGAATTAAGCCAAGAGTTAGTTGAGCGTTATTTTAATAAACGCGGCGCGTATTATGAAATTATTAAACCACTGCGAGATGCAATTGTTTTTGCCAAGCATAATTTAGTCAATGATCCACCATTTCTGCGTTTAGATGTGGTCTCTTGTCGTAATGTTCTTATTTATTTTGACACCGCACTTCAAGCGAAAGTATTACAAAACTTTCACTTTGGTTTAAAAAAGAATAGTTTACTGTTTCTTGGTCGCTCAGAAACAGTGGCTCAAGCCGACAAGCTATTTAACTCTCATGATGCGCGAGAACGAATTTTTTCTAAAACGGGAGAAATACAGGTTTTGCCACTAACAAAAGTAGTGAGTGGTACAATAAAGGTAAAAAATCAGAAAAAGAGTGATCAACAAGACGCGTTATTCAATTTTTTGATTAATAATTATAAATTAACTCTTGCCGTATGTGATCGTGAAGGCAATGTATTACATACTAGGGGTCATGTGGAGCAGTTTTTCTTATTTCCATCAGGAGTTACTAAATATAATTTATCAGATGTGCTGCACCCATCTGTTCGTGCAGATGCCATCTCTTTATTTCATAAAGTGCAAAGAAATAGATCTAAGTGTGAAAGCCAGAAACGGCATATAAATCATCAACACATCAAATTTATTGTTTCTATTTTAGAGCAAGAAAATTTTGAATCCTATTTGTTAGTGTTTCAAATTGAAAATGAAGAGAGTAAAAGTGTTTCATTAATATCGTCTGACACGCCTTCATTTAATAATGATGATTTAAAAAATGAGTTAATTAGCACTCGTGAGCATTTGCAAGCGTTGGTGGAAGAGTTAGCCACAGCTAATGAAGAGATGCAGGCCTTAAATGAAGAGGCGCAAGCATCGAACGAAGAGCTGCAAGCCACTAACGAAGAGTTGGAAGCCGCCAACGAAGAGATGCAGGCCACCAATGAAGAGTTGATCAGTGTTAATGAAGAGTTGAATGTTAAAACCGGTGAATTGGCCAAACTCTATGAAGAGTATTCCCATCTTTATGACGCGTTAGAGTTTCCTATTTTAGTGTTTGATAAAGAGTTGCGTTTAATTCGTTTTAATGCAGGGGCGGCACAATATTTTTCATTACGATTAACGGCGCATTATCAATCGGTGGAGAAAATTAATTTTCCTGATGAATTTAATGAGCTGGCGACCTTATTAGGTAAAACCTTATCGCATGGTGATAGACAAAGCGCACTGATTCAGCATCTGAATCGTTATTTTCATCTGATTATCACGCCGGGGTTAAATCAGAAATCAGAGGTGATTTCGTTGGTTGTGACCATGATCGATGTCAGTGATTTGATCAATGCGAAAAATAAACTGTCGGCATCTGA
This sequence comes from Aeromonas sp. QDB63, assembly GCF_027707425.1. NCBI lineage: Bacteria > Pseudomonadati > Pseudomonadota > Gammaproteobacteria > Aeromonadales > Aeromonadaceae > Aeromonas > Aeromonas sp. QDB63. Next base: position 2,624 of record NZ_JAPCIS010000057.1, read on the forward strand.
GCATCGCTTAACTGCCTTAATGGAGCACACAAGTATTATTTTCTCCATGCGTGATCTGCATGGGCGATATCTCTATGTGAATAAGCGATTTACTGAGTGTTTTGACGTTGATGAAGCCGATTGCATTGACAAAACAGATTTCTCTATTTTCCCCACTGCGTTTGCAGGGGCATTATGGGGTGCATCGATCGAGTCGTTACAAACTGAAAACCCGATAGTGCGCGAGTATTATTTTAATAATAAAAATCAAAATAAATTTTTCTCGATTAAACATCAAACATTGCGTGATAGCGATAACCACCCGATTGCGTTAATTATTGAAGGTGAAGATATTACTGAGAGAAGAATTCAAGAGTCACAATTAAGAATTAATGCTCGGATTTTTGAACAAGCCGGTGAAGCTATTGTTGTGATGGATAAATGCGGAATTATTACCTCTGTAAACTCTGCATTTTATAAAATTACACAATTTGATGAGTGTGATGTAATAGGGCAACCGGCCAGAGAAATTATTTTTAACTCGACAGGTACGTCTGATATTTATGATGAGATCAGCTATTCGATTAAAACTGATGGCAGTTGGAAAGGGGAAATTTTAAGTAAACGCAAAGGTGGTGAGGTTTACCCTGAATTGCTCACTATTAATCGAGTTGAAGATTTTCAAGGTAACCCTGAACATCTGGTGGCCGTTTTTTCTGATATATCGCAGATTAAAAACTCACAAAAAGACATTGCTTATCTGGCCGAACATGACTCACTGACGAATTTGCCAAATCGTGCCACGTTTGCGAATAAATTAAGAAAACAATTAGCAGAATCTTTGGATAATAATAGAACCAATGCACTGTTATTTATCGATTTAGATAATTTTAAAAACATTAATGACACGTTGGGTCATGATGTGGGCGACCGCGTATTGCAAATTGCGGCATCTCGATTACGTCATATCATTAACAGCAATGATTTTATTGCCCGTTTAGGTGGTGATGAGTTTACGATTATTTTATCTGACACCACCACCGAAGATGCAGCCGCAGTGGCCAAAAAAGTGATTGATGAAATGTCACTGGTTTATGAGGTGGCTAATCGTCAGCTCTTTATTTCGGCTAGCATTGGCGTAGCGATATCACCCATGGATGGTCATGACGAGCATAGCTTATTAAAAGCAGCTGATGCTGCGATGTATAAAGCCAAAGAAAATGGGCGAAATCGTTTTGCTTTTTTTGAGCCTGAATTGCAAGTTAAATTGCTGCGTCAAGCAACGCTTGAACGGGCAATGCGTGTTGCGATTGAAAATAATCTGTTTTATCTCGTATATCAGCCGAAATTTTTGATTAATGACAAACTCGATATTGTCGGCGCAGAGGCATTGATCCGCTGGGATGACCCTGAAGTTGGCAGTGTATCACCAGCTGATTTTATTCCCCTTAGCGAGAAGAATGGGTTGATTTATGAAATAACGCGCATTGTTATTCATACTATTATTCAGCAATTGGTGCAATGGCGGAAAGAAGGGCTTAAATTATTACCAATAGCATTTAATTGTTCGACCAGAAGCCTGCATGAACCTGATTTGGCTGATTTTGTTCTATCATTAATGCGAGAAAATAGCCTTCCATTTGAACTGCTACAAATTGAGATCACAGAAACGGTATTACTGGATAACAGCCAAGTGGTTTTATCCAACTTAGAACGTTTAAATTATCATGGCATTAAAATTAATATTGATGATTTTGGCACTGGTTACTCATCACTCAGCTATTTAAAACGGCTGAATATATCAACACTGAAAATCGATCAGAGTTTTGTCTCTGGCTTAGGCAATGACTTAGAAGATGAAGTGATTACCGAGGCGGTATTAAGCATGGCCAAATCATTTTCATTGGAAACGGTGGCAGAGGGTGTTGAAACAGAAACGCAGCTGTGTTGGTTAAGGCAACATGGTTGTCATGTCGCTCAGGGTTATTATCTTGCTAAACCGCTGACGACTAATGCTTTCAAGGAGTACCTGACTCTTGAATGAAAAAAATACTTTTCTCTGTGCGTGCGAGCAAGAGGAATTGCATTTATCTGGGGCTGTGCAGTCATTTGGTGCGTTGATTCTTACCGAAGAGAATGGCTATATCACACACGTCTCAGTGAATACTGATGCAATTTGCACGTCGGCCATTCCGGGTCAATTTATTGATCCACGTTTGGCAAAGCTTTCGGCTAGTCTGGGCGTGCAAGTGGGTACTAATAAGATAGTCGCTTGGCACGATCAGGGCTTTAATGGCTATATCTTGATGACAAAAAGTAAAAACAAAAGCATTATTTATGAGTTTTACCCGAGTGATATCAAGCACAATAACGTTATATGCACGCGCTTTGATTTTTTAGAAAAGCCTAATTCAGACAGTGAATTGTCATGGCTGCAAAAACGGTTAGTTGATTATATTTCTGAAGCGACTGGTTTTGAGCGGGTGATTTATTATCAGTTTATGCACAATGGCGATGGTGAAGTAATTCATGAGTCAGTGTCATCATCACATATTGGCTCTTACATTGGATTACGCTTTCCAGCCAGTGATATTCCACGCATTGCTCGCGATCTCTATGTCTTAAACCCTTGGCGTTATATTTATAATGCACCCGATATAACCACGCCAGTTGTCGGTATTACCCCTTCTGCGCCTGATTTAACCTATGCCTCGTTGCGCAGTGTCTCGCCGGTGCATGTTGTGTATATGGGAAATATGGGGGTGAATACCTCAATCTCTTTTCCTGTGATATTACATGGTGAATTGGCGGCGTTAATTACCTGTCACCATTCAACGCCACATTATATTGAGCTACCAATGTTGGAAGAAATTAGCTCACATGTTCAACATTATTCGATGATGCAGTCATCGTATCTAACGCAAAAAAAAATAAATTTACTCGATGGGCTTGGTCGTTGGAAAGCCGACACGCGCATTAAATTATTTAAAATGATTGATGACACAAACCAATGGGCGGAATTAGCCATTTGGTTAATGGATTCTTTTTCAGCATCCGGCATTATGTTCTGTGTGAATGATAATTATTGGGGCTATGGCACGATTCCCAATGAAGAAGCCTTTGCCGTTCTTGATGACTATTTTGTGCACTCAAAAATACAGATTTGGAGCGAGCACGCCTTATCGAAATCATTTAAATCGATTCTGTTATCACCGCTCGCTGGCGTATTAGGCGTCACGGGAATGGCGGACGCAGAGTGTCATGTTCGCCTGCTGTTATTTCGCAATGAGCACATTGAAAGTATTTCATGGGGTGGCAACCCGAATAAACCAACGAATTCGCACGATGGCGCTATTGGTATTTCGCCACGCATTTCATTTGAAAAATGGGTTGAAAAAACAGTCGGTAAATCGAAAGTGTGGAGTCAAAAGAACCAGCTCCAAGCCCTTAAGTTACGAGAACTATTATTAGAGGTTGAGCGATATGTCCAACAATCTGGAACAATTTAGACAAGGTTTAAAAAAAGCCCATGCTGATTTGGAAATGGAGCCGCCGTTTCGTGCGGTATCCGGCCATACGGTGACTATGGCGGATGTAAAAAACTTTCTCTCTATTTTGCATCGTTTTTATCAAGCCACCGATAACCACATCATTCATTCCCCCTTTGCGATTGATGGGCTCTATCAGCGCCGCGCTGATCTATTGGCTGAAGATATTAAAAACATCGGCGGCGAGCCCGTGTTTACGGGGGCGTGTGATGTGGCTATGCCTGCCATTGATAGCGAAGCGCAGTGGTTGGGTGTGGTTTATACCATCGAAGGCTCTGCGGCGGGTGGGCGTTATCTGTTGCGGCATTTACGACATCAATTGCAAGAGAACCTTGGGGCCTGCACCTCGTTCTTTACGACGATTTCGGCAAGTTATGAAACGCATTGGCCGAAAGTCATCGCTGCTTTTAATGAAAAAGTGAACACTGATAGCGATGTTGAACACGCGATCTCTGCTGGGGTGAGCGTTTTTGACGATTTGGTGCTGATCTCAAAACGCTTACCTGTGTAACGGGCCTTTTCACGGGTTTCCTCGATACAGATCTTTCCTTAATACTGCTATCTCCTCGATCTTTCCCTGCATGTTGGCATTGGTTATGGCCAACATGTTGGATCGGCGTGCCACACAACGTTGAGCCACTTCACAAAGCTGACATTGTAACAGTTCACTGGGACTACGTTGACAACAACAACTCTTGCTGAATTGGATAAACTGTCTTTTCTATGCAGGCTTTCACGATGGTCCGTAACCATTCCTGAGGACAACGTTTCAGTCGCTTCGCTGTCTCCACTAACGATAAGATCCGCTGTCTAAATTGTTCACCCCTATGTGACCTCAGAGATCCCCTCATTTTTAGAGACTCAAATAATTCCAAGTGTGCGGGTATATAAGCGGCGTTGCTTCAGGTAGTAGATAAATTTATCCATCAACAAGACCGCATTGGCTTCTTTCATTTTAGGGAAGGTGCTAACAAGTCACTTGGCACAAAAACACACCATTCTAAATTATTGATATTAAATGGCTAAACTTTTTAGTTTTGGCGCATAGGGTACTTATTCGCACCTTCCCTAGGGGAAGCCGTTTGCATCTGTTTAGGAAAAACCGGGCCCCGCTATCCGCGGGGCCCGGTTTTGATTTAGGCCATCAGCTTTTGCATGGCGCGGTTGAGGTCGACCGCGGTTTGATGCAACTGGTCGCTGGCACCCTGGGTGCGGTGGGCGTTCTCTTCGTTCTCGGTGGCGATGGTTTTGATATCCACCAGGTTGCGGGCGATATCTTCCACCACCAGCGTCTGCTCCTCGGCGGCGGTGGCGATCTGCTGGTTCATGCCGTGGATCTGGCTGATGGAGCTCGTGATGCTCTGCAACTTGCGACCCGCGACCGTCACCTGTTCGATACTCTGCTGGCTGAGTTGCTGGCTACTACCAATCGCCTGTACCGCTTCCTGGGTGCCACGCTGTACCTTGGCGATGATCTGGTTGATTTCCGCCGTAGAGTCCGCCGTGCGCTTGGCCAGGGTACGAACCTCGTCCGCGACCACGGCGAAGCCGCGACCCTGCTCACCGGCCCGCGCCGCTTCAATCGCCGCATTCAAGGCCAGCAGGTTGGTCTGCTCGGCAATGGAACGGATCACCTCCAGCACGGTACTGATGCGGCGGCTATCTTCATCCAGTTGTTTTATAACGCCAGCCGTGTTGTCAATTTCTTTACCCATCTGGGCAATGCCGCCTATGGTGTCCTGCATCACTTGCTCGCCTTCGTGAGCCGTATGGTCCGCCTGATCCGTCGCCTGGGCGGCCGATGCGGCATTCTCCGCGACATTCTGCGCCGTCGCCGACATCTCGTGCATCGCGGTAGCCACCATATCGGTGCGGGAGAATTGATCCTGGGTGCCCTTGGCCATCAACCCTGAGATTTCCTTGAGTTCATGGCTGGCACTATCCAGCTGCTCGCCACTCAACTTGAGCTGGGAAAAGGTCGTCCCCAAGAAATCGCGCAGGGTATTGGCGGCCTTGGCCAGGGCACCTAGTTCATCCTGCCGTTGCAGCGCAAAGGGTCGATCAAACTTGCCATGGCTCAACTGGATAATGAAGTCGGTGAGCGCCTTGATCGGCACCAGCAGTTGGCGATTCACCAACCAGAGACTGAGCACCCCCACCAGTAATGACGCCACAATCAGGAATACCACGCCGAGAATGGCTTGGCTGCGGGTCTCCTCACTAATGGCTTGGGCCTGACGATTGCCTTCTTCATGCAGATGCTTGACCAGAGCCTCCATCTGCTCGCTGGTTGCCCGATCGATACCCTTCACCGCCTGATCCCCCACAGTCGGGTCGCCCTGAGCGGCAACAAACTTCTCTTTGCCCTGACGATAGGCCAGCCCGAGTTTCTGATGTTCATCACTCAGGCTCCGCACCTGGGCAACCAACTCCTGATCCTGCCACTGCCCGGCCAACTGGCTCAGTTGCGCCAGCGTCTGGTTGACCGCACGCTCCTGCTCTTCAAACCGGGTCCAATACTTGGTCAGAGCCTCCGGATCCTTGCCGCGCAGCAGGACATTTTTCCACTCCTGAACCTGGCTCTTGAACTCCAGATTGGCCCGCTCAACCAGCGTCGACTCTTGCAGCGTGCTGTTAACCAGGGATTGATAATCTTCGACCCCGTGCTCCAGCAGACGGAAACATAACAACGAGATGATGACGAGAAGAAGAATACTTCCGCCCAACAACGCCAGTAACTGTGCTCTCAACGAACCTTGTATGGACATACTTGCCCCTTCATGACCTGAATCTGTACCTATATAGCGCCCCATGGAGCCTGACACCGTAATGGTGTCGTCACCGGGGGCGGCGTAGCATACACCGTAAGCGCCGTTAAATCGACCTACTTGCCTTCGTTGTATTGCACCACTTTTTTTGAAATCGGCTCCAGCGCCACATTCCACGGTAGCAGCGCTTCCAGCTTTTCCAGGCTGTCCGCTTCGCCGATCCGCGCAGCACATAATTGATATACGCTGACGGCTCCAGTTGATTGGCTTTGGCGGTCTCCAGCAACGAGTAATATGACACCGCCTGGATGCTCAAGCACAAGCTGCTGCAAGCCATGAAAGAGTCCGATGACAAGCAGCCCATCAGCGGCATCATTCAGCTCGATGATGTCTACTGAGGTGGCGAGCGCCGTGGTGGCAAACGGGGTCGGGGCGTGGCAGGCAAGACGCCGTTTGTGGCAGCAGTGGCCCTGAACAAGGGAGGGCATCCAATCAAGATGCGGATGACGGTGGTCGATGGTTTCAAAACGTCATTGCTGATTGGGCAAAACGGCATATTGCCAGTGGTAGCGCGGTGATATCCGATGGATTGGCCTGTTTCAAAGCGGTCAAGGAGGCCAATTGTGAGCACCTGGGTGTTGTCACCGGGGGCAACCTGGACTGGCTGGATCATCCGGCATTCAACTGGGTAAACACGATGATAGGAAATGTGAAAAACTCGCTGCGGGGCAGTTGCCATACGCTCGGAGCGAAGCATTTACCAAGGCATCTTGCGGAATACTGCTTCCGGTTTAATCATCGTTTTGACCTCAAGAGCATGTTGGTTGAATTGGGGCATGCAGTCGTGGCAAGCCCTCTGATGCCATATCGGCTCTTGAAGCTGGCTGAGGGTCATGGGTAATCAGGTAAGGCCTTGATTATATAAGCTGTTCATGTCAGTCTTTTGTTTTCAGCGGAAGAGAAAAATTCGATGGGAAGTTCTGAACTTAGCTTGCTGAAAATGGCGATTATGCAGTCTTGGAACGCGGTTGTGATTACCAGTGCTGACAGGGCAGCAGGATATCCTGTAAAAATTGCGAACCCTGCTTTTTGTCAGATGACAGGTTACGCAATTGATGAGTTGTATGGTCAGTCATTGAAGATGTTACAAGGCCCTGCTACAGATCAGGAGGTGATTAACCGGCTTAGAAGTTGTCTTACCAGTGGTGAATACTTCGAGGGTATGGCTACTAATTACCGCAAAGACGGTTCGCCATATTTGGTGCGCTGGAATATCTCACCGGTACGAGATGAGGTGGGTGACATCACGCACTTTGTTTCAGTGCAGCAAGATATGACTGCTTATGCCAAGGTAGAAGATACCAGTAAAATTCTTGGTCAGGCACTGGATGCCGCAGCAGAGCCGATACTCGTTACCGATGCGCATGCAAAGATAATCTTTGCTAATAAATCGTTTATCCAGGTTAGCGGTTACGAAGAATCAGAATTAATCGGCAATACACCAACACTTTTCAAGTCAGGCTTACACGACGATGACTTTTATAAGAACGTAAAAGCGTCTTTAATGACAGCAAAGACGTTCCAGGCAATTTTCATTAATAAACGTAAAGACGGTACCTTGTATCATTCTGAGCAGAGTATCTCCGCTATCAAAGACCAAGCTGGTAACATTACTAACTATGTTAGTGTTGGAAAAGATGTCACTGAGCGACTTCGTGAAGAGCAGGCGCTTCGTGAATCGGCAACAGTGGATCAACTAACTGGTTTGTTTAACCGCAATCATGGTAAGGCGTTGTTAAGTGAGGCTTATAGCTTTACTCTTAGCCGGGAAGAGTCCATGAGTCTCATTCTTTGCGATATTGACCACTTTAAGCAGATTAATGATAGCTTTGGGCATCCTGTTGGTGATCAGATTTTAGCTCAAGTATCGGGTCTGCTTCGAAAGTCGGTTCGGGGTAATGATCGGATAATTCGTTGGGGCGGCGAGGAGTTTTTGATCCTGCTTGAGAATTGCACTGATATGGTCGCGGCAGAATTAGCTGAACGTTTGCGATTGCGAATTGCTTCAGAGCAGTTTCAGAATGTAGGCAAGGTCACCGTGTCACTGGGAGTTGCATCATTATTTCAGAAAGAAAGTTTAGAGCAGCTGATCAGCCGTTGCGATGAAGCCTTGTATAAGTCAAAACGTAATGGTCGAAACCAACTAACGTTAGGGAAGGTGCGAACAAGTCCCTGATATGAGATCATGTTTGTCATCTGGAGCCATGAAAAAGGGTTCATCATGA
>NZ_JAPCIS010000058.1:0-8287 GCF_027707425.1 Aeromonas sp. QDB63
AGAGTATAAGATCACACCCTGTTCGGTCGGTCAAATCCTCGTGCCCTGCTTAAAAAACGTTCGCGATCTTGCCCTGGGGGATTACCACACCTCGATGGTATTCCTTGGTCAAAATAAGGAAATTTACCCTGAAAGCCGCGTCACGCCTGCTTATATGAGGGGATGGCTAAGGTCTTCACCGGGTGGGCGTTTGGCCGTAAATATTTTAGCAGCATCGAGAGGAAATTGGTCTGCTAAGCCAGAGATGAACCCCAACCCAAGCCCCAGCGTCCCCCCACCTAATGACCAGAGACTACTGGCTTAATCGGCAGACAACAGCATAGCATTGCTAGTTGAGGTAACAACGGCATCCAGCCCTTTGTCATAGGAATTTTCATTGAACATTGACGCTCAGGACACGGCTCAAACGACTAGCCAGTAAGACTATCTGCCTTTCTCGCTCTGTCGAAATGTACGAGAAAGACATTGGTGAATTTATCGAGAAATATTATTTTACTGATTCTAAGCATCACCGACACGCAGATGTGTGATACACAAATATAAATTCAGAGCCGCAATGGCCACCTCAATCACAAAATGTCAGCTCAAACCCACGCATGACATTGACTATCTCATCATAAACGTCTGAATATAGTTCTCTCTGCTTAGAAACTGAAAACCCATAAGCAGATTTTCTTAAATGCGTCTCTAAAAGAAAAGATAAAAGATTTTCTAATTCCCCCCTTTCATGATAGACGACAATATATGTTGTTATTTTCAATATAGAATCACGTTCTGGAATAGTCTTATCTCTCCACATCCAAGAAATCATTGCAGCTATTGCGCTGAATTCTGAATCATGAAGAAATAAACGACTCACTTTATCTAATTCCTCAATCATGCTTTCATCGAGACACCAGCCAGCTTTGCTGGCCCATTTTATTAAGAAAGCTAGGCGTTTTTCCTTCTCGCGCTTATATTCAGCATCCAATTCGAAGAAATACATAATGATTTCGAGCGCAATAGCTTTGGTTTCGTTAAATTGAGAATGTAAATCTTTCCACTCTAGTTGTGCTAAGTATTCATCGTGTGGATTAACATCCTCATCTCCCTCGATGAGTAATATAACCACAACCTGAGACGCGATACATGCATACTCTCTTCGTTCGAATATATCCGGAAAGTATTCAATCCACATACCTTCGCACATTATTGCAGCTGCAATTGCAGCTATAGAACTATCCTGCGTAAATCCATTGTAGGTTGCGATATCTGAAAGTTGTTCTTGCATTGCCGATTTCTCCACGCATGTGAGCTCGGCCCAGTAGTCAACATGATTAGCACTCATAGAATATATCCCTTTAAGTAATCAGGTGTACCATAAGGATGTAAAAACCCCTTACTAATAAATTTGACATCAATGGTGATATTTAATCCGAAATTCCGCACCAATTATGATTTCACATCGGGAATCGAAGCACACTGCCCTGTACCCTCAAAATTAATTTTGAGCCATCATGGTGAAACATTAAAGTAATAATAGCAACTTACGTGATTTCCATCACAAGATAGTCACGAAATCCTCTTGGTACTGTTTGTAGATTGAGTTAACTATGTCACGCCAATGGGCACACCACTCTGTGTTAGATGCAAACTTTAATCCGTTAGTTGATTCCATAAGTTTCCGGAGCGGTGGTCCAGGCTGATGGTCTTTTTCGCAAACGAACAAAGCACTGAGTGGCAGCCTATTGGCAGCAATGTCGATATGGTATAGCGCACATAGTTCGGCACTAAGCTCCCGGCGGAGCTGTGTAAGCTTGGCCTCATCATTTATTTTAATTTTTATTTCAACGTAAGGAGGAAGGTCATTCACCAATCCCACAAATATACTCTGCACCACTGTACTTAAAGTGACCAGCTCACCCCTTTCTGCCGCATCCTTTAAAGTTGCGTGAAGCACACAAGGTTTCAACATTTTAGCTCCTTTCAGCATTAAATTTCAAAATAAATATAGATTCAACAATACATAATAGTCGCTATTAAAGCTCCCATTGTCAATATGACTAAGCATTAGCCAGTAAATGTTCACCTTGAATACTTAGCACAGTCAAATAACATTAATATAAACGATTAGAATCCTGTTGAGGATTGCAACTCAATAGATGGTTTACGCTGAAAAGTACTTTTTTTGCTATGCGCAGTGTATTAACAATGGCTTGAGTCGTAGACGCCTTAGCAGAAAATAGTGCTTCGTGCATCACATTTTCCGTCGCTATTATCCTGATTTCTTTTTGCCAGAAGATATTTGGCTTTACTTCGGCAGAGAGCCGCGCAGCCTCTCTCACCTCAGAGTCTTTATCTGTCAATGCTAACAATAGTAACAATTGTGGGGGTATGGCAGGGTGGTTGATTAAAGCCTTGCGAACGTTCCTATCTTCAATATAGGGCATCTCGTCGCTGGACAGTTCGTTCCGAACCATAGCAGTTAAGAGTGGATCCATAATAAGGGACTTTTTTACATCGTTATCCTCATCACAGGCCAGTTTAAGTAGCACATTGGGTAGTGTTAGGGCGTAACGCGCGTCCTCCTCCTCCTCTAAGGCTAGTTGGAGTAGCACCTCAGCAGGCAAAGACGGATGCTCAGTTAAGGTTTGTCGGACATATTTATCCTCATCACTTGCCAGTTTAAGCAGAACCTGAGTTGGTAAGGCTGGATTATTGAGGAGAGCTTCGCGAACATGTTTATCCTCATCACAAGCCAGTTCGACCATCTGATTAACAGGCAGTATGGGGTTGCCCGCTGCCGCCATACGGATTAGAGGTCTCTCATCAGACGCCAGCCTGCTCACAGTGTCGTGCAACATGGAAGGATTGCTTGCCGCAGCCATCAAGATCTTCATTTCATCAGGGCTCATCAGGCTCAGAACCCGATCAAGCAAATCAGGTGGCGTTGTAGGGTTGCAAGCCACGCCCGCTCGAACGTCCTCCTCTGCGTCATAGGCCAGCATCTCCAACACAGATATCGGTGTAATTGGATTACAGCTGACACCACGGCGAACATGCTTATCCCTATCACACGCCAACATTGCTAACGCCTCAGGCGGAGCTGATCGGTTTCTGGCCACAGTGACGCGAGTCACTACATTTGTGTGTTCTGCGAGTGCCATAAACGTATTGGGGGGGAGAGCTGGGTTACTAGATGCAATCCGGCTAACGTCGTCATCATCGTCACCCGCCAGCTCAATCATCACCTCGATAGGAGTCGCGGGATTGAGAGCCAGATAGTAGCGAACCAACGACTCTTCATCACTCGTCAATGCAACCAACACCTCCGAGGGAGTTGTCGGATCTCGGGCTCTATTAGATCGTTCGTAAACAGCGAGCTTACTCAGACAAATCATTCCCACCACCTCATTTTTTGACGTTAATGCTCATCCCTATAAGGAAACAAAATGAAATCGACTTTGGCTAGTACGATTTTCGCCGGCAACTTCTGCAAAGCTACCCCAGTTCTAACTAGCGCAGGATATAGAGCCCCTGAATGAATCGCGCATAATGCCCATTATGTTGAATGGCAGAGTTCGCTTAGCAAAATGGTCGCTTTGCAGCCAAATAGTAATGTAGCGCCACTTTTACACCCTCTGTCGAAGCTCGGTAGGGCCTGATCGGGATGAAAGTTTAAGACAAATCGCTGGTGAGTTTGACTCAGCGAGGTGGCCGCTCTGGTTTGCCACAAGAAAGGCCGCCAAGCGGGCATTTTGATCGGTTTAGCGCAATGACCCACTCGCCACCGGCAGACGATAGTCCTGCTCGGGCGAGATGCCAGGCGGCAAAGCGGAAACTAGACGAAAACTTTCGTCATCAGATGACACCTCTCATAGGTTGGCACACGCCTGTGCGGCCTCTCTACCCCTGGGGCCATGGCAGCTCTGGAGGATTGAATGTTTATAGGTTGTAGGGCCGCGCATAGACTGATTCTATTCGCAGCAATAGTCGCCAGAAAGGGAACAGATTGAGCGCACGATGGCTGCCATATGGATACCATCAACTGATTGGTGCACACTTGTGTTGAACGATAACTGAGCCAATCGGGGTTGGCCAACTTAAAGTATTGATTTATATATAATTACATCATGATGTCAATTTTGTAGCCAACGGCTTGCGAAATGCCCCAAACTAGATGATGACCCAATGAACTCCTGAGTGATGATTCGCATTGGGCTGCCATCAACACCCCCATACGGAGGCGCAGACTCATAATGACTCATGTAGAGCAATCTCCCCCAACCAGCAATCTATCTGTTCTGGAGTCGCTCGGTCTACCACGTAACTGGCTAGCCGCCCATCAGCACATAGTGTCTGGTGTATCTCCTGAGATCGTCGTCAAACTGAGCAAGCTATTGGGGTCTAATACCCGAACAATTTGCCAGATGATTGGCATTAGCCGAGACACACTGAATCGCCAAATCAAACGGGGCAATCGCTTATCGACAGCTCAGGGAGATCGCGTTTACTGGGCAGCCTTAGCAGTGGACGCAGCCATATCCCTACACCGGGGAGATACTGCTAAAACGATGAGATGGCTCACCCGCTCTGCGTGGGGATTAGGTGGTGAAAAACCGGCCGATGTGATTACTACGCCTATGGGAGCGCAGGCAGTTATCGATCTTGTCGGTCGGATTAGGCATGGCATCCCCTGTTGATTAACAGTTCATACGTGACCATAAAGCACCAACAATAGGCTCATTTGGTGAGCCGATCACCCCGACCAATCGGCTCATTTGATGAGCCGATCACCTCGACCAATCGGCTCACTTGATGAGCCGATCACCTCGATCAACCGACTCACTTGATGAGCCGATGACCTCGACCAATCGACTCACTTGATGAGCCGATCAACACAACCACTCAAATCGTGGTTAGATAAGCTCTCGATTGCCTTCAATTTTCCCAAATTGATCAGGGTCTGCGGGTTGATAATCATCCGAAAACATATTCATCAACCGATGCTCCTGTCTCAGGTTGGCCAGCGCCCCAAAAAAGCAGCCTTCACATAGGTGTACCTGATATCGTTCACCATCGTGCTGCGAACCATAATCCCAGCAAGCTTCCAGCGTGCCGAATTCCTGCGTACCGAGCGATTTAGTAGTACTAGCACCACAGACATCGCACAAAATATCGACGACCTGTGTGGTAGGAACGATGGCTTCGACCTTCATGGCAATACTCCTCGTTGTGATGCCTGATATCAGAACCTGTATAGGTATCGACGGCGAGCATCAGGGCATAGGATGTTGAGCGGCATACGCCGCAACCAGCCGCACAGCCAATGCGTAACTGAGCGGTAGACGTGTTTTGTATTTCCTCAGGCAGTCTGGCCTATCGACTGCCCGTTCCAATGCAGATAGAGAGCTTGCCTGCTCGGCCAGCAGCCCCAGTTGCTCAGCCAGTTTCCTATCCCGTTCTTCCCAATCCACACTGGGATGGTGAACTGCTCGCTTGGCGGCAGGTAACTGTTGATACAACCAGGCACGATCATGTTTATAGAGCCAGGTGAAAGCCGTTCTGCACACCTGCTCGACAAAGCCTCGACTAGCATCAGCATGTTTTGCCAAATATGCAGCCACCGTTACACGGTGCTCACGGAGACGGTTAACCCTTCTCAAATGCCGTCGCCAGTCAGACAGCCCTTGGTGGCTCTGAATAATGGCTTCGACCGCCCCGACAGAAACGCCATGACTGTGCGCGATCTGCTGCCGTGATCCCCCCATGAACGCCTGACGCCATATTCCCCGCTCAACTTCAGCTGTAATGCGCTTGGCACGGTGATCAACCGGTTGATTGTGTCTCAGGGCGAGTTGTTTGATATAGCCGATGCTGTATCCGGTCTGGCAGGCAATCTGTCGCATGGGAACTCGCTTCACCAACAATGTCAGTATTGCTGTTTCTGATAGCTGTCCGTCGCTAGGCATAGTGGATTGTATCTGCACCGTAGGTGGGCTACTGATAGAAAAAAATTCCGCTGGGCTACGGCTTACAAACGCCATCAACATCGCATGCTTTAGGTAGTGGTGATTGCGGTTGCCGTGCACCAGCCCCGAGACGTATCGATAGTTGGCCAGCCCCGGTGGCACTGTTGGCATTATATCGGCAAACAACCCCTGCCAGAACTCCGTCATGGCCTGCAACAGGGGCTGGCTACGCAGATGGCCTCTGGCCGTCAGATAGCCCTGTTGCCCGAGCCATCGCTGGTACAGCTCCGCTAGCGACTCCGTTGGCGACTGGACGCACAGATACCGATGCAGAGCAGTGATAAATGTAGAGAGATAGAGTTCCTGTTCGGATGGTCGCGATGGTTCACAGGGTATCTCGGGATCCGGTATTAGCAGTCGCCGATCAATACCTCCCGCACTGGCCGCCAGGGTTTGCAATCGTAGCTCATGCTTGGCACAGGCCGTGACCCCGTACAGTTGATGCGCCGTATGCCAATATCCACATCCTACGGCCTGTTCATCCTCTCGCAAGCAGGCGGAACACCATTTCAGGCAGACACCGCCAAAAGCCAGCTTGCTGGCCGCTTGTCCTGACAGGGCCATCAGCCCCTTCCCTTCACCCAACATCGCAGATGCCAGGTTGTCGACTTGCAGCTTGTCTCTCAACGTAAGGGCATAAAGCGGGAAACCCGTGCCATGGTGCAGCAGGTATTGCGGATCCACCCCCGCCGCCTGGGCAGCCGCCTCAATATGGCCTGGTAATGCCGGATGCAACCGAACAGCAGGACAGTGGAATAGCTGGTTACAAAAATGGTTTCGATCACTGTATGCCGAATGAACAAAATACTGGCTGACCCAGCTGTAGGCCGACTCGCCAGGAATATAGGTGGGGATCACCGAGGTCAACACCGATCACCCCTCAGATCCCAAGAGCTCCACCAGATCGACGCCTGCATGCTGCAACATCATTAGATGGGCCAGAGGGTGCAACGGATCTCGGGCTGACTTCTCATGGTAGCCCCGTGCATTGCGCAGCTGTGGGGGTAATTGCCATACCTGACCTGGCCCCCCACTATTGGTGAAATACGCAGTAAGTGCCAGGGGATCACATTGCGAGTCCATCTGCTGAAACCACGCATTGATCGTTTTGATACTTTTGACCGTGCGCATCGCCTCGCCCGAGATGCCCATCGAATCAGTCACCAGCTGAGTTAGCGCACACAGGGTGAGAGCACTCGCGGACTGGGCCAATGCCAGCGATGCCAACTCGATCTCGTGCATCCGCTCGGTAAAATGACCATCGTATCCCCCCATCCAGTGTCCACAATGGGGGCAGAGGCTATCGTAGGGTGGGATCAGTTGTTCCGACAACAATTTGGCAGAAAAACCACAGCCTGCGCAGTGACCAGACAAACCGCGTTGATGCCGATGACAATGGAACACTCCTGGCAGTTGATGATCTCGGTGGTAGTAGGGCATACCATGGAGCTCATAATCCTCGGCAATACAGTCTGCGCACCAGCGCCAATATTGGTGTTGTACATTGTGCAGGCCAGTCACCCGTAACCGAAGCTGGGAACGGCCCACCAGTGCTGATGCCACTATCCTCTGCTCATCCGGAGTCAAAAAAGAAGCTAAATAATTGCCGACAGAGTGATCCTGCCACGTGCGTTGAACGTGTCGGGCCCGAAATTGGGTATCGAGGACAGGATCGTCGGGATGACATAAACGATGGGGACGGATTTGTGGGCTGCTCAGCCCCAGCATCTGGGCCGTTGCAGTAAACGTCCCGTGCGTGCTCAGCACATGCATCCGGCCAACTACCGCCCCTAAATGCTCACCAGGTAGCAACTCCAACCGATGGAGGATCATTTGCACGGCCCCTTATCTACAGAGTAACCGAGTTGCCCCAGCAATGAATCCGGGGATAATTGCTCTAAAGTTTTTAGCTTCTTTTCCTCTGTTTTTGGCAGCTTTTTGGTGATTTTAACCTCACCTTGCAGCAGGATTTCTCCCTCTGCTGAATATGTGTCTCCATCAACAACCTGACTATTTCCCACTGATTCGAGCAGTAACATCGGCGATAGGTCCTCAAATTGGTAGTAATCACCCTTACGCAGAGCACTCAACGCAGGCTGGAGGATTTTAAATTCGCGATTGAAACATAAGTCCAATGCAGCGATCGAGAGATCTTGATCTGTTGGTTTCAGCAGGGTTAGATATGATAGCGTGGCGCGAACTAAATAACTGATCCCAATAGTGCTACACCTTCGCTGTGCCATAGCCATTCCCCGGGAAAGGAGACACGGTATCCA
>NZ_JAPCIS010000059.1:0-7867 GCF_027707425.1 Aeromonas sp. QDB63
ATGACTCATAATGAACCCTTTTTCATGGCTCCAGATGACAAACATGATCTCATATCAGGGACTTGTTCGCACCTTCCTTAGAGAATGAATTAGCCAGATTAAATAGTTTGAATGATGCATACAAACAGCGTTTCATAGTATGGCAATATAATGCTTACATGCATGGTGTCAGAATGACATCAATTGATAATTTTCCAACAGATAGTGCCGAGCTAAAAAAATTACAGGATATGCTTGGAAAGCCGCTTATAGAAGTTAAACGCCGCACAGGAGGTCAATAATGGCGAGTGGTACAGAAAAAGCCAAAGCAACCGTCCAGGCGTTTGAACTATGGATGGCAACCCAGACTGATGAGACGTATCGACAATTAAGTTACAGGGGCAGCCTCAGCCGCAGTGAAATCACGAAAGCTATTGGCTGTGGCCGCTCTGCCTTAGTGCAGAACCCTGAGCTTCGTAGGCAATTGCAGAAATTGGAAGACCAGCTTAGGGAACACGGGGTGCTTCCGCCACTCACCGCTCAGGCCATAGCGAGTGTAGCTCATCCAAAGGTATACGACCCTACGACTCATCGACGCCTACTTGATACCAAACGTGTATCAATATTGGAGCAGGAGAATATTGAACTGAAAGCGCAGCTAAGGGAACTAAAAGCCAGACTGGAGCGCTTCGGTGAGCTATCTGAGACATTGGCCGAAATGGGGATCTTGCCACGATGAACCAATCTCTCCATTCCGAACTATTTCGTGTTACCAGTATCCCATATAGCTCATCCAGCTACGTGATTTTCTCTGGAATACCACTTAATGACGAGACCAGCCAGATCAAGGATGGCAAATACTATGTGACCATTAAAGCGCGGCCTGACACTCTTCCGGCACAACCGTCACAGGGCCAGCAATGGACAGTCCATGGCAAACCTCTCATTGAGAGGGTCGAGATTGGTGATGTTGTGATGCAGCAACATACCTATGAATCACCTGAGCACGTGATATGCACCCTGCCGGAGACAGGTGAGCAGCTGATCCAGTTCATTGCCAAGGAGCCTGATTTCAAGGGAATTGGCCTCGGTAAAGCCAGGGCGTTATGGCAACTACTCGGTGAGCAATTTCACGCCACCCTGCGCACCGACACACCAGAGTCCAGAGAGCGCCTCAAGGGTATTCTGAGTGATGTATCTATTGATGCCCTGTTCAACGGCTACGCAAAATACAAAAATCTGAACCACTGCAATTGGATGGCAGAGTGTCGGATTCCCTCACCCATTCAGCAGCGGATCTTGAAATTTCATGGCGAAAGCTCCGTTGATGCAATCAAAGCGAATCCCTACCTACTGGTCGGCTTCGGGATGGGGTTTGAAGACGTGGATGCGCTTTCTCAAACGAAGTTTGAGGTAGAACTAAAAGATCCGACGAGGCTGAGTGCCGCCCTGGAGTTCACCATCCACGCGGAAGTGGAAAAAGGCCACACCTACACCACGCAGGCCAGGCTTCGCCCCCTGCTGACCAAATTGCTTGGTGACGGCGAGTTGGCAGCACAAGCATTCAAGGCTGGTTACCACCAAGCCCAGTATGTGCTGAACCATGAAGCAGGCACCTATCACCCTACCGCACAATTGCTGATGGAGACTGTTGTTGCCAAGCGGCTGTTGAAACTTGCTAAACAGCAAAATCGTTACGATGAGTCCACCAATGCTGCGTTTCTCGCAGCGGTTAATGAGCTGCCCTATGAATTGACCGCGATGCAAAATGAAGCGGTGCTCACCGCGCTAAACAATGCGGTGAGTTGCATCACGGGGGGCGCAGGAACTGGCAAAACCACAGTGCTCAGAACGGCACTGCGGGCCTATGGCAAAATGGGCTTTGAGGTGCATGCTGTCGCCCTTTCTGGACGCGCAGCAATGCGCCTATACGAGTCGATAGGCTTTAGGACGATGACCATTTCCGCCTTGTTGCGGCAAGAGCCCATAGAACCATCTGATGGGTTTCCCAGCCATCTGCTGGTAATCGATGAAGCATCCATGATCGACCTGCCCACCATGTATCGGCTCACCAACCATCTGCACCCCACCGTGCGGATCATATTCACGGGTGACCCAAACCAGCTACCTCCGATAGGATGTGGCAAGGTGCTAGCCGATATCGTTGCATCACAGGCCATTGCGAACGTGACCCTGGACATCGTTAAACGCCAGAAGGGAGCCACAGGCATTCCTGAATACTCTATGCAGGTCAATCAAGGTCTCATACCGGAGCACTTGAGCATGGGTAACGTCTATTTCCACGAAACATCCAAAGAGAGGATCGCCCAAGTCTGTGCCGAGTTATATCAGCAATCCCCCGAGAACAGCCGAGTGGTAGGTGCGACCACCGCTATGGTGGCGGAGATCAATAATCTTATTCAGGAGGCCGTCAACCCTGATGGTGCTCGGATGATATTTGAGATGTATGGCGAAACCTACCGCCGCAACGATTTGCGCCAAGGAGATGTGATCCTCTTCACTCAGAACAATTACGAGAAAGGCATTCAAAATGGCTCGCTCGGAACGCTAACTCGCGCTGTCGGGGCTGGAGATGACTACGGAGTGGTTGAACTGGACACAGGCGAGAGCGTGTATGTCACCCAATCCCTGCTGGACTGTATGAGGCTGGGCTACTGCATCACACTCCATAAAGCTCAGGGTTCGCAGTTCCCACGCATCATCATCGCGCTGCAAAAGGGGAGGATCGTTGACAGGGCCTGGCTCTATACCGCAATAACCAGGGCCGAGCATGAGGTCCATATCGTGGGCAGCACAGCTGAGTTTGCAGCCATCACCAAAGCGCCCAGCAATGCCCATAACCGGAACAGCTATCTGCGTGATCTGTTGAAGAAATGAGAGGAGATTGATTCCCTTGGGGAGCGACTACGGGTACAAGCGGAGATAAGCGGTGCGTCAACGCGCAGCGTTGTCCACGGCTTATTCCGTGCTCTTGCGTAGCAAGATGTGCCCGTAGCTGAGCGATCGGAAGGGCTAGAACCTTAAAAATCAATACCTTACAAGGCCTTGACATAGTACCACCAGAGTCTCTTTTGTACCAAGAACGAACTCCAACGTGAGTCATCAATTGACCTTCGCTGATTACGAGTTCAACAGCAAACGCCGCCAGACCCGTAAAGAAGTTTTCCTCTCTTGAATAGAGTAACTGCTTCCCTGGCCCTGGATGCTGGTCATCATTACGCCCATCTATCCCAAGGTCGGCAATGGCCGTCACCCCTAACCACTGATGCAAATCCAGCCATAAGAACCTTCTCTAAAAAGGCTGGGTGCAAAGTAAGTGGTCAAGTCAGTGTAATTACCCACGAAAGGCCTCTCGCAATTATGATAGGCATGGCCCCGTGGGCGCGGGCATCGGACAGACTCAGGAGCAGTAACATGAAGCATCAAACCCTCACCGTGGAAAATAGCCGCATTCGCGTCACCGTCAGCCGCGAGATAGCCGATAAATTCCTGCCAACCGGAGTTATCGGTCGCGATGAGTCCCCCGGTCAGGCGCAACGTGGTCGTCTGCTTTCTGCCGCGATGGGCAAATTAGCCAGCGCAACCGAATTACGCCTTCGGCTCACTAACGATATCGAGCGGGCTGATGTCATCGCGCTGGCCCATAAGCTCCTTGTCCGTGACTATCTGGAGGAACACAGTCACTACAACGTCAACGAGGTGATCATGCGCCTCGAAGAGGGTCACCTCATGCACAAATACATGGCCCAGGAGGTCACTCTCGCCAATGAGTACGCTCGCGGTGTCTTGAAGACTATTTCGCAAGACGACGCCCGCCTTTACGTAGCGCCAAAGGTAATGGCCGGGGTACTCTCCCCCCATGAACGCAGGCAACTGGAGACCCGCGTTGAACTCCTGCTAAACCGCATTGGCATCAATGCAACTGAGGCACTAGATAAAGCCCGTCACGCCTTGCAAGCGCAGGCCAACATCGCGCACCATTATCACATGTGTCGGGCCAATATGACGGGTTGGAAGATTGAGGTCATCGGGGAACTACCGGCTCAAGTGGGCCTATCTCGGTTGCTGCCAAAGGATGATTAATGGATCGCAATCCCAGACCCACCTACCAGCTCACCTCTATCCACCGAGTAGGGCGCCAGAATTTACGGTGCTGTACAGCATTGTTGCTCAAATTCTCTGCTGTACATCGCTCTTATTTATCGGGTGGATTACCCTACCTGGATGGAAAAACCTCAGTATAATCAATGCAACTACATATAATCCGCAGCCAATTATCCATACCCATCCATTCCACGTTTCGCGGGTTGCACTATACAAAAATGCAAAAACAAGTGGACCGATTACACCTGTCAGGTGGGTCAAACTGGTCAGCACCCCTTGTAATTGTCCCTGTGCTACCTGACCGACACGAACAGATATAATTCCCTGCAAGGCGGGAAGTGTGATGCCACCACAAGCTAGTAACAGCAAAACCGGCCAAACCATCCAGCTTTGTGTAATGACCGCCAATAAAAATAGGCCACAACCGTCAGCCAAAATGCCAACCGCTATAGCTTTCCGTTCTCCCAAATGTTTAGCGATAAAACCAGCAGCAAGTCCTTGAAACAGTGCGTGTGTCAGCCCGAACACAGCCAATGAAACACCGACCATTACGCCATCCCATGCGAAGCGCTCTTCTCCGAATAAAACCCATAATGTTGCGGGGATTTGGCCAATCAATTGAATGATGAAAAAGACAACTAACAATCCCGATAATGGGGAGATCATCTCGCGTATGGAGGATGTGGTTTCATTGATTGTTTCATTCTTTAACTCGTCACTAACCTGATTAGCATTATGGGTCTCATGTAAAATGAATAGGGAGACCAGAAATGCCAGCCCGTTAATAGCAGCAGCGAACATAAACGGTGCCTGTACCGAAAGTTGACCGGCAAAACCACCAATGACTGGTCCAGCAATCATACCGCCACCAAAACAGGCACCCATCATACCAAACCAATGTGTCCTGGATTCCTCAGGTGTGACATCGGCAATTGTTGAGGCTGCAACAGCTCCAGTCGCACCGGTAATACCAGCAATTAAGCGTCCCAAATACAACACCCACACTACGCTGGCTGTTGCCATTAATGCGTAGTCCAGTGTTGCACCTAAAAGTGAAAGTAACAATACAGGGCGACGACCTATGCGATCTGACCAGCGGCCGAGAAGAGGGGCAAAAATCACTTGCATCATTGCATACAGCGCCAATAAAACACCGTAGTTCTCTGCAACATTAGCCTTTCCAACAAACTCCCGTAATAACGCCGGCAAGACAGGCATAATTATGCCAATCCCCATAGCATCTAAAAAAATGATGACCAGTGCCATCATCACAGTGCGGTTCATAGTTAACGTTCTCTATCGATGATAGGGTTTGAAAAATAACTCTATCAGTGATAGATTGTCAACAGCAAAAGGAGATAGTGATGGCACGACTAAGCTTGGACGACGTAATTTCAATGGCGCTCACCCTGCTGGACAGCGAAGGGCTAGAGGGCTTGACTACACGTAAGCTGGCGCAGTCCCTAAAAATTGAGCAACCGACTCTGTATTGGCACGTGCGCAACAAGCAGACTCTTATGAACATGCTTTCAGAGGCAATACTGGCGAAGCATCACACCCGTTCAGCACCGTTACCGACTGAGAGTTGGCAGCAGTTTCTCCAGGAAAATGCTCTGAGTTTCCGTAAAGCATTACTGGTCCATCGTGATGGAGCCCGATTGCATATAGGGACCTCTCCTACGCCCCCCCAGTTTGAACAAGCAGAGGCGCAACTACGCTGTCTATGCGATGCAGGGTTTTCGGTCGAGGAGGCTCTTTTCATTCTGCAATCTATCAGCCATTTTACGTTGGGTGCAGTATTAGAGGAGCAAGCAACAAACCAGATAGAAAATAATCATGTGATAGACGCTGCACCACCATTATTACAAGAGGCATTTAATATTCAGGCGAGAACCTCTGCTGAAATGGCCTTCCATTTCGGGCTGAAATCATTAATATTTGGATTTTCTGCACAGTTAGATGAAAAAAAGCATACACCCATTGAGGATGGTAATAAATGATGCTATCTATGTGTCAACTCTAATTTATAGTTATGGATAGTGTTTTCAAATATATACATGTATCGTCAGTATTTTATCTATTAAATATTAAACCACTTCTGGTTAATATCATGGGTGTCACCGTCCCTCGATATAATGGCATTGAGTCTCCCACAACTAAGCCACCCATTCGGTTTAAGGTCTTAACGATGATATCTCTTGCATCCATATGGATTTCATCTACAGATTGTGCGAAAAGTTCGTGCAGTGAAAACCGAGCCAAGCTAGAACCTATTTGATACCCTCTGAAATTTTGCATTGTTGCAAATCGCCCCCAATGAGTTTCATCGCATTATTTCCAGGCTGCAACGGCACCAACAATTGTGGAGTTCATAATTGCACACCACCATTGTGGCGATTTTTCAGCTGGAATAGGGATCAATTCGTCAGGGATCCCCTGCTCTCCCTTGAACACGGGAATTTGCAAACGCAGTATGTCGTCCATATCTTCATGCGTTGCTTTCCTCAATACAAGATTCTGCATCGGGTCATCCTTATCGTTGAGCCGTAACAGCAGGTATTTTCATTAGTAGCTCAGCACAAAATGCACATAATTTGTTCAAATCAATAAGCCGCCTAGGAACACAGTATCTATTGGCCACCGCCTTCCGTTGGCGGCATCGCTTCTTGCGCTATGGCCGACTCAGGTATGCTTCTTTTCGATAAAACGCCTCTTTCATTTATACCTTTTAATTACATCATCACCAATTGACTTACCGCTCTAATTTTCCCATTCAACCGGTAGATTTTTTCTGATGCATTTTTATGCAAACAAGTAATTTTTTGCTTCTCTTGAGGTAGTTTTTCAAGTATCTCGCGGTAGGCTTGTAACTCATAACGAGTCAACAGAAGCTCTTCTTCCAGAGACCTCAACTCACTTGCTAGATCATAATTATCGCCTTTGATTGATGCTTGTAAACTGCCCAGAAGATCATCTGAAAAAATATAATGCCGATTATTTTTTGGCCCATTAGCTTTCACTGCATCCTGTTTTTTCAAGCTATATACATGGCGGTCAACCAAGCCTGATGCCTGATACAGAGCCAAGTCATTGACCTCCATAGCCAATCGTATCAGCTCTTTCCTGCTTATTTTTAGACCAGTCATTTTGAGTAAAACTTGATAAAACTTGTTACTGATTTTGTAAACATTTTTATTCTGCATAAAATTTCCACAACCACAACACTTAGGATTGCTAAGTATACAGAGACAGGTGAAACTTAGACAATCTATACATATGAGAACTTTGTGATGAACAAACATTGTACAAAAACCCATTCCCAGAGAGACTCAAGCAGGCGCGTAAAAAAGCAGGTATATCCCAAAAGGAGCTTGGGGTAAGGGCCGGTATGGATGATAGTTCTGCTAGTGGTCGCATGAATCACTATGAGAGAGGTCGCCACGTTCCAGACATTGATACAATGCGAAAACTTGCCAATGTACTGGGAAAGCCGCTGAGTTATTTTTTTTGCGAAGATGATCTTAGTGCGGAATTGGTTTGTCTATTTGAGCAACTTGATGAGGATGAAAAGTTAGATCTTCTCTTTAAGCTACGTGAAAATAAACGGTGATACCGCTAAGTAAGATACCTGCTCATGTTGCGGATTGACCACCAGAAGTTTGCAACGCATTGATAGTGGTTTGTAGCTAAATAACTGATCCCAATAGTGCTACACCTTCGCTGTGCCATAGCCATTCCCCGGGAAAGGAGACACGGTATCCAT
>NZ_JAPCIS010000060.1:0-7830 GCF_027707425.1 Aeromonas sp. QDB63
CCATCAAAGGTATTGAGGTGATGCGTGCACTACGCAAAGGCCAGGCCTCAGCATTTTATTATGGTGATCCCCTGGGCAAAATGCGCCTGGTAAGCAGAGTTTTTGAAATGTAAGGCCTTTGAATAAGACAAAAGGCTGCCTCATCGCTAACTTTGCAACAGTGCCGGATTGAATATAACCGACGTGACTGTTACATTTAGGTGGCTAAACCCGTCAAGCCCTCAGGAGTGAATCATGACCGTAGTCACGACCGCCGATACCTCCCAACTGTACGCACTTGCAGCCCGACATGGGCTCAAGCTCCATGGCCCGCTGACTGTCAATGAGCTTGGGCTCGACTATAGGATCGTGATCGCCACCGTCGACGATGGACGTCGGTGGGTGCTGCGCATCCCGCGCCGAGCCGAGGTAAGCGCGAAGGTCGAACCAGAGGCGCGGGTGCTGGCAATGCTCAAGAATCGCCTGCCGTTCGCGGTGCCGGACTGGCGCGTGGCCAACGCCGAGCTCGTTGCCTATCCCATGCTCGAAGACTCGACTGCGATGGTCATCCAGCCTGGTTCGTCCACGCCCGACTGGGTCGTGCCGCAGGACTCGGAGGTCTTCGCGGAGAGCTTCGCGACCGCGCTCGCCGCCCTGCATGCCGTCCCCATTTCCGCCGCCGTGGATGCGGGGATGCTCATCCGTACACCGACGCAGGCCCGTCAGAAGGTGGCCGACGACGTTGACCGCGTCCGACGCGAGTTCGTGGTGAACGACAAGCGCCTCCACCGGTGGCAGCGCTGGCTCGACGACGATTCGTCGTGGCCAGATTTCTCCGTGGTGGTGCATGGCGATCTCTACGTGGGCCATGTGCTCATCGACAACACGGAGCGCGTCAGCGGGATGATCGACTGGAGCGAGGCCCGCGTTGATGACCCTGCCATCGACATGGCCGCGCACCTTATGGTCTTTGGTGAAGAGGGGCTCGCGAAGCTCCTCCTCACGTATGAAGCGGCCGGTGGCCGGGTGTGGCCGCGGCTCGCCCACCACATCGCGGAGCGCCTTGCGTTCGGGGCGGTCACCTACGCACTCTTCGCCCTCGACTCGGGTAACGAAGAGTACCTCGCTGCGGCGAAGGCGCAGCTCGCCGCAGCGGAATGAGCGAACGTCGATATAGCCCGCTCGCGACGCTGTTCGCGGCGACCTTTCTCTTCCGGATCGGCAACGCGGTGGCGGCCCTCGCGCTTCCATGGTTCGTCCTGTCTCATACAAAGAGCGCGGCCTGGGCGGGCGCCACGGCCGCTAGCAGCGTCATCGCGACCATCATCGGCGCGTGGGTTGGTGGTGGCCTCGTCGATCGGTTCGGGCGCGCGCCCGTCGCATTGATCTCGGGTGTGGTGGGCGGCGTGGCCATGGCGAGCATCCCACTGCTCGATGCCGTTGGCGCCCTCTCGAACACTGGGCTGATCGCTTGCGTGGTGCTCGGTGCCGCGTTCGACGCACCCGGTATGGCCGCGCAGGACAGTGAGCTGCCCAAACTCGGCCACGTCGCCGGGCTCTCCGTTGAGCGCGTCTCGTCACTGAAAGCGGTGATCGGGAACGTCGCGATTCTAGGTGGCCCGGCCCTTGGGGGGGCCGCAATCGGCCTGCTTGGCGCTGCGCCAACGCTCGGGCTGACGGCGTTCTGCTCCGTCCTTGCAGGTCTGCTCGGCGCGTGGGTGCTTCCCGCGCGTGCCGCTCGGACGATGACCACGACGGCGACTCTCTCCATGCGCGCCGGCGTCGCTTTTCTCTGGAGCGAACCCCTGCTGCGCCCTCTCTTTGGTATAGTGATGATCTTCGTGGGCATCGTTGGCGCCAACGGCAGCGTCATCATGCCTGCGCTGTTTGTAGATGCAGGACGCCAAGTAGCAGAGCTCGGGCTGTTCTCCTCAATGATGGGGGCTGGTGGTCTCCTTGGCATTGCCATTCATGCGTCGGTCGGCGCCCGGATATCAGCGCAGAACTGGCTGGCGGTGGCATTTTGTGGCTCTGCGGTGGGCTCGCTTCTGCTTTCACAGTTGCCAGGCGTGCCGGTGCTGATGTTGTTGGGCGCGCTCGTGGGACTGCTGACCGGCTCAGTCTCTCCCATTCTCAACGCTGCCATCTACAACCGCACGCCGCCAGAACTTCTCGGCCGGGTACTCGGCACGGTCTCGGCGGTGATGCTGTCAGCCTCGCCCATGGTTATGCTTGCGGCCGGCGCGTTTGTCGACCTTGCTGGTCCGCTCCCTGGCCTCGTTGTATCGGCCGTGTTTGCGGGGCTCGTGGCTCTACTCTCGCTCCGTCTTCAATTTGCTACAATGGCGGCGGCAGCCACAGCCTCCGCCCCAACCCATACAGAAGGTGAACACTGATGCCCCGCCCCAAGCTCAAGTCCGATGACGAGGTACTCGAGGCCGCCACCGTAGTGCTGAAGCGTTGCGGTCCCATAGAGTTCACGCTCAGCGGAGTAGCAAAGGAGGTGGGGCTCTCCCGCGCAGCGTTAATCCAGCGCTTCACCAACCGCGATACGCTGCTGGTGAGGATGATGGAGCGCGGCGTCGAGCAGGTGCGGCATTACCTGAATGCGATACCGATAGGCGCAGGGCCGCAAGGGCTCTGGGAATTTTTGCAGGTGCTCGTTCGGAGCATGAACACTCGCAACGACTTCTCGGTGAACTATCTCATCTCCTGGTACGAGCTCCAGGTGCCGGAGCTACGCACGCTTGCGATCCAGCGGAACCGCGCGGTGGTGGAGGGGATCCGCAAGCGACTGCCCCCAGGTGCTCCTGCGGCAGCTGAGTTGCTCCTGCACTCGGTCATCGCTGGCGCGACGATGCAGTGGGCCGTCGATCCGGATGGTGAGCTAGCTGATCATGTGCTGGCTCAGATCGCTGCCATCCTGTGTTTAATGTTTCCCGAACACGACGATTTCCAACTCCTCCAGGCACATGCGTAAACGGAGGTGTGCAGAGTCCCTGCGGCAGGCGACGAACACGACCGTCGTCGATTAGTACCGGTACGGTCGGTGGTATCGAAGTCTTGATCACCACTCAGGTCTACGGCTTACAAATGGTGACCATCCCGATACTTGCGTCAGAGCACCGGGCCGATTCTTTGACAGTGAATCACTCCCGTAAGGTTGTGCCGGTGTGGGTGTCCCGGGTCGAGACGATACTCCGCCAATGCGCCCAGCAAACAACCTGGCCATCGCAGGTGGTGGGGAGCGGTGTGGCGGATGAGTTGGACAAGTTGGTGTAGC
Organism: Aeromonas sp. QDB63; assembly: GCF_027707425.1. NCBI lineage: Bacteria > Pseudomonadati > Pseudomonadota > Gammaproteobacteria > Aeromonadales > Aeromonadaceae > Aeromonas > Aeromonas sp. QDB63. The sequence continues at coordinate 3,263 of NZ_JAPCIS010000060.1, forward strand.
AGCACGAGCACGGCGAGATAACATCGCAGGAGTTCGACATGCTCAAGAGACAGCTGATTGCGAATCGCGATGCAGATTCATAACCCGATTGCGGGTTGGCTTCACTCCACCATCACCGAGCAGACTAGCACGGCGGGCTCTGTTGCAAAGATTGGCGGCAGTCAGAGGTAGGCTGTCGCTCTGCGCCGATCAGGCGGCTGCTGCGAAATGGTGGTTGAGCATGCCCATGGCCTCCGTCAGCGCCGAGGGCCCAATGCCAAAAGCTCTCTCCACAAGGCGCACCTCGCCCCTGATGCCGGGCTGCAGGCACCAGGGGCGAGCCTGTCCTTTGCGCAGGGCTCGCATGACTTCGAATCCCTTGATCGTGGCATAGGCCGTGGGGATCGATTTGAAACCGCGCACCGGCTTGATCAGTATCTTGAGCTTTCCGTGATCGGCCTCGATCACGTTATTGAGATACTTCACCTGCCGGTGGGCCGTCTCCCGGTCCAGCTTTCCTTCGCGCTTCAATTCGGTGATCGCTGCACCATAGCTCGGCGCTTTGTCGGTATTGAGCGTGGCAGGCTTTTCCCAGTGCTTCAGGCCTCGCAGGGCCTTGCCCAGGAACCGCTTCGCTGCCTTGGCGCTGCGGGTCGGCGACAGGTAGAAATCGATCGTGTCGCCCCGCTTGTCGACTGCCCGGTACAGGTAGGTCCACTTGCCCCGCACCTTGACGTAGGTTTCATCCAGGCGCCAGCTCGGATCAAAGCCACGCCGCCAGAACCAGCGCAGCCGCTTCTCCATCTCCGGGGCGTAGCACTGGACCCAGCGATAGATCGTCGTATGGTCGACCGAAATGCCGCGTTCCGCCAGCATTTCCTCAAGGTCGCGATAGCTGATCGGATAGCGACAATACCAGCGCACCGCCCACAGGATCACATCACCCTGGAAATGGCGCCACTTGAAATCCGTCATCGTTCCGTCCGTCCAATCTCCGCCAAGCATGCTCAAGCTTCACGATTTTTGCAACAGAGCCCACACGAGTATTGAGCATAGTCGAGATTGGTGCAGATCACTTCTGATATTGAACTGTCAGGAGCTGGCTGCACAACAGCCATTACGCCCAATCAACTGGTGCAGTCGTCTTCTGAAAATGACAATCCAGTTAGGGTATAGCTCAACCTGACATAGAAGCAAAAACTCAACCACCTTCTACCAACTCTCCGAACAGCTCCTTGACCTTTGTTTTCGCATCAGCAAGTGCAGTTCTGCCTTGTTCAGTGATGTCATAAACACGCCGTTCACGTCGCCCGGTGCGTTCGTGGCGTGAGGTCAGATAGCCTTTTTTTTCCAGGCCGTGCAGCATCGGGTACACGGTGCCAGCGCTCATCTCGTAGCCGTGTCGGCGTAGCTCTTCGATGATCCCCAGCCCAAAGACAGGTTCCTCGGCTGCATGGTGAAGGATGTGCAGGCGGATCAAACCGCCGTAGAGGTCTTTGTCAGTCATTTTTTGTGCCTCACAGAGCGACGCTCAACAGCCACCCAGCTGCACCGCTACCGAGGACAACCAGCCACGGCGGGAGCTTCCAGAACATAAGTGCGACAAGGGCAACTAATGCCAAGCCGAAGTCTTGCGGCTGAAAGATGGCGCTAGTCCATACAGGCTGATACAGCGCGGCCAGCAGCAAGCCGACTACAGCGGCATTGATCCCGGCCAGCGCAGCTTGGATGCCTGTATTGCGGCGCAAACGCTCCCAAAATGGCATTGATCCGACGACCAGCAAGAACGAGGGCGCGAAGATAGCCAGCAGACACACAATGCCGCCGATCCAGCCCGACGGGGCGGTGTTCATCGAGGCACCAAGAAACGCGGCGAACGTGAACAAAGGGCCGGGCACCGCTTGAGCTGCCCCGTACCCCGCGAGAAAGGATTCATTGTTGACCCAGCCGGAGGGCACCACTTCGGCTTGCAGTAATGGCAGCACAACGTGACCACCGCCGAACACCAGTGATCCGACACGATAGAAGGAATCCACCATTGCCATGGTTTGACTTGGCATCAGTTCGGCCAACACCGGCAGGCCAATCAGCAAGACAAAGAACAGCGAGAGCCAAAGCACGCCGGCCCGGTGACTGACCGTGATAGGTAGGGGGTCATGCTCAACAACTTTCGCTGGCTTGAACAATAACCGGCCTGCGATGCCTGCGATAGCAATCACGCCAACCTGTCCCCACGCGGACGGCACAAGTAAAACGACGCAGGTAGCAATTGCCATGATGGTGACTCGCAGCCCATCCGTGCATAGGTTACGCGCCATGCCCCATACTGCTTGAGCGACCACGGCCACAGCCACCACTTTTAAGCCATGCAACGCGCCCTGCGAGACGTAATCGCCATAGCTGGAGATGCCGAGCGCAAAAAGGATCAAGGCTATGGCAGACGGCAGCGTGAAGCCAGCCCAAGCAGCCAGCGCCCCGCTGTATCCAGCCCGAGACAGTCCTACCGCTATGCCGACCTGGCTGCTTGCAGGCCCTGGCAAGAACTGACAAAGCGCGACCAAGTCAGCATAGCTCCGTTCGGAGAGCCAGCGCCGCCGTGTGACAAATTCGGCGCGGAAGTAGCCCAAGTGCGCAATGGGGCCGCCAAAAGATGTCAATCCAAGCCGCAGAAAAATAAGAAAGACCGACCATGGTCTGCTGTCATCGGTAGGGTTATTCGTCATACTTTCGCCTTCATGATCTGCAACGAGTTGATCAATAATAAGCGAAATTCGATAACGAAATTCGATATAAATCTAGAAAAAAATACCTCTATGTGTACTACGCAGTTTTAGCTGTGGCTTTCACAGGAGCACGCTTACTTACGGCTTAGCGTGCTTTATTTAATGAGATGGTCACTCCCTCCTTCCCGGTACTATGCTGAGGATAGGCTTTCATTCGGAGAACTATCATGGAAAACATTGCGCTCATTGGTATCGATCTGGGTAAAAACTCTTTCCATATTCATTGCCAAGATCGTCGCGGCAAGGCTGTTTACCGTAAAAAATTTACACGGCCAAAGTTAATCGAATTTTTGGCGACATGCCCCGCTACAACCATCGCAATGGAAGCCTGTGGTGGCTCTCACTTTATGGCACGCAAGTTGGAAGAGTTGGGGCATTTTCCTAAGCTGATATCACCACAATTTGTCCGTCCATTCGTTAAAAGTAACAAAAACGACTTTGTCGACGCCGAAGCTATTTGTGAAGCTGCATCGCGTCCGTCTATGCGTTTTGTACAGCCCAGAACTGAATCTCAGCAGGCAATGCGTGCGCTGCATCGTGTCCGTGAATCCCTGGTTCAGGATAAGGTAAAAACAACCAATCAGATGCATGCTTTTCTGCTGGAATTTGGCATCAGCGTTCCACGAGGAGCTGCCGTTATTAGCCGACTGAGTACCCTTCTTGAGGACAATAGTTTGCCTCTTTACCTCAGCCAGTTATTGCTGAAATTACAACAGCATTATCACTATCTTGTTGAGCAGATTAAAGATTTGGAATCCCAGTTGAAACGAAAGTTGGACGAAGATGAGGTTGGACAGCGCTTGCTGAGCATTCCCTGCGTCGGAACACTGACAGCGAGTACTATTTCAACTGAGATTGGCGACGGGAAGCAGTACGCCAGCAGTCGTGACTTTGCGGCGGCAACAGGGCTAGTGCCTCGACAGTACAGCACGGGAGGTCGGACGACATTGCTGGGAATTAGTAAGCGAGGTAACAAAAAGATCCGAACTTTGTTGGTTCAATGTGCCAGGGTATTCATACAAAAACTGGAACACCAGTCTGGCAAATTGGCCGATTGGGTCAGGGATCTACTGTGTAGGAAAAGCAACTTTGTCGTCACTTGTGCTCTGGCAAACAAGCTGGCCAGAATAGCCTGGGCCCTAACGGCACGACAGCAAACTTATGTAGCATAACGGCAGAAATACACCGGTTTAAAGAATCACTGATCTGGTTTTGCGAATACTGATATTGATGATACTAACGGCCCACCGGCCTGTTGAGGAACCTGTAAAACGGAAAGGCTCATTGAAGCCGTATATTTTCTGGAGGTTCATCAGGCGCGGAACTCATCGAGGCGCGGGAATAAAATCCCATTCAGACGCCGGATAGATTCAAGCAAGCCAATTTATCGTCAAAATCGGTGTTGCAAAAACGGGAGTGACCATAGATTCCGTTTTCTGAGGCGATCCCTAGGAGCTCGGATCTCAGGACGAAGGTCTCCGCGAATGTCCGGTCGATCCGCGCGACGTCCCAGGCGGGCGTTCCCTTGGCGGACATCCACGCCGCAGCGTCGTGCATCAGCCGCACAACCTCGTCGATATCACCCGAGCAGGCGACCCGAACGTTCGGAGGCTCCTCGCTGTCCATTCGCTCCCCTGGCGCGGTATGAACCGCCGCCTCATAGTGCAGTTTGATCCTGACGAGCCCAGCATGTCTGCGCCCACCTTCGCGGAACCTGACCAGGGTCCGCTAGCGGGCGGCCGGAAGGTGAATGCTAGGCATGATCTAACCCTCGGTCTCTGGCGTCGCGACTGCGAAATTTCGCGA
>NZ_JAPCIS010000061.1:0-7531 GCF_027707425.1 Aeromonas sp. QDB63
CCGAGCGGCCAAAGGGATCAGACTGTAAATCTGACGGCTCTGCCTTCGAAGGTTCGAATCCTTCTCCCTCCACCATCCTTCAGACAACCCGGCCTCGTGCCGGGTTTTCGCTTTTCTGGATAGAATCCATATGGCGCTGTCAGATCTGACAATTGCTCTCCCCGCACTTTTTAGAAACAGTGGAGCCTCATGTCGCAAGGAGTGCACACAGATGTTTGAAATCTGGGATGAAACGGGTCGCGAGCACGGGCTGACACTGCCCGAGCTGCAACTGCGGCTGCGGGATTACCAGGGAGACGTGATGGTGCGTTACCTCAACCGCCTCGGCCTGCCGAGCACCCTCTTCCTGACCATCCGCCAGGGATGTGCCTATCAGCGCTTCAAGGCGGGTTCCCCCATGCTCGACTGGTCCTGGCTTGCCCAGGCCATGCACGCAGCTCCCCTGGTTGGCGCCGAACCTGCACAGGGCCATGCTCTTCCCTGACCCCCTCTCATCCTGCCCACACCCAAACAGGGCCCATTATCAGACTCTTCCTACAGCCTCCGTTTAGACCCTCCCTGTATGATGCGTAACCATGTTCCCGTCAGGTGAAGGCCATGTTTGCGTTCAAAGAAGAGTATCCCGTAAGGGCCATGGTCAGCATGGCGGATATCGTCGTCCCCTTTTATCAGCCCATCATCGGCCAGGATCGTCAGGTCAAGGGGTATGAGGTGCTGGCCAGGCGCTGGGATGCCGGCAACCAGGGTTATCAGAGCATCGATTTTGCCGCCCTCGGCGAGGATGATGCCCTGCACCTGGATATCGTCATGCTGAGGGCCATACTGCGCGATCTGCCCGTGCTCGCGCAAAAAGGCCCCTATGCGCTCTCCATCAACCTCAATCCGGCGCTCTCCAGCCCCACCTACCGCAACCTGCTGTTGCTGGTGCTGCTCCAGGCCCGCAAGCTGGGGATAGCCATCTGGTTCGAGGTGCTGGAGCACGTCAGGATCAAGCGCCAGCACAGGGAGATGATCGAGGTGTTGCGGGCCCATGGCGCCCACATCGCCTGCGACGACTTCGGCTCCCAGGCGTGCAACTTCCAGCGTCTGATGATGCTCCCCTACGAGATAGTGAAACTGGATCGCTCCCTGCTGCTTCAGGCTGCGCTCAACACCCACGCCCTCAACATGCTGACCGGACTGGTGAAGTACCTGCAGCGGCTCGGCATGGCCGTGGTGTGCGAGGGGGTGGAGACCCAGGCCCATATCCAGGTGGCGAACCGGCTCGACTGCGACTATCAGCAAGGCTACGCCTACGCCATGCCCTCCCCCCTCTCCCGCTGGGCCTGAGCGGAGCGCTTGACCCTCAAGAGAGAAACAGGGGCACATTCCCCTGGAAATCCGGCAGGGTGCTGCCATTTTTCTGCCAAAGATGGCAGGCTGTCCCGGCCACCATGACGCCGAGACCAGCCATGATCCGCTTTGCCACCTTCAACCTCGCCTTCGATCGCACCGCCGCCGGCATGCTCGCCGGTGAACTGGCCCTGAGCCGCACCGAGCAGGATGCCCTGCTGGCCCGCCTCGCCGACGGCACCTTGAGCGGCGCCGAGAAGACCAAGGCCCTCGACGTGCAGCAGATCCGCAACATCGCCGAGATTGTGCAGCGCACCCGCCCCGACGTCTTCCTGCTCAACGAATTCGACAACGACGGCAAGGGCAGCAACACCACGGACCTCAAAGCCTTCAACGACAACTACCTGGCCCACGCCCAGCACGACGAGGTGACCGCCATCAGCTACCCGGTGCTGCAGAACTTCGCCACCAACACCGGCCTGATGAGCGGCCATGACCTCAACCTGGACGGCAAGGTCAACAACGGGCCGGACGACGCCTGGGGCTTTGGCAACTACCACGGCCAGTACGCCTTCGCCGTGATGTCCCAGTACCCCATCGATACCAAGCAGATCCGCACCTTCCAGAAATTCAAGTGGAAGGACATGCCGGGCGAAGCGAATCCCGTCATCGACGACTGCAACAACGCCAGGGCGCCGATCCCGGCCAGCCGCCAGTGCGGCGATGCCTGGTATGACGACGCCGCCTGGCAGGCCTTCCCGCTCTCGTCCAAGAACCACGCCGACGTGCCGGTGCGCATCAAACGCGGCAACAAGGAAGAGGTGATCCACTTCCTCATCTCCCACCCCACTCCGCCCATCTTTGGCAACGCGGCGCGCCACAACGTCAAGCACAACCGGGCCGAAGTCGCCTTCTGGCAGGACTACGTGGAGACCGCCAGCTACATGGTGGATGACGCCGGCAAGGCGGGTGGCCTGCCCGAGGGTGCCAAGTTCGTCATCGCCGGCGATCTCAACGCCGATCCCCAGATTGGCGATGGCGATCTGACCGCCATTCAGGATCTGCACAACCATGTGCTGGTCAACCAGGCCGTCACCAACGGCGCCCTGATCCCGGTCAGCCAGGGCGGCCCCGAGTGCCTCGCCAGCCAGCCGGATCAGTGCAAGCGCAACAACAACCGTCCCACCCCGGAGCGCATCACCAGCAGCAGCGGCCTGCAGCTCGACCACGTGCTGCCCTCCGCCAACCTGAACGCGGTCGCCTCCGGCGTATTCTGGCCGGCCAGCTTCGAGCCGGGCTACCACCTGGTGTACGACGCCAAGCTCGGCATCGCCAAGGGAGTCAGCTCGGATCACCGCCTGGTATGGGTCGACGTCGCACTCGATTGACCGGCAGACAGGGCGAAGGGATGCCTTTGGCTCAGGGTGCCGGCAAATCTGTGCGCAGGCGCGCTATTCCGGCGCCCGCGGCTTGCAGCGCAAATCGGGGTTTGCTAATACTCCGCGTCCATTGGATGAGCATCCCCTTTCGAGATAGTGTGCCGTGGCTTTCGAACAATTCGCGCTCGTGATATCTCTCTTCCAGCAGCTCTGCGTCTATCTGGTGATCGCCTGGCTGCTCTCCAAGACGCCGCTCTTCATGCCACTGACTCAGGTGACACTGAGCTGGCCCCACAAGATCCTCTGCTACCTCATCTTCTCCGGCTTCTGCGTGATGGGCACCTACTTTGGCCTCAGGATCGAGGACTCCATCGCCAATACCCGCGCCATCGGCGCCGTGCTCGGCGGCATCGTCGGCGGCCCTGTGGTGGGGCTGCTGGTGGGGCTCACCGGCGGCATCCATCGCTACTCGCTGGGGGGCTTTACCGCCCTGGCCTGCACCTTCTCCACCATCGCCGAAGGGCTGCTCGGCGGCCTGGTGCACCGCCACTTCGTCGCCCGCCACCGGCTCGATCTGCTGTTCAGCCCCTGGGTGGTGGGATCTGTGGCCCTCATCGCCGAGCTGATGCAGATGGGCATCATCTTGCTGGTAGCCCGTCCGTATGACGACGCCGTCCACCTCATCGAGAACATCATCGCCCCCATGCTGGTGGCCAATACCCTGGGGGCCGCCATGTTCATGCGGATGATCCTCGATCACCGCGCCATGCTGGAGAAGTACTCGGTCGCCTTCTCCGCCCGCGCCCTCAAGATCGCCGAGCGGGCGATGCGGGTGCTGGACAAGGGGTTCACCCAGGAGGCGTGCCAACAGATGGCGCGCATCCTCTACGAAGAGACCGGGGTGGGCGCGGTGGCCATCACCGATCGGGAGAAGCTGCTCGCCTTCATCGGCATCGGCGAGGATCACCACCTGCCGGGCACCGCCATCAACTCGGCCCACACCTTCAAGGCGATCCAGCACAACGAGGTGGTCTATGCCGACGGCAACCTCATCCCCTACAGCTGCAACCTGCATCCCCAGTGCCGGCTCGGCTCCTCGCTGGTCATTCCGCTGCGTGGGGAAGAGGGGTCGGTGGTGGGCACCATCAAGCTCTACGAGCCCAAGCGCAAGTTCTTCTCCTCCATCAACCGCACCCTGGGAGAGGGGATCGCCCGGCTGCTCTCCGGCCAGATCCTGGCCAGCAAGTACAACGAGCAGAAGCGGCTGCTGGCCCAGTCGGAGATCAAGCTGTTGCAGGCGCAGATCAACCCGCACTTTCTGTTCAACGCCCTCAACACCCTGGCGGCGGTGATCCGGCGCGACCCCGAGGATGCCCGCACCCTGGTGCACCACCTCTCCACCTTCTTTCGCAAGAACCTCAAGCGCCAGGGTGACGAGGTGACCCTGGCCGACGAGCTGGAGCACGTGAACGCCTACCTGCACATCGAGCAGGCCCGCTTCGCCGAGCACCTGAGCGTGCAGATCCAGATTCCCGAGCCGCTGCTGGAGTACCGGCTGCCCACCTTCTCCCTGCAGCCCATCGTCGAGAACGCCATCAAGCACGGCATCTCCCAGATGTTCGAGCCGGGCAAACTGACCCTGACGGCGCGGCAGGAGGGTGAGCAGCTGGTGCTGGAAGTTGAGGACAACGCCGGCCTCTATCAGGCCAGGCGGGAGGAGAGCGGCCTTGGCATGAACATAGTGGATCGGCGCATCAAGGCCCGTTACGGCGCCGAGTACGGGGTCACCATTCACTGCGAGCCCCATCAATCCACCCGGGTGAGGATCACCCTTCCCCTGCAGGAGAGCCCATGCTGACCGCCCTGATCGTCGACGATGAACCCCTCGCCCGCGAGGAGCTGCGGCTGCTGCTGGCGCAGGCGGGCAATATCCGCCTGCTGGGAGAGTGCGCCCACGCCATGGAGGCGCTGCCCGCCATCCATCGCCTCAAACCCGACCTGCTGTTTCTCGACATCCAGATGCCGCGCATCAGCGGGCTGGAGCTGGTGAGCATGCTGGATCCGGACTTGCGCCCCCACATCGTCTTCATCACCGCCTACGACGAGTTTGCCCTGCGCGCGTTTGAGGAGAACGCCCTCGACTACCTGCTCAAGCCGGTCACCAGCGAACGGATGAACAAGGCGCTGGAGCGCATCCAGCGGCTGCTTTCGCCAAAGGGTGAGCTGGCGGGCCAACCGCTGCCGGATCCGACCCGCATCGCCCAGCCCCTGCGCAGCATTCCCTGCAGCGGCCACAACCGCATCCTGCTGCTGCCCCTTGGCGAGGTGGAGTTCGTCCACAGCGATCTGGCCGGCAACAAGGTGGTGAGCGCCCAGCAGCAAGGCACCACCGAGCTGACACTGCGCACCCTGGAGGAGAAGACCGGCTTCGTGCGCTGTCACCGCCAGTACCTGCTCAACCCGGGCCAGATCCGCGAGATCCTGCTGCTGGACGGCGGCCTGGCGGAGGTGGTGACCCAGGGCGGCCACAAGGTGCCGGTGAGCCGGCGCTACCTCAAGCCCCTCAAAGAATTGTTGGAGATCCCCTGAGGGGCGGGCCACTCGCCCCGTCCCCTGCCCGTTACCGCTCACCCGCTTGCCGCGCCCGCCGGCTCATCCCTCAAACCGCTCGGGGCCGCTTTTCTGCCGCTCGCGGGCGGCCCTCTGCCACTGACCCTTTCTGCGCTCCCCTTTCCCTGCCGCCTGCGTAGAGTGCAGCCTGAGCCCGGCCAGATTGGCCGCAGGAAAAGGAAACTCCGTCATGCAACACGCAATCACCTTCGTCATTGCGGCCCTCTGCATCCTCGCCATCGCCTATCGCCTCTACGGCGTGTTCTTTGTGCGCAAGGTGCTGCGGGCCGACGACAAGCTGGTCACCCCCTCCCACGAGCTGGAAGATGGCAAGAACTATGTGCCGACCAACAAGTGGGTCAACTTCGGCCAGCACTTCGCGGCCATCGCCGCCGCCGGCCCGCTGGTGGGCCCGGTCCTGGCGGCCCAGTACGGCTACCTGCCGAGCTTTCTCTGGCTGCTGATCGGCTGCGTCATCGGCGGTGCGGTACACGACACAGTCGTGCTGTTCGCCTCCATGAAGCATCAGGGCAAGTCCCTCTCCGAGGTGGCCAAGGCCGAACTCGGCCCCATCGCCGGCTGGTGCACGGGCCTTGCGATGCTGTTCATCATCACCATCACCATGGCGGGTCTCTCCATGGTGGTGGTGCACGCGCTGGAGCGTAACGCCTGGGGCGTGTTCGCGGTCTTCATGACCATCCCCATCTCCATGGTGGTGGGGATCTGGCACAAGCTGACCGGCAACCTGCAAGCCGCCTCCTGGGTGGGCTTCATCGCCGTGCTGGCCTGCGTCTTCTTCGGCCCCTACGTGCAGGAGAGCGCCTTCGGTGCCTGGCTGACCCTGCGCGCCGAGACCATCAGTCTGGCGCTGCCCATCTACGCCTTCTTCGCCACCGCGCTGCCGGTCTGGCTGCTACTCACCCCGCGCGGCTACATCTCCAGCTTTATGAAGATCGGCGTGTTCGGCGCCCTGGTGATCGGCGTCATCTGCATCAACCCCGAGATCCAGTTCCCCGCCATGACCCAGTTCGTCCACGGCGGCGGCCCGGTACTGGGCGGCCCGGTCTGGCCCTTCATCTCCATCACCATCGCCTGTGGCGCCATCTCCGGCTTCCACGCCTTCATCGGCTCGGGCACCACCCCGAAACTGGTGGACAAGTGGAACGACATCCTGCCGGTCGCCTTCGGTGCCATGCTGGCCGAGTGCGTGGTGGGCGTGATGGCGCTGATCGCCGCCACCGCCCTGCACCCGGCGGATTACTTCGCCATCAACGCCACTCCGGAGGCCTTCGCCAAGCTGGGGATGCAGGTGGTGGATTTGCCCTTCCTCTCCCAGGAGATCGGCATGGATCTGAACGGCCGCACCGGCGGCGCCGTCACCCTGGCGGTGGGCATGTCCTACATCTTCACCAAGGTGCCCTGGTTCAGTAACCTCGCCTCCTACTTCTTCCAGTTCGTGGTGATGTTTGAAGCGGTGTTCATCCTGACCGCCGTCGACTCCGGCACCCGGGTCTCCCGCTACCTCATTCAGGACTTCTTCGGCGAGTTCTACCCGCCCCTCAAGCGCATCGACTGGATGCCGGGCGCCATCGGGGCCAGCGTGCTCGCCTGCGTCATGTGGGGGTATCTGCTGATGTCCGGCGATATCGGCTCGGTATGGGCCCTGTTCGGGGTATCGAACCAGCTGATGGCCTCGGTGGGCCTCATCATAGGTGCCACCATCATCCTGCGCCTCGCCAGCAAGCGCCGCTATATGCTGACCTGCCTGATCCCGCTGGCCTACCTGTTCGTGACCGTCAACTACGCCGGTTACTGGATGATGCGCAACGTCTACTTCAACTCGGCCGCCAAGGGCTACAACCCGATGAACGGCGCCATCTCCCTCATCATGCTGGTGCTGGGGGCGCTGATCCTGATCTCCGCCCTGCGCAAGTGGAGCGAGCTGTGGAAGCTGCGCCAGCAGCCCGAGTTCCGGGTGGCCGAGGCGACCGCCTCCTGATCCGTCCAGCCCTCCTCGGACCCCGCCTCGGCGGGGTCTTTCATTGGCGCTGCGAATTCATCCATTGGCATTGACCCGCCCCTTCGCAGTGGTTGAATGGGTCCCCGGATCACAGAACCGCCCAGCCCGGGGTGCTAGGCTGTGTTCTCAAAATGCTGGTTTTCTGTCCACACATAACTCGCGCAAGTAGCGAAGGCAGAAAGCCAGTTTG
>NZ_JAPCIS010000062.1:0-6349 GCF_027707425.1 Aeromonas sp. QDB63
TAGTACTGAACATAGCTCCAAGACTACCTCTTAAGTTAAGAGGGGCGAAGTGTCTGGATCTTCAAGGGGCCAATCTATCACCTGACACCGGCCTCAAACCGGTGTCTTGTTTACGCTACTTTAGATCGCACTTCCTTCGGTATCAATTTCAGACCCTTCTTGAACATGCTGTAGGGGATTTGTCCCTCCATCATCCTGCCCTGATGTGGCCGCTGGGTGTTGTAGTGTTCCAGGTAGCTATCTAGGTCTGTCTGCATCTGCTCCACCGACTCATACCAGGTCGTCCTCCCTTTGATGCGGAAGTGTTCATCCAGTAGTGTGCGATGCAGTCGCTCGATAAAGCCGTTGCTCTGCGGCCTGCGTGCCTTGGTTGTCCGGTGCTCAATTCCCTCCAGTTGCAGGAACAGCTCGTAGGGATGATGGTCTGGGCGAACTCGCGCCCGTTATCCGACAGGATGGTATAGACCCGTGCCTCGTGGGCCTCGAAAAACGGCAGCACCGTTTCATTGAGCACATGAACCGAGGTCACCGGCAGCTTGCTGGTGTAGAGCCGTCCCCAGGCGTGGCGACTGTAGCAGTCCAGCACTGTTTGCAGATACACCTTACCAACTCCCTTGAGCGCGCCGACGAAGAAGGTGTCGACCGCCACCAGTTCTCCGGTGTAGTGGACCTCAATCTGACGTTCGCGAAACTCGGGGCTGAAGCGTTCGAGCAGGCGAATCTACTCGTCATTGAGCTCAATGGTCTGCTCACGGTGAGTTTTCTCAAGGCGCAGCAAGCGGTCGTGTTTGGAGAGCAAGTCGTGCCGTTGCCACACGCCACGCACACCGCCCGCACTGACATTGATCCCTTGCAGAGCCAGTTCTTGAGCGACCCGCAGCGGGCCATGAGTTGGTCTGGAGAGGGAATAATCGAGGATGGCCTGTTCAATCTCGGGAGCGACCCGATTGGGATGAGCCCCTTTACAGCCGGGCAATTTGTCGAGCAATCCCTCGGCGCCATAGGTCTGGTAATTACGGCGATTTTCGTAGAACTGCTGACGGCTGTAGCTGATGAGCTTGTAGGCTTTGCTGACGTTATTGAGCTCTTTGGCGAGTTCTAGCAGGCTGAGCTTGCGATGTACTACTTTCTCGTTGGTGGTCATACGGTGACTCCAGATAACACGGTAGGGGTACCGTTTTGTTATCTGGTGTGAAGCCGTATGACCACTCCCTTTTGTTGGCAACTGTCAGGTGGATACCATCTCCATGCATGTTTCCTAACAACGCATCTCACCTCTTAGCGCCTACTCTGGGCTCTTTGCATCCAACGTCTGTTTAACGCCTTTTCTTGCAGTCATCATATACACAGCAAATAACCCTGTGATACCAGTAATACCTGCCAGTACAAATAAAAAAGCTCCAGATGAATGGCTAAGAACAAATGCTCCCATGAATGGCGCTAGAAGCATAGCGCTGTTTTGGATTGCTTGCAGTCGTCCAGCTGCAATCCCAAGGCTAGCTTGAAAGTTTTCAGCCAGGTATACATTTGATGATATCGCAAATCTAGAACTGAAAAGCCCTACAATAAAAAATACTATAGCCAATAATGCCAATTGCAATGTAAAGGGCTCATATAATATGGGAGCGATCAAAATAAACATACACATAGTTATAAAGGCAGGAAACAAGATCTCCTCAATTAGTCCTTTAAGAGAAGAAGACGTAGCATTACGAGCACTCCACAACCCATACAGAAAGTTTCCTATAGCAGATGAAGATACTAATACACCAAGGGCACTTTTATCTAACCCGTTATCTCTAAGTAAAATTGGGAGTTGATTGTTGACCATGAAAACGGCGATAAAAAATATTGCCATTACTATGGCGTATGAATTCCAATTTTCATTACTCAATGTTGATGGCTTTGAGCTTGGCGAATTGTCCAGTCCATCTTTAACTGTTGTAGTCTTTATTGTCCAGAACACAAGGCAGCCAGCCAGCGTTAATCCACCTGAAATCACTAATGCATATTCATCCCTCCCGAATGACGCGATTGCTCCACCAAGTGCAGGGCCAGTTATCTTTGCTGCACTATTCATCATATTTAGCAAGGAGTAGTAACGAGTTCTGTTTTCCGCTGGTACGCAACGAGCACTGATAACTGATATAGCTGGTGTGGCTATGCTATTAAATAGAGATCTAATTACAGCTATTGCCACAAAGATATATATGTTGCTTGCAGTTAATAGTGCAACAGTCAGCAACGCTCTTAGTATAAGACTTGTACGTAGCCAATGAAGAACTTTACAGCTATTAACCAAATTACTAATAAATCCGGTAAATATTATACCTGGTAATAGCATACTTGCGCCGATAATTGCTATCTCCATGCTATCAACTTGAAATCGATACACACATATTGTCAGTATGGCTATATAGTCAATCCATCCTCCGAACACGACCAACCCATCACCCAGTAAAAGTAGCTTGAGACGGTTTGAAAATGAATGAGTTATTTTATCCAAAAGAATACTCCTGCAACTTCATCTGCAATTTGAAGTGGTTTTGAAATTCCATTTTTTTCTCTAAATTCATCAACCGCTAGCTTACATCCTGGTAGATTATAATCATCAATGATGATGAATCCGCCATCGGATATTAGGTGATATACGTTATCTAGAACGTCTTTTGTTGAGCTATACCAATCCGCGTCAATTCTTACAACACTAAACTTAACATTAGCAGCTGATAATGATGGTAGTGTATCTTCAAACCAGCCGGGCATGAAAACTATGTTATCGTCGAGTAATCCATAACGATTAAAATTTTCCTTTACATCATCAATGCTTGCTAAGCAGTCCAGGTTATATATCGGGAGCGCCTTTGAAAAACGATGCCAGAAATGATTCGCAAAAATCCCATCCTGGGTGCTGGGAACTGGTAGACCTGAAAAGGAATCTGCTACATAAACCTTACGAGATGAGTTCAGGCTTTTCAGAACTCCAGCCATGTAGATTGAAGTCCCCCTTCTCAAAACCCCACAATCTAATACATCGCCAACAATCTTTTTTTCATTTATGATTGTTATGGCATCTCGTATATTATTTAATGCGTCGATGCTAACGTATGTATGAATATTTCTAGATCTCTTGGTGTACTGAAGGATTTGAGTCAAGTCTTCTGCGCTGATATTAAGATTGATACCATCGTTCATTAATAAGTCTAGAGTCTTCTTTATCTCGTCCACTTCATCAGGTGTTGCTTTTGGACTATCAGGCTCATAGATTTTGTTTGTTAGCACTTTACTTAATAAATCAAGATACACGAGAACGCCCCTTTAATGTTACTCTAAAATAAGAATGCCAACATTAGCCAACTCTTGACAGAGCAGAACTTTCGACTCTAGGTTTAGGTCGCCAGAGAGCTGGCTTGGAGTAAAGCAAACTAAACCCCTTGAGCAAATATAATCTATTTCACCCTGGCAATAATCAGGAAGAGTGACATTCGAAGGCCTTGAAACAAGCGGTTTTCCTGGGCTGATTGTCGAACTAAAATAAATTGATATAGAACCATCACCAGTTCTAGCTTGTATATCAACACCTTGCCTTAGCCGTAGCTTTGTTGACTCAGTAATCGCATGTGATGCAGCAAGAGTTTCCAAGCGTCTATCGCAGGTCTCATGTTTGGTTGCGCTATATGCGATATCAAAGTCAGCTTTAATTACATCAAAAGGTACTTTCTTTAATCGATCTAAAAGTAGCTTTGCATTTTTATCAAGAAGATCTCGTTCAGTGAATGGATATATATTCTGTCTGAGTTCAACTATGTGCTCAGACATTAGCCGTAGGTATCCTTCCAGTACTTCAAAAATTTTTATTGGTTGCAAACCTATAGCCATATGTAATGAGTGGCTATCTAAGCATCGTGCAGAATGTGGCGCTCCTGCTGGAATATATAATATATCTCCAGGTTCGAGAATGACCTCAATGGACGGAGCCCCAAGATCGACATCTTTAAAGTTCTGTTGGAGTGGAAGGGTTGGATTATCGATCACCTTGTCCCAAACATGCCAAACTTTACGTCCTTCTAGTTGGACAACAAAAACCTCTGTGGTATCAAAATGCGTATCAAGGCCTGGGAAGTTTGCGCCAGTAAGGAATGGCTTTGCGAAAACATATCCACCAAAAATGTCCTCAAGGCTTTTGCAGATCTTAGCGATTTCACTGTGACGATTATCAAGATCTTCTAGCTTAAGTGTTGCACCAGATTTGAACGCTTCAAGTACGAACTCTCGTTGTGTTGTTGCTTGACCATGATAGGTCGGTATCGTGATAGCCCCCCCATCCTTAGTTATTCTAACTAAGTTATGAAGCATGCCCTCTCCAGCAATCAAATAGCGATCAAAGTCAGACAAGGTGAACATATTGATCAGACTGCTCTCTGCTCTTTGGAAGAGCGGTTTTTTTTCGAAGTAAGTATTAAAAAAACTTTCTTGGTCAATAGACCCTATAATATTATGCAGCATTCTATAATCCCCTATTAAAAAAGGATGGTGTATATACACCATCCTTTTTCATACGTTCATATTCAGAACAGTACGTGCTGAGCATTTTTCAGTGCAGCCGCAGAAACGAATTTAATATCCTTTTTATTCAGAGTCATTTTTTATTTCCTTATGAAGGTTGATGAATACCAGGAGCGTGAGCTCCAAACGGCGACTTCAATTTAATGGCCGAGAAGTTAGATGTAAACACCTGTTAGCAATGGGATGCGCGAATGTTGAATATTTGTAACTTATAATAATCCATAGGATGTTGAGTTGAGTAGTGCTATTGACTGAAAAGAATGCATATTTGATATGGAGAATTCACATTCTTTACCAAAAAACAGGCGAAAATATTTTTTCGACCCTGAGTGATTATTTTATGTGGGTAACAAAATAAATTGACATCCATGTATGATTTATGGCTCTAGCTATAAATAAGATTAATAGTCTTCTTTTACACGTCTTGTGATGACTCAGTGGTTTTTAATATGGTAAATGAGCCTAGCTGTAGTTATTTAAAAAATAAAACGACAAGCGATGTTATACTCAGTCTCCTGCTCTACATGTAACCTCTGCATTGGTAAGCCAAGGTACAGAAAGCTGTACCTCGTAGCCTATGATGAGCGTGGTGAAATCTGTAGTTTATGAGACCGACTTCAACTCAGACATGAATAGAGTCAAGGACGCTCAAAGACATGTTATGTTGAGAGTAGTAGGTCAGGAGTGAAGCGCCAGAGCAACCGTCATCACGTAATGTGACCGTATCTGTGTGTATTGGGATCTCATGGGTTTGGAAAATCGTTCCGGTTGTGACAACCAGGGTCGGGTCGCAGGGGGGAGGGTTAGGATGGCGTTACAGTCACGCCCGTATGCGATCTGTTCATGTACTGCGAATGCTAGCAGAGAAGTACTTGCATAGGTAAAACTATCATTTTCTCAAAGCACGTTTTTTATTTCCACCCTACAGGGCGAATATAACCACACCTTAACTGAGGTTATGTTGCTGTTTTCTGTTTATAGACATATAACTTACTACTAAGTGATGAAGCATTGATGTCTTAAGCCAAGTTAATGAATTTTCATTTATCAGAGCTCTTTAAATTCCATTGATTTAATAAAAACAATTTGTAGGGGTAGTAAAAACTGGTTTCTCTTCGCTGCGCAGCAGCGGAATGTTGAAACGGAAAAATTTATTTATAGCTCTCATAATTAGTAAATGGACAGTTTACCGAATTTTTCAAGTGGGGGGGATGTGAAAAATTTTGAAAATCATTCTGTTAGGTTTAAGTTTGACCAACTGAGCTGGTTTTATCCTCACAGCCCCCTGACTTATTGCTTATATGCAAACCCCATGCTGAATTCGTCCCACAAGATCGATAACTGCCTGAACTCCCATCTGTGTAGTCAACAACGTGGCTGGAGCCACGCCACCAAGGCCCCTGGCTGGACGGTGTAACCATGACAATGCCCTGAGGGCATCGTTTTCTTGAAGGGACAGAGCGGCATCGAGGGCGAGCACTACTCCATACACCCTGGCTCCTTGTGATATTGATAGCGCGGTATCTGCTTTGAGCCTGCGAGTCACCGTGCTATGGCTAATACCAGCAAGCTTACATATCACACCAACATCAGTTTCAACCAGCGCAGCTAGCTTATGGATGATGTCCGCCGGAACCCCTGCCACAATCCACAGGTGAGCACTCAGTGCTTCACGAGGAACACCCAAGGGGTCAAGGAGTGTCGTTCTAAGGAAGGTGCGAATAAGCGGGGAAATTCTTCTCGGCTGACTCAGTCATTTCATTTCTTCATGTTTGAGCCGATT
>NZ_JAPCIS010000063.1:0-5962 GCF_027707425.1 Aeromonas sp. QDB63
GATACCGTGTCTCCTTTCCCGGGGAATGGCTATGGCACAGCGAAGGTGTAGCACTATTGGGATCAGTTATTTAGTCTCTTCAGCCGCCACTGCCGCAGTCATAGAAAAGCCCCTTGGGGGGCTTTTTTACTTGGAATGTCCCGCGCAGCAGGCGGCCGGTTGGAAGGGGCAAGATCGGGTGATGGCCCTACCTGCCGAGGCCAGCGATCCGAGCATGGGCTTCGCGCATTCCCTGTTCCGCCCCGTGGGGGCGCAGATCCATTCCCTCTGCGTAGACGAATTCCACCTCCGTGATGCCCATCAGGCCGAGCACGGATTGGAGGTAGGGGGTGACCGCATCTGTCGTCTGTCCCTGATGCACGCCGCCGCGGCTGCTGAACACCAGGGCGTTGACCCCTTCCACCAGCCCCATGGGGTAGGTGTCGGTGTAACGGAAAGTCACCCCGGCCCGTGCCACCAGATCGAACCAGTTCTTGAGGGGGGTCGGTACATTGAGGTTGTACATGGGGGCGCCGATCAGCAGCAGGTCGGCGGCCTTGAGTTCGGCAATCAGCCGATCCGACAGCGCCACCGCCTGCCGGATGGCCTCATTGGCCGGTTCAGCCCCCCGCAGGGCGTGAAACAACGGGCTGTCGAGGGCGGGCAAGTCGAGGGCGGTCAGATCACGCACCACCACCTGGTCCTGATGGCCCTGCTCCCGGCGTGTTTGCAGGAAGCGCTCCATCAACTGGTTGGTGCGGGATGCGGGGCCGTTGAGGCTGGATTGCAGCAGCAGGATCTGGCTCATGAGGGAAACTCCATCTGAAACGTGTGAAGAATGAAGGGAGCTTACCAGTCATTTTTTTCCGCAGTGCTGATAGAATTTCGCCATATTGGTTCCAAAAGGTATGCAATAGATGGCAAACACGCTCAACGGCATCGATCTCTTCGCCACCGTGGTGGAGGCGGGGAGTTTCGCCCAGGCGGCGGAGCGGCTTCACCTCACCCGCTCGGCGGTGGGCAAGGGGGTGGCGCGGCTGGAGCTGCGTCTCGGCGTGCAACTGTTTCATCGCACTACCCGCAGCCAGAGCCTGACCGAGGAGGGTGCGCTCTTCTATCGCCACTGCCTGCGGGCGCTGGAGGAGGTGCGTCTTGGGGAAACGGCGCTGGCCAGCAACAAGCTCATCCTCAACGGCAGATTGAAGGTCTCCATGCCGGTGCTGTTCGGCCAGCAGTGCGTGGCCCCCATTTTGCTGGCGCTGGCGAAGGCGCATCCCGGGCTGGCCCTGGAGCTGTCGTTCAGCGATCGCAAGGTGGATCTGGTGGAGGAGGGGATGGATCTGGTGATCCGCAACGCAGAGCCGCCGGACAGCCTGGATCTGGCGGCGCGCAGGCTCGGGGAGCACGGCATGACGCTTTGCGCCTCGCCCGCCTATCTGGCCGAGCGGGGGGAACCTGTGACCCTGGCCGAGTTACCGGAGCACGAGTGCATTGCCTATCTGCGCCAGGGGCGGGTGCTGTCGTGGTGGTGGCAGGAGGCCGAGGCATGGCGCGAGGTCCAGCCCAGAGGGCGGTTGCAGATGGACGATCTCAACGCCATCACCCAGGCAGCCATCGCGGGCTTTGGTCTCGCCTGGCTGCCGACCTGGCTGGCACGCCCGCACCTTGAACGGGGCGAGCTGCGCGAAGTGCTGGGTGCGCTCAAGGGCAGGAGCTATCCCATCAACGCCCTCTGGCCCCACAGCCCGCACTTGCCGCTCAAGACCAGAATGGCCATCGACTGGTTGGCGAGCCGCCTGCCCGAGCAGCTGGCCAGCGTGAACGTGCCGGGTCATCAGCCCCAATGAAAAAGGGCCTGCTGTGACAGGCCCTTTTTCATTTTCTGTGGTTCCGAGGGTCAGGCCTCGGCCTTGTTCAGCCACTCCACCCTGTACTGGGCGCCGGCGCCCTGGGCCAGCTTGGCGCACAAGGGTTTCAAGAAGGCCTCGATCTGCTCGTCCAGCATCCAGGGGGGGCTGACGATGAGCATGCCGGAGCCGTTCATGCCCCAATCGCTGGTCTGGCCGGCCACTTCCAGCTCGGCCACCAGGACGTTGCCGAAGTTCTCCCGCTTGATCGCTTTGAGCATGTCGCGGGACTTGTCCGCCTCTTGCCCGAGGATGGGATACCAGAGGGCGTAGATGCCGGTGGCCCAGCGCTTTTGCGCTTTTTTAAGGGTATCGACCACGGCGAAGTAATCTTCCTTCAGCTCATAGGGGGGGTCGATGAGCACCAGGCCGCGGCGCGGGGTGGGGGGCAGCAGGGCCACCAGCCCCTCGAAGCCGTCGCGATGGTGGACGGCGACGCGGGGGTCGTACCCCATGTTGGCGCGAAGATCCTCCACCTCGTTGTTGTGCAGCTCCATCAGCGCCAGCTTGTCCTGATCGCGGATAAGGCGGCGGGACAGCTCCGGCGAGCCGGGGTAGTAGTGCAGCTGGCCATCGCTGTTCATTTCCTCGATGACACCCAGATAGGGGGCCATGGCAGACCACTGGGCCCGCTCATCCCACAGGCGTTTGATCCCGTCGGCGTATTCCGCTTTCTTCTGGGACCAGTCGCCGCGCAGGTCGTAGAGACCGCCACCGGCATGGGTGTCCAGCACGATGAAGGGTTTCTCCTTCTTCTTGAGGGACTCGATGATCAGGGCCTGGACGGCGTGTTTGAGCACATCGGCGTGGTTGCCGGCGTGAAAGGCGTGGCGGTAGCTCAGCATATGAGATCTCTGAGGGGGCCCTGCTGGGCACCCAGTAACGATAGATAGTGAAACAGGTTGCGGCTGTCGCCGCGAAACAGGGCGAGGGTGCGCAGGGTCTGCAACAAGACCCCCTGTTGCAGCCGCTCCAGCTCCAGTTCGTGGGCCAGCATGGTCTGGTACTCCTCGGCCCCCACCCGTGACTTGGCCTGCTGGCGCAGGGTGCGCCAGGGGAGTAGCACCGCCTCGGTCTGTACCAGGGCCGGTTGCAAGTCAGTGAGGTCGACCGGGATCCGGAGCAGGTCGAGGTGGTGCAGCAGGAGCGCCAGGTTGACGTTGCCCCCCATGCTTTGCACGTGGAGCCAGTCCTGGCTGCGCTGGCCATAGGCGCCTGTGCTCCATGTCCAGAACTCGGAAGGGGTGGGCAGGGCGTCGGGGCTGACCCGCTCGCTGGCCATCAAGGCTTCATCACGCAAAGAAGGCCTGCTCCATGGTTTCCAGCTCTTCAGAGAGGCTCATCCACTCCAGCTCGACGTGCTCCAGCTCCTCCTTGAGGGGGACCTGGGACTTGAGCAGCTCGGAGAGCTTGCCCTTGGCGCTCTCTTCATAGATGGCGGGATCGGCGAGCTGCTCTTCCACCGCGGCCAGCTTGGCCTGCAGCTTCTCCATGCTGGTTTCGAGCTTCTCCAGCTTCTGGCGCAGCGGCCGGGTCGCTTGCCGGAACTGGGCTTCGAGGCGCTTCTGATCCTTGCGCGCCACCGCCGAGTTGGCGGAGACAGTGCCATCTGCCGGCTTGGCATTGGCCTCTTTCTCCTGCTCGCCGAGCCACTTGTGGTAGTCGTCGAGATCCCCATCGAAGGGCTCGACCCGGCCGCCGTGGACCAGATAGAAGTCATCCGTGGTGGTGCGCAGCAGGTGACGGTCGTGAGAAACCACCACCATGGCCCCCTCGAACCCTTGCAGGGCCATGGTCAGGGCGTGGCGCATCTCCAGATCCAGGTGGTTGGTCGGTTCATCCAGGAGCAGCAGGTTGGGCTTTTGCCAGGTGATGAGAGCCAGCACCAGACGCGCTTTCTCACCGCCGGAGAAGGGGGCCACCTTGTCGAGTACCTTGTCGCCGTGAAAACCGAAGCTGCCGAGGTAGTTGCGAAGCTCCTGCTCGGTCTTGTCCGGGGCCAGGCGCACCAGGTGATCGAGTGGGCTGTCATCAAGGCGCAGAGTCTCGAGCTGATGCTGGGCGAAGTAGCCGATGCTCACCCCGGCGCTCACCTCCAGCTTGCCGGAGAGGGGCGGGTTGGAGCCCGACAGCATCTTGATGAAGGTGGACTTGCCCGCGCCGTTGCGACCGAGCAGGCCGATGCGCGACCCCGGCACCAGGTTGAGCTTGATCTTCTCCAGGATCACCTTGTCGCCGTAACCGGCGCTGAGGTTCTCCATGGCGATGAGCGGGGTCGGCAGAGCGGAGGGCTCGCGAAACTCGAAGCTGAACTCGGAGTCGGCGTGGGCGGGCAGGATCTTCTCCATCCGCTCCATGGCTTTGAGCCGGCTTTGGGCCTGACGGGCCTTGGAGGCCTTGTAGCGGAAGCGGTCCACATAGGATTGCATGTGGGCCATCTCCCGTTGCTGCTTCTCGTACATGGACTGCTGCTGGGCCAGGTGCTCGGCCCGTTGCAGTTCGAAGTCGGAGTAGCCGCCGCTGTATTCGTTGAGCTTGCCGTTCTCGATATGGATGATGCGATTCACCACGGAATCGAGGAAGTCGCGGTCGTGAGAAATGAGCACCAGCGTGCCCTGATAGCCCTTGAGCCACTTCTCCAGCCAGATGACGGCGTCGAGATCCAGGTGGTTGGTCGGTTCATCCAGCAGCAGCAGATCGGAGCGGCAGAGCAGCGCCTGGGCCAGGTTCAGGCGCATACGCCAGCCACCGGAGAAGCTTCTGACCGGCGAGTCGAGCTGATCGCCGCCAAAACCCAGACCGTGCAGCAGCTCGGCGGCACGGGCGCGAATGCTGTAGGCACCTATGGTATCGAGCTTGCCGTGCAGCTCGGCCACCAGCAGACCGTTGTCATCCGCCTCGGCCCGGGCGAGCTCGCCCTCCAGGGCGCGGAACTCCTTGTCGCCGTCGATCACGTACTCCAGGGCGGAGCAGTCCAGCGCCGGGGTCTCCTGGGCCACGCCGGCAATCTGCCAGCCGGCGGGCAGGCTGAAGCTGCCGTTGTCGATGGCCAGCTCGCCCCGCACCAGCGCAAAGAAGGTGGACTTGCCACAGCCGTTCTTGCCCACCAGGCCCACCTTGTGGCCGGGGTGTATGGTGGCGGACGCGTTGTCCAGCAGCGTGCGGCCGCCGCGGATCAGTTCGATTTGACTGGCAACTATCATGGATGGGTCTGCTTGGCTCGATTGAAGGAGAGAAACTGGCGCGGATCTTACGTGAAATGACACAAATTTGCACTTGAGGGCGGGGGGGATGGCTGCCGCCGGAAAAACGTGTCATAACAGAGACATCTGGGGGGCAGGAGGCTGACCATGTTGATTAAAGAGATCATGACGACCCGGGTCGCGACCGTTTCCATGGATGACAGGCTGAGCGTCATCAAGGAGATCTTCGAGCAGGCCCATTTCCGCCACCTTCTGGTGGTGGAAGAAGAGGAGCTGGTGGGGGTCATCTCGGACCGGGATCTGCTGCGTGCCATCAGCCCCTATCTGGACACGGATGCCGAGATGAACCGGGACACCGAGACCCTCAACCGGCGCGCCCACCAGATCATGAGCCGTGAACCCATCACCGTCTCCCCCGAACGCTCCCTGAAAGAGGCCGCCGGCCTCATGCTGGAGCACCAGATCTCCTGCCTGCCTGTGCTGGAAAACGGCGCCCTGGTGGGCATAGTGAGCTGGAAGGACCTGCTGAGGGTCATGCGCGGCTGGCAGCCGGTCTGACGGGGCGGGGAAGGTGTGCGGGGAGCCCGTGTCGCCCGGCAGGGCTTCCCTGCTTCTCGCCTTGTCGAAGTATTAAACTGCATTAATCAAATATTTCAGTTCACTTATGTTGTAAAAGTGATTTTTGTGGTCATAAATTCTATCGATGTCATTTCATGTGACACTATATGTCGCGGCGTCAGCTCGAATTGACGCTTTTATAATTAATCGTTCGCCGCTTCAGTTCCCATCTTAAATACGAAAGGGGACTCCCTCCGACGTAGGTGGGAGGGGAATTTCGCCGGGGCGTCAGCCCCGCTGGTTTTGAATGTATTG
>NZ_JAPCIS010000064.1:0-5057 GCF_027707425.1 Aeromonas sp. QDB63
CCCAGGGCGGTGAAGATATCAAAGACCCGTTTTCCGGTAAATCGCAATGCGGCTCCGCTTAAGTGAACAGCATTGCGCACCAAGGTGCGGGGCTTTTTACTGACGCCACGGTAGAACTGCGGCCTGACCTTCCTTACAAAATAAAGGTCGACACCTGCTGGTTCAGGTTGGTAGCACGCCCCTTGAGGTTGTGCGCCTGATCCAGGTCGCGCATGGCGGAAGCGGTGATCTCGTCGCTCACATCCTTGATGGCGGTGGTGTTCTGGGTGATTTCACCGGTCACCTGGGTCTGCTCCTCGGCGGCGGTGGCGATCTGGCCCGCCATGTCGGAGATGAGGCTGACGGCCTGGGTGATCTCCTCCAGAGCCGCAGCGGCAGCGTCGGCATCCTTCACGCTGTTGTCCGCCAACCCCTGGCTGGTCTGCATCAGGCTCACCGCGCGGGCCGTGGTCTGTTGCAGGGTTTCGATGGTGGACTGGATCTCCTGAGTGGAATCCTGGGTACGGCGCGACAACACCCGCACCTCGTCCGCCACCACGGCGAAACCGCGACCCTGTTCGCCGGCACGGGCCGCTTCGATGGCCGCGTTCAGCGCCAGCAGGTTGGTCTGCTCGGCAATGCCCTGGATGGTGGAGAGGATGCCGGAGATGGCCTGAGCGTGACGGCTCAGCTCACCGATGACGCCGGTCGCCTGCCCCACTTCCTCGGCCAGGTTGTTGATGGACTGGCGAGTCTGGTTCACCAGGATCTTGCCCTGTTCACTGCTCTGGGCGGATTGCTGGGCGGCCGCAGCGGTGTTCTCGGCGTTGCCCGCGATCTCCATGGTGGCACTCGCCATCTCGGTGACGGCGGTGGCGACCATGGTCACCTCCTGTTGCTGGCGCTGCAGCTCTTCCACCGCGGCCTGGTTGGTCACCAGACTGCGTTCGGCATCGGCGTTCAGCTCGTTGGCAAGCTGACGGATGTTGGCGATGAGCTGATGCTGGCTGCCTACGAAGCGATTGAAGCTGCCGGCGAGCTGGCCCACTTCGTCATTGGCGTCGATCTTGATGCGCTGGGTCAGATCGCCGTTACCGTCTGCGATGCGGGCCAGGGCCTGGGACACCTTGGTGAGGGGGCCGAGCAGCAGGCTGACCAGCCAGGAGATGGCCAGGATGCTGCCCACCAGCACCAGCAGGGCCAGGCCGAGCTGGGTTATCAGCAGGGAGGAGAGCGGCGCCTCCAGGGTGCTCTTGTCCAGTACCAGCACCAGCTCCCAATCGGTGTCCGGAATGTCCGTCGCCCACAGCAGCTTGTCACGCCCCTCGTTGTCGAAGAAAGCAGGCACCAGGCTGTTGCTCGCCTTGCTCTGCTCGATCAGGGCATTGGTCAGATCGTTGTCGATCTCGCTGGCCGGCTTCATCGCCTTGGCCGCATCCTTGTAGGCGATGACGGTGCCATCCTTGTGCATCAGGATGGCGAAGCCGTCCGCCGGCAGCTTCATCTTGGTGATGTCATCCACCAGGGAGGCAATGGAGAGATCCCCCCCCACCACGCCGCCCTGGGCAGGCTGGGCCAGGGTCACCACCAGAATGTTGTAGGCCACGTCGAGGTAGGGTTTGGTGACGATCATGCCGCCCTTGGCCATGGCTTCCTGATACCAGCCACGGGAGCGGGGATCGTAACCGTCGCGGTTGATGGAGGGGTCGGAGTCGTTCATCTTGCCGCTGCCCTCACCAAAATAGGTGAGCTGGAAACGGCCGGACACCTGGGCCTGTTGCAGGGCGTTGAGGGGCTCGGCACCGGCCTTGTTGCCAAGGGCCTGGATGACGTCACGACGGGCCGCGAGCCAGTCGCTGACGCTGGCGGCCTGCTGGCTGCCAAGGCGTTGCACCTGTTCCTGACTGTCTTGCAGCAGCATGGACTTCTGGCTGCTGTAGCTCTGCCAGGAGAGCAGCAGGATCACCAGTGACAAGGCGATGACCACAGACAACAGTATCTTCAGCTTGAGTGATAGGTTTTTCATCGTGTTTTCTTCTTGTGGGAGTCGGGAACAGGATCAATCGGGAGTGCGTGGCACTGTGTGTTGTTAGTGGCCAATCCGCGCAAAACTGAAGCGGAGAATGGCGTGAGTGACGATATTTTACGCGGAAATTTTAAAAATGCTGCGGAAAATTGGAGCAGGAAAAAGAGCGGGGCCAGCCAACCCTGTTTATTCCTTCTGCAATTGGCTAGAATATCCCGTTTTTAAATCACATCGACCCCGAGAGTTTTCACGATGTTTGAAGTCAATCCTGTATTAAACAAGCTTAAGGAGCTGTCTGAGAGGACCGAGCTGCTTAGGGGGTACCTTTGACTATGACGCCAAGAAAGAGCGTCTAGAAGAGGTCAATGCCGAGCTGGAACAGCCGGATGTCTGGAACGAACCCGAGCGCGCACAGGCGCTGGGCAAGGAGCGCGTCTCCCTGGAGAACGTCGTCAGCACCATCGATACCCTGACCCAGGGCGTCGATGACGTCGAGATGCTGGTCAGCCTGGCCGTCGAAGGCGAAGACGAAGAGACCTTCAACGAAGCCGTTGTCGAAGCGGACGAACTGGAGGCCAAGCTGGTGGATCTCGAGTTCCGTCGCATGTTCTCCGGTCAGCATGACGGTTCCGACTGCTACATCGACATCCAGTCCGGTTCCGGTGGCACCGAGGCCCAGGACTGGGCCAACATGGTGCTGCGCATGTACCTGCGCTGGGGTGATGCCCACGGCTACAAACCCGAGCTCATCGAATGCTCCGAAGGCGACGTGGCCGGCATCAAGTCCGCCACCATCA
Source organism: Aeromonas sp. QDB63 (assembly GCF_027707425.1). Classification (NCBI taxonomy): domain Bacteria; kingdom Pseudomonadati; phylum Pseudomonadota; class Gammaproteobacteria; order Aeromonadales; family Aeromonadaceae; genus Aeromonas; species Aeromonas sp. QDB63. The sequence goes on from NZ_JAPCIS010000064.1 coordinate 2,803, forward strand.
AGTTCACCGGCGAGTATGCCTTCGGCTGGCTGCGCACCGAGACCGGCGTGCACCGTCTGGTACGCAAGTCGCCGTTCGATTCCGGCGGCCGTCGTCACACCTCGTTCTGCTCCGTGTTCGTCTACCCCGAGATCGACGATGACATCGAGATCGAGATCAACCCGGCTGATCTTCGCATCGACGTCTACCGCGCCTCCGGTGCGGGTGGTCAGCACGTCAACCGGACCGAGTCCGCGGTGCGTATCACCCACGTGCCGACCGGCGTGGTGGTGCAGTGCCAGAACGACCGTTCCCAGCACAAGAACAAAGATCAGTGTATGAAGCAGTTGAAGGCCAAGCTCTACGAGCTGGAAATTCAAAAGCAGAACGCTGAGAAGCAAGCCCTCGAAGAGACCAAGTCCGACATCGGCTGGGGCAGCCAGATCCGCTCCTACGTACTGGATGATTCCCGTATCAAGGATCTGCGCACCGGCGTCGAAACCCGCAATACCCAATCGGTACTCGACGGCGACTTGGACAAGTTTATCGAAGCCAGCCTGAAATCAGGCCTGTAAACAGAGCAGCAGGAATCACCATGTCTGAACAAATCACCACCCCGGAAGTCGACCAGACTCTCGAACTGAACAACGAGATGCTTGAGCGTCGCTCCAAGCTGGCCGCCTTGCGCGCCCAGGGCAACCCCTTCCCCAACGATTTCCGTCGTGACAGCCTCTCCGGCGATCTGCACGCCGAATTCGGCGACAAGAGCAATGACGAACTGGTCGCCCTGGGTAAACAGGTGAAGATTGCCGGTCGCATCATGACCCGCCGGATCATGGGCAAGGCGTCTTTCGCGACCCTGCAGGACATGGCTGGCAAGATCCAGATCTACGTGACCCGTGACGATCTGCCGGAAGGCTTCTACAACGAGCAGTTCAAGAAGTGGGATCTGGGTGACATCGTCGGTGTCGAGGGTACCCTGTTCCGCACCAACGCCGGTGAGCTCTCCGTACACGTCTCCACCATCCGCCTGCTGACCAAGGCCCTGCGCCCGCTGCCCGAGAAGCACAAGGGTCTGACCGACCAGGAAGCCCGCTGCCGCCAGCGTTACCTGGACCTGATCGCCAACGAAGAGTCCCGCAAGACCTTCGTGACCCGCACCAAGGTGGTGGCTGGCATTCGCAAGTTCCTGAACGACAAGCGCTTCATGGAAGTGGAAACCCCCATGATGCAAGTCATCCCGGGTGGCGCTTCCGCACGTCCCTTCATCACCCACCACAATGCGCTGGACATCGACATGTACCTGCGTATCGCTCCGGAACTCTACCTGAAGCGTCTGGTGGTCGGTGGTTTCGAACGTGTCTACGAAATCAACCGCAACTTCCGCAACGAAGGCATCTCCGTTCGCCATAACCCCGAGTTCACCATGCTCGAGTTCTATATGGCCTACGCCGATTACATCGATCTGATGGATCTCACCGAAGAGATGCTGCGCACCCTGGCACAGGACATCCTGGGCGATACCAGGATCCGTTACGCCAAAGAGGGCGAAGAGGGCCTGACCATCGATTTCGGTCAGCCGTTCCAGCGCCTCTCCATGGTCGACTCCATCCTGAAGTACAACCCGGGTGTGACCCGTGACGATCTGGCCACCCTGGAGAAGGCCACCGCCGTCGCCAAGGGTCTGAAGATCGAGCTGATGAAGAGCTGGGAGCTGGGCCACGTGATCACCGCGATCTTCGAAGAGACCGTGGAACACATGCTGCTGCAACCGACCTTCATCACCGAGTACCCGGCCGCCGTCTCCCCGCTGGCCCGTCGCAACGACCAGAACCCGGACGTCACCGACCGCTTCGAGTTCTTCATCGGCGGCCGCGAGCTGGCCAACGGCTTCTCCGAGCTGAACGATGCGGAAGATCAGGCCGAGCGCTTCCAGGCCCAGGTTGACCAGAAAGCCGCAGGGGACGACGAAGCCATGTTCTACGACGCCGACTTCGTCACCGCGCTGGAACACGGTCTGCCGCCGACCGCCGGTCAGGGTATCGGTATCGACCGTCTGGTGATGCTGTTCACCAACAGCCACACCATCCGCGACGTCATCCTGTTCCCGGCCTTGCGTCCACAAAAGTAAGCGCCGCAGAAACAGGGCCGCAGCAAAACGCTGCCGTCCATGGCAATCAAAACGCCCCGCAATTGCGGGCAATGCTGATCAGTTAAGGATCCATTGACCGATCCTTCTGCTGTAGGACAATCCGGAACCAATCACTGGTTCCGGA
>NZ_JAPCIS010000065.1:0-4164 GCF_027707425.1 Aeromonas sp. QDB63
ATGACTCATGATGAACCCTTTTTCATGGCTCCAGATGACAAACATGATCTCATATCAGGGACTTGTTCGCACCTTCCTTAGAGAAATTTGCTCAGCTTGTTGATTATCATATGGCTTTTGAAACTGTCGCACCTCATGTTTGAATTCGCCCCATATTTTTGCTACAGTGAACCAAATTAAGATCATCTATTTACTAGGCCTCGCATTTGCGGGGTTTTTAATGCTGAATAAAAGGAAAACTTGATGGAATTGCCCAATATTATGCACCCGGTCGCGAAGCTGAGCACCGCATTAGCCGCTGCATTGATGCTGAGCGGGTGCATGCCCGGTGAAATCCGCCCGACGATTGGCCAGCAAATGGAAACTGGCGACCAACGGTTTGGCGATCTGGTTTTCCGCCAGCTCGCACCGAATGTCTGGCAGCACACTTCCTATCTCGACATGCCGGGTTTCGGGGCAGTCGCTTCCAACGGTTTGATCGTCAGGGATGGCGGCCGCGTGCTGGTGGTCGATACCGCCTGGACCGATGACCAGACCGCCCAGATCCTCAACTGGATCAAGCAGGAGATCAACCTGCCGGTCGCGCTGGCGGTGGTGACTCACGCGCATCAGGACAAGATGGGCGGTATGGACGCGCTGCATGCGGCGGGGATTGCGACTTATGCCAATGCGTTGTCGAACCAGCTTGCCCCGCAAGAGGGGATGGTTGCGGCGCAACACAGCCTGACTTTCGCCGCCAATGGCTGGGTCGAACCAGCAACCGCGCCCAACTTTGGCCCGCTCAAGGTATTTTACCCCGGCCCCGGCCACACCAGTGACAATATCACCGTTGGGATCGACGGCACCGACATCGCTTTTGGTGGCTGCCTGATCAAGGACAGCAAGGCCAAGTCGCTCGGCAATCTCGGTGATGCCGACACTGAGCACTACGCCGCGTCAGCGCGCGCGTTTGGTGCGGCGTTCCCCAAGGCCAGCATGATCGTGATGAGCCATTCCGCCCCCGATAGCCGCGCCGCAATCACTCATACGGCCCGCATGGCCGACAAGCTGCGCTGAGCCATGGCTGACCACGTCACCCCCAATCTGCCATCGCGCGATTTCGATGTGACAGAGGCGTTTTATGCGAAGCTGGGCTTTGCGACGAGTTGGAAGGATCGCGGCTGGATGATCCTGCAGCGCGGCGGTTTGCAGCTCGAATTCTTCCCCTATCCTGACCTCGACCCAGCTACGAGCTCGTTCGGCTGTTGCCTGCGGTTGGATGATCTCGATGCCATGGTGGCATTGGTGAACGCGGCGGGAGCCGAGGAAAAAAGCACCGGCTGGCCGCGCTTCAAAGCTCCGCAACTGGAGGCGAGCGGCCTGAGGATCGGCTACCTGATCGATCCCGACTGCACGCTGGTGCGGCTGATCCAGAACCCCGACTGACCGCATGCCCGCGAAAATCAAGATTTGCGGGATCAGCACACCCGAGGCGCTCGATGCGACCATCGCGGCGCGGGCGGACTATGCCGGGTTGGTGTTCTATCCAGCGTCGCCCCGTGCGGTTACGTCGAATGTCGCGGGCGCTTTGACATCGCGCGCAGCTGGCCAGATCGCCATGGTCGGTTTGTTCGTCGATGCGGATGATGCTGTCATCGCCGACGCACTGGTGGCAGCCAAGCTGAACGCGCTGCAGCTGCACGGTTCGGAATCGCCCGAACGCGTGGCCCAGTTGCGCGCGCGGTTTGGCAAGCCGGTGTGGAAGGCGCTGCCCGTCGCCAGCGCCAGCGATGTCGCACGCGCCGCAGCCTATGCCGGGGCGGCGGACTTGATCTTGTTCGGGGTATAGGAAGTATAAACCACCTTTTTGCTCCTCATCCGAAGTATCTTACCTGAAATTCCCTCACTCGTTTACCGCTCAAGCCCCAATTTTAACTGCCGGTCCAGCCTAAACCGCTCTAATAAGGTTCGATTTGGCGGTAAAATCTCTAGGGAAGGTGCGAATAAGTCATATGGCACGAGAGCATTTACTGGTAACCCATTGATATTAAATGACTAAAATTTTCATTTTTTGTTCGTGGGATACTTGTTCGCACTTTCCCTAGCCTGATAGCTCGAGAGATACAAACTGCCCCACCGCCCCGTTTAAAAGTTGGCAGTGTTGAGCAGTGTTGGATTTGGGGTCGTCAGTCAAAGAGACGACTCTGTGATGGATCGAACAGGCTGGGAGTCAGTGGCGGCGCTCGTTCTGGTGGCAGCTCACGCTGCTTGGCGGCATTCGCCTTGGCTGTTTTCTGTTTCAGATGCTTGAGAATCTGCTCAATGACCTTCGGATCTTCGATGCTGGCAATCACTTTGACGTGACCGCCGCAGTGTTCGCAGACTTCAATATCAATATTGAAGACTCGCTTGAGGCGTTGCATCCAGGTCATGGCGCGGTGGCGCTCTGCAGGACTCTTGTCACGCCAGTTAGTATCGAGACCTTCCGATTTGTCGGGCTTCTTGCCCCGCTTGGCGGGTGTTACTTGAACTCGGTGTTTGCTGTTCGGTGCAAAGACGCCGTGGAAGCGTGTGAGGTTGACTCGCGGCTTAGGTACCAACGCAGCGAGTTTGGCGATGAAGTCCAGCGGCTCGAAGATCACATGGGTGGTGCCATTGCGGTACGGAGTTTTGAGCTCGTAACGCACCTGCCCATTGGCGGTTAATGCCAGACGTTTTTCTGAAACCGCTGGCCGACTAATGTAGCGACACAAGCGCTCAAGCTTATCCCGCTGATGCGCTTCGGCCATCACACCGGCGTGTAGCGAGAAACCAGCATGGTTGGCTACTCGACTGCTTGAGTCGGCTTTATCCTCACGCCCTGGCAAGGTTTGCAGGGTGAAGACTTTGCGCCCTTGCTGGGGGCCGACGGCAATGCGATACGTAACCGAAGCACCATGTAATTGAGTCAGCGTATCGTCTTCGCCCTCTTCCAGTGTCAACCACGTATTCTCGGCATCACGCTCCAAAATCCCACGCTTTTCCATGCAGCGAGCGATGCGATGGCTGAGGGTGTGAGCGAGCGTATTCAGCTCATCGTAAGTGGGTGCCTTGACACGATGGAAGCGTTGCTTGCCATAGTCATCTTCGGCATAGACACCATCGAGAAACAGCATGTGGTAGTGGACATTGAGATTTAGCGCGGAGCCAAAGCGTTGGATAAGAGTCACTGAGCCAGTTTGTGCAGAGGCTTTGGTGTAACCGGCTTTTTTGATCAGATGAGTTGAGAGTGTACGATAGACGATACTCAAGACCTGGCCCATCAGCTGGGGATGGCGAGCCAGCAAAAAGCGTAGCTGGAAAGGAAAGCTGAGCACCCACTGGCGAATGGGCTCCTTGGGGAAGACTTCGTCTATCAGCAGCGCCGCACTCTCGGCCATCCGGCGGGCACCGCAGCTAGGGCAAAAGCCGCGTCGTTTACAGCTGAAGGCGACCAGACGCTCGTGATGACAATCCTCGCAGCGAACCCGCATGAAACCATACTCCAGACGGCCACATTGGAGGAGGTCGTTGAATTCTTGTTGGATGTAGCGAGGCAGGTGTTGACCTTGGGCTTCGAGTGAGGCTTTGAAGGCTGGGTAGTGCTGCTCAACCAGCTGGTAGAGCAGCGTCTGGTCGGGTTGGTGGCGTTCGTAACCGTTTGTTTGAGTGGGCGATTGACTCGCCGTGGCGTTCCTTGCCAGCGACATGGGTATCCTCCGCTGATACTGTGGTTATGTACAGTATCAGCGGCTTGCGTTCAGACGTCCAGTCTGGCCCTAGACATCGCTAAATGCTTAACCCGCAATAGCCCTCACGAGTTGTTATCAGCCACTACCGGTTGAGCGAGAAGGTTTTGGGTTCAGGGTGCTATTGCTCCACCAATCACAATACTGAAGCCCCAACTGTTATCAGTTGGGGCTTTTTCTTGTCTGTTTGCGGCGGTTGCGTTTTATCGGTAGTCGTCGAGCTCTGCACCATCCCACATAAGAGCTTAACGGTGCGATCTTCAACGCCATCACACAAAACTTTCTTTTTCACGCACAGTCAACTTATTGGATGTTTTATTAACAACCCAAAAGGAGATATTTAGCGGGCGGCCGGAAGGTGAATGCTAGGCATGATCTAACCCTCGGTCTCTGGCGTCGCGACTGCGAAATTTCGCGA
>NZ_JAPCIS010000066.1:0-3517 GCF_027707425.1 Aeromonas sp. QDB63
CCCGACCAGACTGCATAAGCAACACCGACAGGGATGGATTTCAGAACCAGAGAAAGAAAATAAAATGCGATGCCATAGTGCCAAGCCTATGAGTAAGATGCCTGGTGCTCCCAGTAGTTGGGTGATTGCCAAAGAGCGCTTGACCTGAGCCAGCTCGGCGTGCAGTTGAGTCTTCATAATGCCTCCTTTGAAGGGAAGGTATAACGTCGGCTGCGGCAGCAGAGAAACGGCATTCCGGCGGTAATACTCTGCTATAGCAGAATCTGCCTTGTTGCAGCGCGGAACTCAAGTGATATTTGCCTCTTGTGTTTGCATTCGAGCTAATCCGGCAGCACTATTACTCCCAAGGGTTCCAGCAGTTGCTCCTGTTGCCAGGCACAGATCTTGACTCCTTCGAGGTTGACCCGTCTGGGGTCGAGCCCATCCAGATCGGCAAAGGTTAGGTCACAGCCCCGCAGATTGACCTGTTGCCAACAGTCGCGGGAGAAGGTGCCGCGGCTGAGATCTGAGCCCATCAAGGAAGCGCCGCTGAGATTGGCATTGCTCCAGTTGTTTTCAAACAGCTCGCATTTTTCCAGGCATTGGCCACTCAAGTTGGTATAGGCCAGGTTGCAACCTGAGATATAAGCCGAGCAGAAGTACATCTTATGGCTGACTTGATTGTAGAAGCGGGCCCGGGAAAAGTTGGCGCCCTTGAGATCGCACTCCCTGAACTCTATGCCAAAGCAGTTGGCACCGCTGAAGTTGGCCAAAGACAGACGGCAGGCCTTGAAACTGGCATCGCGCAGATCGGCATAGCTGAAGTGACACCCTTCAACGGCGCCGCTTTCAATGAAACTGCAATCCTCGAAACTGGCATCCTGCAGCTGACAGTGGCTGAAGTCACACTGATAAAAGCGGCAGCGGCGAAAACGGCTGTCACTCAAATCCTGGCGTGAGAAATCCTCTTGCTGAAAAACTTTATCAATAATATCCATACGGCTTCCTTTAATCAGGGAGGGTGCTAACTCTTTCGGCGAGCTTTGCCTAGGCAGGCAAACATGGGGTTGGTTCGCGCCTTCCCAACAACCTTTGCGGGTATAGGAAGTATAAACCACCTTTTTGCTCCTCATCCGAAGTATCTTACCTGAAATTCCCTCACTCGTTTACCGCTCAAGCCCCAATTTTAACTGCCGGTCCAGCCTAAACCGCTCTAATAAGGTTCGATTTGGCGGTAAAATCTCTAGCCTGATAGCTCGAGAGATACAAACTGCCCCACCGCCCCGTTTAAAAGTTGGCAGTGTTGAGCAGTGTTGGATTTGGGGTCGTCAGTCAAAGAGACGACTCTGTGATGGATCGAACAGGCTGGGAGTCAGTGGCGGCGCTCGTTCTGGTGGCAGCTCACGCTGCTTGGCGGCATTCGCCTTGGCTGTTTTCTGTTTCAGATGCTTGAGAATCTGCTCAATGACCTTCGGATCTTCGATGCTGGCAATCACTTTGACGTGACCGCCGCAGTGTTCGCAGACTTGCATTTGCGGGGTTTTTAATGCTGAATAAAAGGAAAACTTGATGGAATTGCCCAATATTATTCAACAATTTATTGGAAACAGCGTTTTAGAGCCAAATAAAATTGGTCAGTCGCCATCGGATGTTTATTCTTTTAATCGAAATAATGAAACTTTTTTTCTTAAGCGATCTAGCACTTTATATACAGAGACCACATACAGTGTCTCTCGCGAAGCGAAAATGTTGAGTTGGCTCTCTGAGAAATTAAAGGTGCCTGAACTCATCATGACTTTTCAGGATGAGCAGTTTGAATTAATGATCACTAAAGCGATCAATGCAAAACCAATTTCAGCGCTTTTTTTAACAGACCAAGAATTGCTTGCTATCTATAAGGAGGCACTCAATCTGTTAAATTCAGTTGCTATTATTGATTGTCCATTTATTTCAAACATTGATCATCGGTTAAAAGAGTCAAAATTTTTTATTGATAACCAACTCCTTGACGATATAGATCAAGATGATTTTGACGCTGAATTATGGGGAGACCATAGAACTTACCTAAGTCTATGGAATGAGTTAACTGAGACTCGTGTTGAAGAAAGATTGGTTTTTTCTCATGGCGATATCACGGATAGTAATATTTTTATAGATAAATTCAATGAAATTTACTTTTTAGATCTTGGCCGTGCTGGGTTAGCTGATGAATTTGTAGATATATCCTTTGTTGAACGTTGCCTAAGAGAGGATGCCTCGGAGGAAACTGCTAAAATATTTTTAAAGCATTTAAAAAATGATAGACCTGACAAAAGGAATTATTTTTTAAAACTTGATGAATTGAATTGATTCTAAGCATTATCTAAAAATACTTAATTGTCTTTTAACGTCGCTAAATTTTAAATAAATAAGTGAAGAGTGTTAGTGGAGCCACTGATTTAAAGTTGGCAGAGTAAAACTTGAAGTGCGACATAAACCACCTAATTAATTTAAAGGGTTTATGGAGTATATAAAATTGTCATACCATCATCTTAACTTTGAAGATCGTACTGCATTAATGCTTGAGTCAAGAAAAGAAGGCTTTTCAGCCAGAAAATTTGCTGAACTCATTAAAAGACATCCTAGTACGATCTATCGTGAGCTTAAAAGAAATAGCATCAATGACGTTTATCAAGCTCGATATGCTTCTGATAACACCTTCGCTAGACGTAGACGTGGTCACAGAAAACTCAAAATCGATTCAATCCTCTGGAAATTTATTGTTGAAGCGATCCGTTGTTTATGGTCTCCTCAGCAAATAGCAAAGCGTTTAAAGACATTTCCTGATTTGGATCAAACAATGAATGTAAGCCATACAACGATTTATTCAACGATACGAGCATTACCAAAGGGTGAGTTGAAAAAAGACTTATTATCCTGTCTACGTCATGAAAATAAAAAGCGAAAAGCTAACGGTGAACCTAAAAAAGATTCTATATTACAGGATATTAAAACTATTCATGAGCGCCCAGCCGAAGTTCAAGAAAGAAAAATACCGGGTCATTGGGAAGCTGATTTAATTAAAGGTAAAGACAATAAAAGTTCGATAGCAACACTTATTGAACGAAATACACGGCTCTGTATCTTGGCAACATTACCTGATGCAAAGGCAGAATCAGTGCGCAAGGCTTTAACTGAAGCTCTGAAATATTTACCTGCAGAACTGCGTAAAACGTTGACCTATGACCGTGGACGTGAGATGTCAGAACATAAAATACTCGAAGAAGATTTAGGCATAGATGTATATTTCTGTGACCCACATTCACCCTGGCAAAAAGGCACATGCGAAAATATGAATGGTTTAATTAGGCAATATTTACCTAAAGGGATTGATTTAAATCAGGCAGATCAGCATTATTTAAATCAAGTTGCCATGTCACTGAATACTCGTCCTAGAAAGGCGTTAGATTGGCTTACACCATTAGGGAAGGTGCGAATAAGCGGGGAAATTCTTCTCGGCTGACTCAGTCATTTCATTTCTTCATGTTTGAGCCGATTT
>NZ_JAPCIS010000067.1:0-3166 GCF_027707425.1 Aeromonas sp. QDB63
CAAGGTAAGAACCTTGAAACAGCATCCACGCAAGAACAAAACGGCCATCAACATCGAATACATGAAAGCCAGCATCCCCCCGGTGTCAGAATAGTTGTCGCCTAATCTGAATAATCTAAATGTGAAGACCGGGGGCGGATAAAGAGTGTCGAATGGCTCGTTATTCAAGTGAGCGCAAGGCTGCTTTGCTCAAGAAGCTGCTGCCGCCCATCAATATGTCGGTGGCCGAGTTGGCTCGGCAGGAAAACATCAGCGAGGTCACTCTGTATAATTGGCGCAAACACGCCAAAGACGGAGGGTCTCCTGTGCCCGGGGACAACAAACTGACCGATGAATGGCCCGCCGAGGCCAAGTTCGCCGTCGTGCTGGAAACCGCTGCGCTTTCCGAGATTGAACTCAGTGAGTACTGCCGCCGTAAGGGTCTCTATCCCGAGCAAGTCCAGCAATGGCGCCAAGCCTGTATTCTGGGCCAGCAATCCGCTCGTACCTTACAACAGGCGCAGAAGGCACAGGCCAAAGCGGACAAGAAGCGTATCCGGCAACTGGAGCAAGAGCTGCGGCGCAAAGACAAGGCCCTGGCCGAGGCGGCAGCTCTGCTGATATTGCAAAAAAAGCTCGATGCCTACTGGAGCAACGTCGACGAGGACAACTGACCTCGTTGCCAGAGCGGCAGCAATACGTTGCATGGTGGCGCGAAGCGCTTGAAGCTGGCGCCCGCAAGCATCCTGCGGCCGAGGTGTTGGGGCTGAGTCTGCGCACGCTCCAGCGCTGGTTGGCCGGGCCTGAGCTGAGTGCCGATAGGCGACCGGATGCGGTTCGTTCCATACCTGCTCATGCATTGAGCCCAGAGGAGCGGCAGGCCGTGCTGGACGTCTGCAATAGCCAGGAGTTCGCCTCGTTGCCGCCGAGTCAAATTGTGCCACGGCTGGCCGACCAGGGGCGCTACTTGGCCAGTGAGTCGAGCTTCTATCGCATCTTGCGGGCGGCTGACCAGCAGCACAGGCGTGGCCGGAGCCAACCACCGCGTCATGTGCCGGTACCAACCAGCCATACCGCGACTGGGTCCAATCAAGTGTGGTCCTGGGATATCACCTACTTGCCGTCACTCGTGCGCGGCCAGTATTACTACCTCTATCTGATAGAGGACATCTACAGCCGCAAAGGGGTGGGCTGGGAAGTGCATGAGCAAGAGTGCGGTGAACGGGCGGCGGCGTTGCTGCAACGGAGCTGCATATTCCGGTCGAAAATGAACACCTATTCCGGTTTAAAATGAACGCTGATTCCGGCTTGCGTGTACACCGATTCCGGACACCTCAGTGCACGTACTCTGATATCAGATGAACCGTCCTGTTCCAACAGCGCCCTAGGCTGTGTTCTCAAAATGCTGGTTTTCTGTCCACACATAACTCGCGCAAGTAGCGAAGGCAGAAAGCCAGTTTGATAAAGGCTGCAAAACTCTTGGCTAGGGAAGGTGCGAATAAGTCATATGGCACGAGAGCATTTACTGGTAACCCATTGATATTAAATGACTAAAATTTTCATTTTTTGTTCGTGGGATACTTGTTCGCACTTTCCTTAAATGTTGACGCCATGATGTGTGCCGTCAGGCATATGAACGAATAGACTTAACCGACAGTCATGGCTCTCAACTAATCTTTTGAGTGATAACAAACTATCGAGAACATCGGGATCTATTGCAGGAACATCACCAGGCCCGAGATTTGAAAGCAGTTTGGTCACACTGAGACGTACCAGTTGCTCTTCGGCCAGCGCCTTGGCTCTCTGGACAACCTCGGGTGATTCGGATGAAATCATATCCTCCAATGTCCTCCCCATACGGTGCTCCTACTACAGATAGAATTAAAGGCCCACGCCGAGCAGGCATGGGCTCTCAGCATTAGATCAAGAAGTCATCCAGTGCTTTTCCAGCCGCAACAGCGTCTGCAATGGCCTTGGGCATGCGCCCCTGACCAGTCCAGGTCTTCTCCTGACCATCCTCGGTATAGCGGTATTTTGCTGGACGAGGAGTGCGTTTCGCTTTAGCTGAACCGTCAGCTTTCGCCGGAGCCGCAGTACCAACCAGCTCACTCGGATCTATGCCAGCTTCTTTCAGCAGCTCGGTAAACTCAGCCAGTTTTTGCAGGCGCTCGGCTGACTCAGCTCTGATTTTGCTCTCTTGATGCTCACGTTCGGCATAGATTTCGTCAAATTTGTCTTTAGCCTCGACCAACTGCTCAAAAGAGAGCTCACGCAATGCAGCACGAAGGCTACGGATATTCAGCAGAATTTTCAAAAAATCGTTCATTGATAGCCTCATGTATCACATTTTTATATCTGGAGAATTATCTCTCAATCCCAGCATCAGCTCCACTGTTTTTGGCACCAAGATGATTATAGAAATAGCATTATTCAAAAAGACGTGAGCGATATCGCGTTTGGATCTGCTGAGTGACCTGGCTCTAATCTTCTATGACACTGTGTAGCTAATGGTGGTAGTGAGCGTTGAGACCACCTCACCAGATGAGCCTATGAAGGATCTTGTTCGGCTCACGAAATGAGCCGATAGGACAATATCATTGGCTCACAGAATGAGTCGATGATAGGAAATAGTTCTCTCCACACAACCTCGAATATAGGGGCATACTATTCAGATTATCTCCCTATTAGAATAATCACGCCCAAATGTGTCTGGGTTTGCAGCCTCATAGTCATCGTCAAACATATGTTCCCCGCGATGCATCTCCCTCACTGTTGCGAGTGTACCGAAAAAGCACATTTCACACAGATGCACCTTATAACGTTCACCATCGTGACGGGAACCATAGCCAAAATCCGCCGATAACGAGCCGTATTGATTGGTTCCAAAATTCGTTTTTGTACTACGACCACAGACATCACAGAGAATGTCAACGACCTGCTCTGTTGGCACAATTTCTTTTACGAGCATGCTACGCTCCTAATCTGATGAGAATAGGAGTTATCATACGCGGACACACTATATATATTGCAACTTGTTTTGGTTACTTTCTGGTATCCATGCGAATGAGAGCTTTCACTTCGACAACAGTGGCGCCGATAGGAACACCTATGGAAGGTGCGAACAAGTCCCTGATATGAGATCATGTTTGTCATCTGGAGCCATGAAAAAGGGTTCATTATGAGTCAT
>NZ_JAPCIS010000068.1:0-2665 GCF_027707425.1 Aeromonas sp. QDB63
CCACGGGAATTTCTGCGCAGTCGGGTATCACAACCCTAAGCGGGAAAAAGTGTCTGGACCTATGGGGTCAAATCCACCAACCCCCATGTGAAGGCCTCAGAATGGGGTTGGCAAATCGACCCGGTGGGGCTGCGTTACACCCTGAACCTGCTCTATGGCCGCTACGAAAAACCGCTGTTTATCGTCGAGAACGGCTTCGGGGCGCGGGATCAGAAAGACGAGCGGGGAGAGATAGACGATGACTACCGCATCGCTTACTTGCGGGCCCATATCGAGCAGATGAAGCTTGCCATCGTCGAGGACGGGGTGGAGGTGATGGGCTACACCCCCTGGGGATGTCTCGACTGCGTCTCCTTCACCACAGGGGAATACAGCAAGCGCTACGGCTTTATCCACGTGGACAAGAACGACGACGGCAGCGGCAGCTTTGCGCGCAGCAAGAAGCGCAGCTTCGACTGGTATCGCAGAGTCATCGCCAGCAACGGCGGGACACTATAGCGGGGTTGTTTAACATGCTGCCTGTATTAAATAGAACCTGTTATTGATCTCATAAATCATCATTCAACCATGTGTTTATGCAATCTCTTTAATAGAAAAGGCAGTGAATGTCTGACTGTAAATAAGCGAGATCCCGGCTCGACACCGAATCTGTCTAGCCGTGGATCCCGCCCTTATCCGGCAATAAAAAACCGACCAGTGAAGTGACCCTCATTGGTGCCTTGGGTGCGTCAGGCGCTCATCGAGGTGGTGTAATGGCCCATGTCCAGGGTGTGCAGGATCCAGCAACGGCCATTGTCCATACCCGGCATGCTGACGATCACCGGCTCCGCACTGAGATCCAGCCAGCCTTGCAGGTGCAGGGTATCGTTGTTGATGCCCGGGTGTTCGGTATCGTCCGCCAGGTGGCGAATGTTCTGGAAGCGGTTTCGCGGGGGGCCGGTCTTGATCGCCGTTCCATAGAAGAACTTGTAGGCCTCATCCATGGAATAGCCGTAGATATGGGCATCCTGTGCCATCTTGTCAGTGATTTGTGCCATGAAGGCGTGGTAGCGATACATGATGCTGCCGCAAGGGATGACTTTCTCATGGTGCTCCACGCCTGTTCATCGTTTACACCCGCTCGAAATCCGCCAGCTTGAAGGTCTTGTGGTTCAACTCGTCGGTCGGGCCATAGAAGCGCATGGCCGGCAGCGGGCGTTTGCCACTGGTCGGGATCCAGTTGTTTTCCTTGCCTGGCGGGGCGGTCGGGCCCACGTAGAGGGTGACGCCGCCGTCCGGGTTCTTGGCCATCTTGTCGAGATCGTAGGAGGAGAGGGTGGTGCGCCCGCTGTCGCTGTAGATGAAGGACATGGTGTCGCGGTTGTAGACGGTCAATGCCCAGAACTGCTTGACCGGCATCTTGGCCGGGATGGTGAGCTTGTACAGTTGTCCTGCCTCCAGCAGCCTGCCCTCGCTATCAGCAAGCGACATCAGGTATTGGGTGGCGGGGGCATCGCTCAGCACCTTGGGCATATAGGTACACCAGAAGTACTCGGCGGCGCGATTGATGAGGTCGATGCGATCCTCATAGGTGAAGGTGAAGGTCTTGTTGTCATCGCTCTGCAAGAGGGAGGCGTAGTGCCTGTCAGGCCAGTAGCGTTTCTCCTTCGGGAAATTGTCATACCAATGCTGCATGTAGAACCAGGCATCGATGGCCGCCTGGCGCAGCGCCTTGCGGGTTTTCTCATCCGGGTTGAATGAGGTGCCGCGACCTATGCCAAGGGAGGTGAGCATCCCCATCATCACCTTGTCCTGCTCGCGCACGGGCTCGACGCTGGCCACCGCGTGCAGGTCGTCGAAGTGACGCTCGTAGTAGTAGGGCAGGGTCGGGTAGCGCTTGTTGCTAGGATCGACGAAGCGCTGGGTCGGCGGATTGCTCGCCTCGGAGAGAGAGTACATGCGCAGGCGCTTGGAGTAGTGATAGGCATCGTTCGTCGACTTGCCGGGCGTCGGCACAGAGCGAAAGGCAAACGCCACGCGATAATTCGGGGAAGGAACATGCAGATAGCCGGCCGGGATCGGCTCGCTGTAGCCGGGGGGCGTCAGCAAAAACTTGCCGCCCTTGCCTTGGTCGAGCCCCGCCGGGCCTACATCCGCGATGGTGAATTGCCAGGCATCGACAATCTGCCCATACAGGCTGCCATCCGGGCCCGCAGCGGGCACTTCCAGCACGGTGGGGCCGTGTTGCAAGTCGGTGAAGGCCGTGATGTAGGGGGTGGTGCTGTTGGCCGTGATGGCCTCGAGATGCGGGGTGGCAGGCTTGGAATAGGCGATGATGTCGTTGTCTTTGAGACCCAGATTGTCGAAGGCGGCGCGCCGGAAGCTGTAAATAGCGACCGCCGGCATGTTCCACAAGACAGCCTCGAAGGCCCGCTGGTACTTGAGCTGGTACTCAAAATCTTCGACCGAGCTGACGGATCCCGCTGGCGGCAGGCCCTGCTGGGGTATTTCCTGGTTTCCCGGGGCTGGGGGCATTGGCCATCTCCCCTTGCGGGCTGGTCGATGGCAGCACTCAAAGGGGAGGGATGGGACTCCCCTTTAGCATCGATAAAAAAGGCTATGTCCCAATTACGTGTTGCATGGGGCGCCCCAGCGCCTCATGCAAGCAACGTGGCACATTCACTTC
>NZ_JAPCIS010000069.1:0-1831 GCF_027707425.1 Aeromonas sp. QDB63
TTTAGCGACTAATCAGATCGCACAAACTGGACTGAGTTCCCTTCCTCCGGTGATCTACTATTCGGAACAGCTATTTAATTCATCTAACAGATTGTTTTTTAAAACTATATTTTTTAATGAGTAGGGTTTGTGTACATGATGAAATCATAGCTGTAAGCATGGAAAAATGTTCGATAAAAATTGCCATATTATGGCAATAGCCCCTTTATATGCCATCAAGTTAACCCTGTCATTAACCTGTATTGATGATTACATTTTAATGGTCGTAGCTTTGTTCGGATATGTGGCGTTGTTGTCTAAATTAGCCTGATTTCCCAGATCCAGTTGGCTGTGACACGCGGGCTTTCTTACTGTCGAACCAAGGGTGTTCAGTTTGTTTATCGCGCTCACATAAGGTTTTACTTATCATCCCTGATTCAGTGCCCTCCATCAACTTTTTGAAATGCGCCATCATTGTTTCTACCAGCGAGCGACTGAAGTGCCTTGTTCATGATGAGGATTTTAAATTGATGGTGATGATCGGCTCATCGTCCCTTAAGTTTGTTCCACTCAAGCCACAGCGATTTGTGGTAAAAATGTCCTGTACATAGTTTCACAAATTAGAAAGTTAACTTGTGGGAAATATACACCTCCTTGTATGAAAGGGTATCTTAATATTATTTCGTGCACTCAAATTAAAACATCAGTTCTGGTGGGGTTAATGATGTCAAGGAGGTTCCTGATGGCTGTGGTATTGGTTGCAAGTAATGTGGTAACAGCCGCTGCTACTATTGATGTTAACGTCATAGTGCCCTGTTCATTGTCGATAAGAATGGTGTGGAAAAGGTGTTTAACACCATTAACCAGCGCGTATCGGCTATGGGCGATTATTACGCAAGTCAACGTACAGATATCGTCAACAATGGCGCTTATGTAGATCTGCACTTCGAGGTAAAACAGATCCTCGTTATGAGCGATACCGTGCTGAACGCCAACCGCATGACTTGTTATGCTGATCAATGAGAAAGTCGTTGGAGTACGCGATTCTTACGGCCCTGATTTTGGTATCAAAGCGCCACCGTCTTTGGGATGGTATTTGCACTAACAAGACATTCAAGACCTGACCTGCGCTGTACACAGCCCTTATGCCTCAAGCACGATGAAAATGCCAGATGGTAATCTCCGTGCTTACTACGTATGGGCAAAAGGGTCTGGTGCGGGCTTCATGCCGAGGAGGTTGCTGACCGCACTTTCGTCATGGCAATAGACAGCACAACCCTGACCAATGACAAACTGTACATCGACGTAACCATCACTGCCTCCGGTACTGATGTAGCAACCGAGCGTCTTTCTGTAGAGCTGTATAACCAATCTGGCAGCGCCGTTGTTGGCCAACACTACAACGATGGAATCTCGCAATTGGTGCGCTTTGACCCGACCACTTGCCAAGCGGTACTCGATGCGGCGGGCAATCCGACCTACACAGTGCGCATGACAGCCCGTGATCTGGTAGTTTATGCTTGCCAAGCGAGTCCCCCCTCGGTTTGCGTAGCGGTACTGGCACTAACGTGATCACCAAGCCAATCGCTATCACTGTGCAAGGCGTCAATATTGATAACGGTGGTAATGATGGTGGCGACAATGACGGCTGTAGTGGTTCTACCGGCCCTCTGTCACAGCTTACTTTGGTTTCTTTTGGCTTGGTGCGGCAATTCAAAAGGAGTTAGTCCAAAGGTATCCGTTACATCTCTCCATCCGTTTAGCTGGTCAAGGTCTAGGGAAGGTGCGAACAAGTCCCTGATATGAGATCATGTTTGTCATCTGGAGCCATGAAAAAGGGTTCATTATGAGT
>NZ_JAPCIS010000070.1:0-1625 GCF_027707425.1 Aeromonas sp. QDB63
CTCATGATGAACCCTTTTTCATGGCTCCAGATGACAAACATGATCTCATATCAGGGACTTGTTCGCACCTTCCTTAGTGGATTGGAAATGGAAACTATATCTTCCCCGAAAAACAAATTTATTATGGAAAGGGGCGCTGGATCGATAAATTTCGATCACGACCAATTTTTAGTTGAAGATCTTTTAGACGAAAATTCGCTAGCTGGATTTTACGGTCCCAGCGGTTCGCGAAAATCGTTCATTATAATGGATATTGCCTGTCGGATCGCATCAGGGAAGAAATGGCAGGGCAGGGAGGTAAAACATGGTGCTGTAATCTATGTTGCTGCCGAGGGAAGCAATGGCATGAAAAAACGCATGCACGCCTGGATTAATAAATACAATGATGGGCATGACCTAGACAATCTGTACCGTATATCACAACCAATATTTGTATCACAACCACAGGTTGTTACTGATTTAATTTTGGCTACAAAGAATGTTCAAGAAGAAACTAATTTGCCTGTAAGATTGATTGTTATTGATACGCTTGCACGTAGTTTTATCGGTAATGAGAATTCTGCTGAGGATATGGGGAAATTCATCGCCGGTTGTGATGAAATAAAATGCAAAACTGGTGCGACAATTCTCATTGTGCATCACACAGGAAAAGATTTGGGTCAGGGAGCAAGAGGGGCATATTCATTCAAAGCTGCATTAGACAGTGAGTATTTTATAGCTAAGATAGAAGGCAATGATGCGTTAACTACTAAATTAGAATGCACCAAAAATAAGGAGGGGAGCGATGGATTAAAAATGGAAATAAATCTAAAAATCGAGGCTATAGGGAAAACCACAAAAGGAAAAACTATTGATACCTTGGTTGTCATAGACCGTGATAGTCGTTTGGTAGGAGCCCAAAACACTAGGAAAGATAAGAATATCCAGCCACCCTGTGAAAATAAAAAAACTAAAGCAATAGTTGATGAAAATTTCTAAAAATAATGACCACAATGTAAAGAATTTTGCTCTGGCTGCCCCATTTTTAGGGCGAATACCTGGGTTGTTCATGCCTATGCCAAGTGGTAAGCGTCCAAAAAATATTATACTAGATATTGAAAGTGGTCATGAAAGACTGTGTGCTGAATTGGCAGAAGGGCTTGATAGCTCAGACCAAAGCGTACTTCTCGCATTAATCGCCCTAGCTGGTATAGAGAGTAAAATAATTTCGTCAGCTAATACCGGACCGAAGTCGACTCTATTGTGGAATAATTTGAATGTAAGTTTTGATGCTGAAACTGAACAATGTGCGTTAGTAACTACTACACAGACCGACATTTTAAACATTCTAGGGTGGAATAGATCGGGTCATGAATACAATAGGTTGAAGAAATGCTTAAATAGATTAAATAATGTTGATTTACTTATATTTAAGGGAGAGAGAAAGTGGAGATCTGGGCTACTGAGTTATCTAATCAACAACACATCAGTCATTGGTGAGGAAGATGTCGTCTATGTTGTGTTGAACTCCAAAATTGCATATGCGGTCGATGGGGGACAATACGCTAGGATTGGATTTGACCCCATAGGTCCAGACACTTTTTCCCGCTTAGGGTTGTGATACCCGACTGCGCAGAAATTCCCGT
>NZ_JAPCIS010000071.1:0-1477 GCF_027707425.1 Aeromonas sp. QDB63
TACTTACTGGTATTCGGAGTTTGCATGGGGTTGGTAAGTCGGGATGACCCCCTAGCCCAAACAGTGCTCTACCCCCAGTAGTATTCGTCCGAGGCGCTACCTAAATAGCTTTCGGGGAGAACCAGCTATCTCCGAGTTTGATTGGCCTTTCACCCCCAGCCACAGGTCATCCCCTAACTTTGCAACGTTAGTGGGTTCGGTCCTCCAGTTGATGTTACTCAACCTTCAACCTGCCCATGGCTAGATCACCCGGTTTCGGGTCTACACCTTGCAACTAGACGCCCAGTTAAGACTCGGTTTCCCTACGGCTCCCCTATACGGTTAACCTCGCTACAAAATGTAAGTCGCTGACCCATTATACAAAAGGTACGCAGTCACCCCGAAGGGCTCCCACTGCTTGTACGTACACGGTTTCAGGTTCTATTTCACTCCCCTCACAGGGGTTCTTTTCGCCTTTCCCTCACGGTACTGGTTCACTATCGGTCAGTCAGGAGTATTTAGCCTTGGAGGATGGTCCCCCCATATTCAGACAGGATGTCACGTGTCCCGCCCTACTCGATTTCACATCAAGGTTGTTTTCGTGTACGGGGCTATCACCCTGTATCGCCGGCCTTTCCAGGACCGTTCCACTAACTTCCAAGATGCTTAAGGGCTAATCCCCGTTCGCTCGCCGCTACTGAGGGAATCTCGGTTGATTTCTTTTCCTCGGGGTACTTAGATGTTTCAGTTCTCCCGGTTCGCCTCGCTACGCTATGTATTCACGTAGCGATACCTAGCTTATGCTAAGTGGGTTTCCCCATTCGGAAATCCGTGAGTCGTAATGTCTCTTACCGACTGCTCACGGCTTATCGCAGGTTAGTACGTCCTTCATCGCCTCTGACTGCCAAGGCATCCACCATGTACGCTTAGTCACTTAACCATACAACCCCAAGAAGTGTCGTTGAACGACCCAGCTTGTTGCTGCACAACTTTCTTCCCGAAGGAAGGTGACCAAATAAAATTTGGTTTTCGCCAAGAAGTTTCCAAAGCACTTGTAACAAATGTTTGAGAACTACTTTTTAAATCAGCTTTCCAGATTGTTAAAGAGCAAACTTCGTAAAGAAGTCAAAGGCATACATTGAACAACATGTTCAACTCATGGCTTTGTCTTCTGACAAATACAGTACGATATGGTGGAGCTATGCGGGATCGAACCGCAGACCTCCTGCGTGCAAAGCAGGCGCTCTCCCAGCTGAGCTATAGCCCCGTAATCGAAGTGGTGGGTCTGAGTGGACTCGAACCACCGACCTCACCCTTATCAGGGGTGCGCTCTAACCACCTGAGCTACAGACCCACTTCGTGTACTGTCTCTAAACTTGAATCAAGGCAATCTGTGTGAACACTCAACAACTTCGTCATCATTAAGGTAAGGAGGTGATCCAACCCCAGGTTCCCCTAGGGTTACCTTGTTACGACTTCACCCCAGTCATGAATCACA
>NZ_JAPCIS010000072.1:0-1259 GCF_027707425.1 Aeromonas sp. QDB63
CCAGGGCAAGATCGCGAACGTTTTTTAAGCAGGGCACGAGGATTTGACCGACCGAACAGGGTGTGATCTTATACTCTCTTTTACGGGAGTTTCGTCATGAACCATCAAGCGGCATTTACCCAATTCTTCTCCGAACTTGAAGACCCTCGTCAGACAACCAAAATCGCGTACCCCTTCTTCGATGTGGTTTTTCTCACCGTCTGTGCTGCTATTGGTGGAGCTCAAGGTTGGGAAGATATCGAGCTTTTCGGCGAGGCACATCTGGAATGGTTTCAGCGTAATGGATTGTTTCATAACGGATTACCTGTTCACGACACCATAGCCAGGATCATCTCCCGTATTCAACCGGAGCAATTCCAGAACGCCTTCGTCCGCTGGATGCAAGCAACATCAGAACGTACCGATGGTGAGCTGATTGCCATTGACGGCAAGACCTTACGCAGCTCTTACGACCGAGACAGTCGTCAGTCTACCATTCATATGGTCAGTGCCTTTGCCGCTGAGAATCGTCTGGTGCTCGGGCAAGTCAAAACAGATGAGAAATCTAACGAAATCACCGCCATTCCTGAATTACTGGCACTCCTCGATATAAAAGGCTGCCTGGTATCCATCGATGCCATGGGCTGCCAGACTGGAATAGCCTCAACCATAGTCAAGGGCGGTGGCGACTACTTGCTGGCGGTAAAAGGTAACCAGCCCACACTGCATAATGCAGTACGCGCAGCTCTGGCCGAGTCGACCAAGAAGCCGCTGAGTGAAGAAACGCTCAGTGTCGAGAAAGAGCACGGTCGCATCGATGGCCGCGAGTACCATGTGTTACCAGCCGGAGCACTATCAGAGCAATTTCCAGAGTGGAAATCGCTGAAGACTGTCGGTGTCGCAATATCCTATCGAATTGAAAATATGGAAAAATTTTCGATGGAGTATCGCTACTACATCAGCTCGGCTGAACTGACACCAGAGCAGTTTGCTTCAGCGGTACGAGGGCACTGGGCAATTGAAAATAGCCTGCACTGGGTTCTGGATGTCGTGATGAATGAGGATGCCTGCCAGATATATCGAGGTGATGCCCCTCAAATATTGGCCTGTGCACGACACATGGCGCAAAACATGCTGCGAGCCGAAACCAGCCGTAAGGCAAGCTTGCGGAAGAAGCAGCAATTTGCGGGCATGAGCAGCCCATATCTGGAAAAGGTATTGGATGCAGGGCTGGCTGAATTGAAGTCAATTTAACAATATGTTCACGCTCTCGCCCTGGG
>NZ_JAPCIS010000073.1:0-1258 GCF_027707425.1 Aeromonas sp. QDB63
TAGTCACAACGAGAAGATGGTCGAAGTGTTAACAGGGGCCGAGCGCCGTCGACGCCGGACTCCACAAGAAAAGATCGCCATCGTGCAGCAGACCTTTGAGCCCGGGATGACCGTCTCTCATGTTGCTCGCTTGCACGACGTCAACGCAAACCAGCTTTTCAAATGGCGTAAGCAATTCCAAGAAGGGTCTCTCACGGCGATCACCGCCGGTGAGGATGTTGTTCCTGCTTCCGAGTTGGCTGCTGCCATCAAGCAGATCCGAGAGCTTCAGCGTCTGCTCGGGAAGAAGACCATGGAGAACGAGATCCTCAAAGAAGCCGTGGAGTATGGTCGAGCAAAAAAATGGATTGCGCATGCGCCCTTGTTGCCGGGGGACGACGATTAAGTGCTGTGAGCCAGGCTCTTAATGTATCGCGTGCGCAGCTATCCGTTCGTGTTCATCGAAAACCGGGTTGGCAAGATGGTCGTCATCATCGCCAGCGTGATGATGCAGCCTTACTTGGCCGTATCATGGAGGCGATGGCAGAGCTTCCCTCCTATGGCTATCGCCGGGTCTGGGCGCTGTTACGGCGTCAGTCTGAGGCAACAGAACAACCTGTGGTAAACGCTAAGCGGGTATATCGCGTCATGCGCGAACATGGCTTGCTGCTGGAAAGAAAACCAGCTGCACCATTGGCCCAGCAGGCACATAAGGGGCGTGTTGCCGTCAAGGAGAGCAATCGACGGTGGTGCTCAGATGGCTTCGAGTTTCGCTGCGATAACGGTGAAAAACTACGTGTCACGTTCGCCATGGATTGCTGCGATAGGGAAGCGTTGGACTGGGCGGCCAGTACTGGGGGTTACGATAGTGACACTGTGCAAGATGTCATGCTGAGGTCTGTCGAACATCGCTTTGGGGATTCGTTGCCGGCATCACCGGTGGAGTGGCTGACTGATAATGGCTCGGCGTATCGAGCCCATGAGACCCGCGCGTTTGCACGAGAAATCGGGTTGGAGCCCAGAACGACAGCAGTGAGAAGCCCACAGAGTAACGGTATAGCGGAGAGCTTCGTGAAGACGATGAAGCGAGACTATATCGAGATGATGCCAAAACCGGATAGCCGAACAGCGGTAGGCAATTTGGCTATTGCGTTTGAGCATTATAACGAGCACCACCCGCACAGCGCCTTGGGATACCGTTCACCACGGGAATTTCTGCGCAGTCGGGTATCACAACCCTAAGCGGGAAAAAGTGTCTGGACCTATGGGGTCAAATCCA
>NZ_JAPCIS010000074.1:0-1193 GCF_027707425.1 Aeromonas sp. QDB63
TGAATGGGTTCATGTGCAGCTCCATCAGCAAAAGGGGATGATAAGTTTATCACCACCGACTATTTGCAACAGTGCCCTCTGATGTTACATTGCACAAGATAAAAATATATCATCATGAACAATAAAACTGTCTGCTTACATAAACAGTAATACAAGGGGTGTTATGAGCCATATTCAACGGGAAACGTCTTGCTCGAGGCCGCGATTAAATTCCAACATGGATGCTGATTTATATGGGTATAAATGGGCTCGCGATAATGTCGGGCAATCAGGTGCGACAATCTATCGATTGTATGGGAAGCCCGATGCGCCAGAGTTGTTTCTGAAACATGGCAAAGGTAGCGTTGCCAATGATGTTACAGATGAGATGGTCAGACTAAACTGGCTGACGGAATTTATGCCTCTTCCGACCATCAAGCATTTTATCCGTACTCCTGATGATGCATGGTTACTCACCACTGCGATCCCCGGGAAAACAGCATTCCAGGTATTAGAAGAATATCCTGATTCAGGTGAAAATATTGTTGATGCGCTGGCAGTGTTCCTGCGCCGGTTGCATTCGATTCCTGTTTGTAATTGTCCTTTTAACAGCGATCGCGTATTTCGTCTCGCTCAGGCGCAATCACGAATGAATAACGGTTTGGTTGATGCGAGTGATTTTGATGACGAGCGTAATGGCTGGCCTGTTGAACAAGTCTGGAAAGAAATGCATAAGCTTTTGCCATTCTCACCGGATTCAGTCGTCACTCATGGTGATTTCTCACTTGATAACCTTATTTTTGACGAGGGGAAATTAATAGGTTGTATTGATGTTGGACGAGTCGGAATCGCAGACCGATACCAGGATCTTGCCATCCTATGGAACTGCCTCGGTGAGTTTTCTCCTTCATTACAGAAACGGCTTTTTCAAAAATATGGTATTGATAATCCTGATATGAATAAATTGCAGTTTCATTTGATGCTCGATGAGTTTTTCTAATCAGAATTGGTTAATTGGTTGTAACACTGGCAGAGCATTACGCTGACTTGACGGGACGGCGCTTCCCTACCCTCATGGCCGCCTCCCAGGAATCGACCCAGGTGCTTATCGTGGACATAATCCTTTACTCATAAATTGGCACTGTTGCAAAGTTAGCGATGAGGCAGCCTTTTGTCTTATTCAAAGGCCTTACATTTCAAAAACTCTGCTTACC
>NZ_JAPCIS010000075.1:0-1162 GCF_027707425.1 Aeromonas sp. QDB63
TAAATAACTGATCCCAATAGTGCTACACCTTCGCTGTGCCATAGCCATTCCCCGGGAAAGGAGACACGGTATCCATGAAGTGTTTCACTCGGGCCAGCAGGTTTGCCATCCCTCTGCATTGATGATTGCGCGTGATGGTTTCATGTAACTTGTGCCATAGCCGTTCTATGTGATTAACCCAAGGGCTGTAAACTGGCTGGAACACCAGGCAGAACTTGGGATTCTTCTTCAACCATCGCTCGGTCTGTTTGCTTTTGTGAATGATGTAGTTATCGAGGATCAACGTGATGGTTTTGGCTCGTCGGTAGTGGTGGCGCAGCTTTTCCAGCATGGCAATAAACAGCGATGAGTTTTTCTTGATCCCGCTGACGTAAAGTACCCTTCCGTTGCCTGCGTGGAGAACGCCTGCCAGATAATGCTTGGCATTCTGCCCCGGTGTGACAACCCGCTTTTGCTGCGCTCTGAACATCCAGTCGGCTCCTAATTTGGGATTGAGGTCTATATCGACTTCATCCTCATAAAACACCGGATTATCGGCATCACAGCGGGCCAGCGCGGCGTCGATATTCGCCATTTTTTCCTGATAGGCTGGGTCTTTTATCCGCAAGGTCGGCACGGGCCTGCGCCAGACAATGCCCATACGAGGTAACCATCGGCGGAGCGTGGAGGCTGCCACATTGAGCCCTGTTAACCGATTGATTTTTATAGCCAATAGTTCAGTACACCAACGGCTGCGCTGATAACCAAAATCTTGCGGAGAAAACTGCATGAGCAGCACCAGTAGGGTGACAATCTTGGCGATAGGTAAGACTGGGGCACGGCCAGCCGGTAAGGCTTCTAGCGCATCTATGCCTTCATCTCGATACCACCGAAGCCAACGACCGATGGTCGAGCGCGCAGCGCCGGTAAGGTGATGAACATCGGTGATCGTGCGTCCTTCATGTAACAGCAAGATGGCCATCAAGCGACGAGCATGTCCTTTATCACGGGTGGCATGGATGATTTTGTGAATGCGGCGCCGTTGTGGTCGTGGCAGAGGTGGTAGGATAGGCATCAACTCAGTCCTTTGGGTGTGGCTTGTTTTGTTTAGCGACTAATCAGATCGCACAAACTGGACTGAGTTCCCTTCCTCCGGTGATCTACTATTCGGAACAGCTATTTA
>NZ_JAPCIS010000076.1:0-1088 GCF_027707425.1 Aeromonas sp. QDB63
TAGCGGGCGGCCGGAAGGTGAATGCTAGGCATGATCTAACCCTCGGTCTCTGGCGTCGCGACTGCGAAATTTCGCGAGGGTTTCCGAGAAGGTGATTGCGCTTCGCAGATCTCCAGGCGCGTGGGTGCGGACGTAGTCAGCGCCATTGCCGATCGCGTGAAGTTCCGCCGCAAGGCTCGCTGGACCCAGATCCTTTACAGGAAGGCCAACGGTGGCGCCCAAGAAGGATTTCCGCGACACCGAGACCAATAGCGGAAGCCCCAACGCCGACTTCAGCTTTTGAAGGTTCGACAGCACGTGCAGCGATGTTTCCGGTGCGGGGCTCAAGAAAAATCCCATCCCCGGATCGAGGATGAGCCGGTCGGCAGCGACCCCGCTCCGTCGCAAGGCGGAAACCCGCGCCTCGAAGAACCGCACAATCTCGTCGAGCGCGTCTTCGGGTCGAAGGTGACCGGTGCGGGTGGCGATGCCATCCCGCTGCGCTGAGTGCATAACCACCAGCCTGCAGTCCGCCTCAGCAATATCGGGATAGAGCGCAGGGTCAGGAAATCCTTGGATATCGTTCAGGTAGCCCACGCCGCGCTTGAGCGCATAGCGCTGGGTTTCCGGTTGGAAGCTGTCGATTGAAACACGGTGCATCTGATCGGACAGGGCGTCTAAGAGCGGCGCAATACGTCTGATCTCATCGGCCGGCGATACAGGCCTCGCGTCCGGATGGCTGGCGGCCGGTCCGACATCCACGACGTCTGATCCGACTCGCAGCATTTCGATCGCCGCGGTGACAGCGCCGGCGGGGTCTAGCCGCCGGCTCTCATCGAAGAAGGAGTCCTCGGTGAGATTCAGAATGCCGAACACCGTCACCATGGCGTCGGCCTCCGCAGCGACTTCCACGATGGGGATCGGGCGAGCAAAAAGGCAGCAATTATGAGCCCCATACCTACAAAGCCCCACGCATCAAGCTTTTGCCCATGAAGCAACCAGGCAATGGCTGTAATTATGACGACGCCGAGTCCCGACCAGACTGCATAAGCAACACCGACAGGGATGGATTTCAGAACCAGAGAAAGAAAATAAAATGCGATGCCATA
>NZ_JAPCIS010000078.1:0-972 GCF_027707425.1 Aeromonas sp. QDB63
GGCGCTGTCCCAATTACATGTTGAAAGGCTAACCTTGAAGTAGGTCATCACCCTGAGGGCCTCCATCATGGATACCCAAGCCTTTCAACATCTACTGTCTCTCTTTCCACAGCTCACCATGCGCCAGCGTCGCCTCGCGCAACATGAACTCACTACCCCTCACCCAATCACCTCGCTGGCCGCTCAACTCCCCGCTTGTCGATGTTGCCCTCACTGTCAGGCCGAGGCTACGCAGTTGGCTCCCTGGGGTTGGAGTCGAGGGCTGCGTCGTTATCGCTGCAAGCAGTGTCTGCGCACCAGTTCCGTTCTCACCAAGACGCCTCTGGCTCGACTTCGCAAGGCACAATGCTGGGAAGACTACGCCCAGGCCCTCATCGACGGTCTGACCGTCCGACAGGCTGCCGTCCGCTGCGGAGTCTGTAAAAACACCGCCTTCTTGTGGCGTCACCGCTTCCTGAAAGCCATGGCGAGTCACCAGGCGGCACGGGAAGGGGGTATCGTCGAGGTTGATGAGACCTTCTTCTTGGAGTCGTTTAAAGGGCAACGTGGTTTGCCCCGCCCGGCCCGCCACCGTGGGGGCAAAGGCCGTACCCGAGGCACAGGGCCGGATTACATCCCGGTGATGGTGGTTCAGGACCGGGCTGGTCACCATGCGGATTTTCAGTTGGAGAAAATGAATGCCGAGACGGTGATAGCTGTTTTGACACCCCTTGTCTCGTCAGATGCGGTGTTGTGTAGCGACGGCGCCGGGGTGTATGCCAGTTTCAGCAAAGCGCAGGGAGTGACCCATCAGGTCGTGCGCAATCGTCAAGGCGAGCGTGTGGTTGGCGCGTACCACATCCAGCATGTAAACGGATATCACCGTCGATTGAAAGAGTGGATGGAGCGGTTCCATGGGGTAGCGACCCACTATCTGAGAAATTATCTGGGTTGGCGAAGGATGTTGGAGCGCTACGGGCGGGAAGTGAATGT
>NZ_JAPCIS010000079.1:0-733 GCF_027707425.1 Aeromonas sp. QDB63
GCCCAGGGGATCACCATAATAAAATGCTGAGGCCTGGCCTTTGCGTAGTGCACGCATCACCTCAATACCTTTGATGGTGGCGTAAGCCGTCTTCATGGATTTAAATCCCAGCGTGGCGCCGATTATCCGTTTCAGTTTGCCATGATCGCATTCAATCACGTTGTTCCGGTACTTAATCTGTCGGTGTTCAACGTCAGACGGGCACCGGCCTTCGCGTTTGAGCAGAGCAAGCGCGCGACCATAGGCGGGCGCTTTATCCGTGTTGATGAATCGCGGGATCTGCCACTTCTTCACGTTGTTGAGGATTTTACCCAGAAACCGGTATGCAGCTTTGCTGTTACGACGGGAGGAGATATAAAAATCGACAGTGCGGCCCCGGCTGTCGACGGCCCGGTACAGATACGCCCAGCGGCCATTGACCTTCACGTAGGTTTCATCCATGTGCCACGGGCAAAGATCGGAAGGGTTACGCCAGTACCAGCGCAGCCGTTTTTCCATTTCAGGCGCATAACGCTGAACCCAGCGGTAAATCGTGGAGTGATCGACATTCACTCCGCGTTCAGCCAGCATCTCCTGCAGCTCACGGTAACTGATGCCGTATTTGCAGTACCAGCGTACGGCCCACAGAATGATGTCACGCTGAAAATGCCGGCCTTTGAATGGGTTCATGTGCAGCTCCATCAGCAAAAGGGGATGATAAGTTTATCACCACCGACTATTTGCAACAGTGCCC
>NZ_JAPCIS010000080.1:0-701 GCF_027707425.1 Aeromonas sp. QDB63
CTGAATCGCGCCACGGGCAGGGAGGTAAAGACCGTTTTCTCCTTGCCTGCCACCTCATAGGTCACTGCGCGAACTTGCCAGTGTGTCGGCAACGCCGGGTTTTTCTTGCTAGCCTGAGGCGAGACCGTCATTTGCAACAGACGGTCACCGTCGCCATAGCGCTCAAGTTCCGTGTATACCAGCCCCTTGCGTTCCGGGATGAGCCAGTGACGGTCGGTGTCTTCGGCCTGAATACGCAGCAACAGGTCGGCACCGAAGAAGCCTTTATCCAGCAGGGTCACTGACTTGTCCGGCAATGAGTGAATGAACTCGCTGGCCAGGGGGATTTCCCCTTTGCGGTACGGGCTGATGGCCGCGTTGGCAATGACATGCGAGCGGACATTCATGAGCGTGACCAACCGCAGCATCGGGTAGGGTGTCTGCCGGTTGGTTGAGGTGTTACCCGAGCCGAAATGTGCTCTGAGTTCAGGCATATCCTGGGTTCGGAACAGGGCCCCATCGATGGCAAAGACCTGTAAACCGTGCCAATGGTCTTCAGGATAACGTTCCCGCCCCCACACATCGGCGCACTGTTTGAACAGCCACTCGAGCGGCTGTTTGCCGAGTCGCTGACGGGCCTGAGACAGGGCACTGTCCGCGAGCAAGGCATCATTGGCCAACCCTTCTGCACAGATGTTGAGGCGCCGAGCGACCTCGGAGAT
>NZ_JAPCIS010000081.1:0-677 GCF_027707425.1 Aeromonas sp. QDB63
TAGCGACTAATCAGATCGCACAAACTGGACTGAGTTCCCTTCCTCCGGTGATCTACTATTCGGAACAGCTATTTAGGGCAATCAACCTTCCATCAATAATGACTCATGGGATTTATCCTGTTGGCCGTGCACATGAGGTAGATGCAGCTCCAGTTATCAATGATAACTACCGATTTGATGGTCATAGTGATAGTACATCTCTATCTATTGGCTTTCCCAACTGTCAGATGCTGTACAAATATCGAATGTCAGACGTCACTGTTGATTGGTTTATTCTAGTTCTTCCCCCCTCAATTCTTTGGACGAAGAATTGTGCCTTCTGCTGTCACAACGCTGCTGATGGACGTATTAGTACTCAACCCCTTACCAACCTAATGACTCCTCGAGCATTTGCAGGTATGTATCAAGACATTGCAGGCATCCCCTCCCGTGAGGAACAAAGGCTTAAAATCTACGACCCATCGGACGTACAGGCTGAAGTACTGGTGTTTGATGTCATTGAGCCTCATGATATAGCATGTGTAGTTTTCGAGAGATCTGCGGCACGAGACGCTTATGCGCCATACCTCGGAGACCGAAAATTGTACCTTCACGCAAACAATATGTATGGAGATGGTATTCACCTGACAGTTGCCCACAAAAGGGAGTGGTCATACGGCTTCAAACCGGATAACAAA
>NZ_JAPCIS010000082.1:0-634 GCF_027707425.1 Aeromonas sp. QDB63
GGCACGGTGTTTGAGCCCGTCAACAGCTTCAAAACCAATCAGACCAAGCTGGCAAGGCTCCAACGCCAGTTGAGCAAAAAGGTAAAGTTCAGCAGCAACTGGAAGAAACAAAAAGCCAAGATCCAGCGGCTGCACTCACATATCGCCAATACCCGCCGCGATTACCTTCACAAGGTCACAACGACTATCAGCAAAAACCACGCGATGATCGTCATTGAGGATTTGAAGGTTGCCAGCATGTCAAAATCAGCAGCGGGCACGACCAGCCAGCCGGGGCGCAACGTCCGGGCAAAATCAGGGCTGAATCGTTCGATATTAGATCAGGGCTGGTTTGAGCTGCGCCGCCAGCTCGAATATAAGCAGGCATGGCGAGGCGGTCAGGTGTTGGCGATAAACCCGGCCTACACGAGCCAGCAGTGCGCCTGTTGTGGGCATACTGCGAAGGATAACCGCCAGACGCAAAGCCAGTTTAAATGCGCTGCGTGTGGTTATGAGGCGAACGCCGATGTGAACGGCGCTCGCAATATTTTAGCGGCGGGACACGCCGTTTTAGCCTGTGGAGGCGTGGTGCAATCAGGCCGCCCGATGAAGCAGGAACCCGGTACTGCGCGAGCAGCTATCACCCAGTAATGGG
>NZ_JAPCIS010000083.1:0-611 GCF_027707425.1 Aeromonas sp. QDB63
CTGACACCGGCCTCAAACCGGTGTCTTGTTTACGCTACTTTAGTGCGCACTTCCTTCGGTATCAATTTCAGACCCTTTTTGAACATGCTGTAGGGGGTTTGACCCTCCATCATCCTGCCCTGATGTGGCCGCTGGGTGTTGTAGTGATCCAGATAGCTGTCCAGGTCTGTCTGCATCTGCTCCACTGATTCATACCAGGTCGTCCTCCCCTTGATACGGAAGTGTTCATCCAGCAGGGTGCGATGTAGCCGCTCGATAAAGCCGTTGCTCTGCGGCCTGCGTACCTTGGTGGTCCGGTGCTCAATCCCCTCCAGTTGCAGGAACAGCTCGTAGGGGTGATGGTCATGGCGTCCGCAGAACTCGCGCCCGTTGTCCGACAGGATGGTATAGACCCGCGCCTCGTGAGCCTCGAAGAACGGCAGGACCGTTTCGTTGAGCACATGGACCGAGGTCACCGGCAGCTTGCTGGTGTAGAGCCGTCCCCAGGCGTGGCGGCTGTAGCAGTCCAGTACGGTTTGCAGATACACCTTGCCCACCCCCTTGAGTGCGCCGACGAAGAAGGTGTCGACCGCCACCAGTTCCCCGGTGTAGTGAACCTCAATTTGGCGTTC
>NZ_JAPCIS010000084.1:0-588 GCF_027707425.1 Aeromonas sp. QDB63
TAGCGACTAATCAGATCGCACAAACTGGACTGAGTTCCCTTCCTCCGGTGATCTACTATTCGGAACAGCTATTTAGTGACCGAGCAAGGGCACGACACTCGTCTGCGGACATTAAAGCGGATGTGAATGCGGCAGCATTCTCATTGTGAACATCCATTTCACTGACTCTGATGTAGCCACCATATGGGCTGGAATAGACGGTTACCTCTACTTGATGGGGTGGTGTTCCGATTGGTTTATCCAACTTTAAAACACTTGTATAAATAGGCATAGCCCCTATTCCTAATCGAACTCTTCGAAACTATAGAATATTGCTCGGGGTTGCTCATGATGTCCATCAATAAATCAAGACACCAAACTAGTTGGTTGGTAACCAAGAGTCGGCTCTGCAACATGTGCAAACTTTGTTGAGCACTGGGCACGACAGTGTGGGGTGAGATAGGGCATGATAAAGAGCACATGCAGACAGAGGTATGTAACATGACACCCGATGCAGTCCATAATCCGAACCTTAGGGAAGGTGCGAACAAGTCCCTGATATGAGATCATGTTTGTCATCTGGAGCCATGAAAAAGGGTTCATCATGAG
>NZ_JAPCIS010000085.1:0-568 GCF_027707425.1 Aeromonas sp. QDB63
GAACGCCAAATTGAGGTTCACTACACCGGGGAACTGGTGGCGGTCGACACCTTCTTCGTCGGCGCACTCAAGGGGGTAGGCAAGGTGTATCTGCAAACCGTGCTGGACTGCTACAGCCGCCACGCCTGGGGACGGCTCTACACCAGCAAGCTGCCGGTGACCTCGGTTCATGTGCTCAACGAAACGGTCCTGCCGTTCTTCGAAGCCCATGAGGCTCGGGTCTATACCATCTTGTCGGACAACGGGCGCGAGTTCTGTGGGCGCCCTGACCATCATCCCTACGAGCTGTTCCTGCAACTGGAGGGGATTGAGCACCGGACCACCAAGGTACGCAGGCCGCAGAGCAATGGCTTTATCGAGCGGTTGCACCGCACACTGCTGGATGAGCACTTCCGTATCAAGGGGAGGACGACCTGGTATGAGTCGGTAGAACAGATGCAGACAGACCTGGATAGCTACCTGGAACACTACAACACCGAGCGGCCACATCAGGGCAGGATGATGGAGGGTCAGACCCCCTACAGCATGTTCAAGAAGGGTCTGAAATTGATACCGAAGGAAGTGCGCA
>NZ_JAPCIS010000086.1:0-565 GCF_027707425.1 Aeromonas sp. QDB63
AAAGCCAGTTTGATAAAGGCTGCAAAACTCTTGGCTAGCTTTTCATATCTCGTTGAAAACCGGCGAAACTTCTTCAACCAACCGAAGCACCGCTCCACGACATTGCGCCTGCGGTAATGCACCTTGTCCAGTACCAATGGACGCCCCTTATGGCGCCGTTGCTGGTCGCTGCGTTGCGGAATGACCGCTTTTATCCTTCTCCGCCGTAGCTCGGCTCGAAAGGCTTTGCTGCTATAGGCCTTGTCTGCGGCAAGATGCGCTGGCCGTGTTCGGTAGCGACCTGATGACGTTGGTATCCTCGCCATGGCCAACGCGCTTGTTGCATAGCTGATTTCTGCTGATTGCCCCGGTGACAGGCAGAAGCTCAGTGGTAAGCCATGACCGTCCGTGACCAAGTGAATTTTGCTGCCGAAACCTCCCCGCGAACGGCCAAGGGCTTGATTCATTGAGGTGTTTTTTTACGTGCACCGGCAGCATCTTTGGATGCTCTGACATTGGAGCCGTCCAGGCACCACAGGTCGAAATCGATGAGCCCTTCTTCATTGAGCTTGAGTTGCAGCGCTTC